>CALFRH010000528.1 GCA_937919225.1 uncultured Parvularcula sp.
GCATTCGGACTTTTACGCCGACGCTTTCCCGTGCGGAGAGGCGCTCCAATCGCGGTGGCTAAGGGTTGGTATTGCAGGGAACCAGCCCATGGGGTGTGTTGAAGCTCTTCGTAAGGTCGGGATTGCCGCTGACTTTATCGCATCATCATCGATGTGGGGGGTGTCAAAACCCTCGCAAGCTTTCTTTGAGAAAATCATCGACCTGTCTTCCGCGCCGGCCAGTCAAATTGCGTATGTGGGGGATCGCCTCGACGATGACATCGCGCCGGCGCGGCAAATGGAGATGCAAGCGATTCTCGTTCGGCGAGGACCGTGGGGCGTGTTCGATGCTGATAAACCGGACGCCTCTCGATCATCTGCAGTGATTAAATCGCTCGATGAGTTGCCCGATATTCTGGGCTGTCTTTAGCCCATGCCCGTAATAGTGGCCCGTTCAAATGCGTTGCCCACGACATTGCCCTCTGGGCCGATGAGGAGCGGCCCAGCGAGAAGCTTGGTCACAACGCGCTCGTGGGGCGTTTGATAGACATGACCCATCGAGTGGCCAATCATCACCCGGCGGCCCGGCTTTGGGTCAAGGACCGGGCGGATGGGGGCAAGGCCCTCCCTTTTATGGTGAGCGATATCCCATTCTAATATCTCCCCATCATGCCGGGTGGCGACCCAACAGTGCATTCCGCTGGTCCAGTCTTTCTTCTCAGCGGAGAAAAAATATCCGTATAGGTAGGCGGCATCATATCCGGCGGCTCTTAAGCTCGCGATCAAATAGGTGTTGATGTCAACGCAGGAGCCTTCGGTAAGGCCGCATCTGAGGTAGGTCACTTCTTCACGCCCATCGTTAAATCGCTGATCCGGGTGGCCGTAGGTGAAGCGTTCGCTGGTTTCTTCCACCAGGGCATAAATCCCGTCCATGCCGCCGCCGGCCGATTGCGCCACCTGCGTTGCGTGTTGGGCGAGATCTGAGGCTGCTTCTGTGTATCGGTTGTGACGTGGGGTGAATGCGTCCTCAGGATAGAGACTACCGTTATCCGTCATGGCGGTGAAATGATAATGCACAGACCGCTCGTTCGTCTCTGCCATAGGCCGAAGGAGGATGGCCGACTGGCCGGTTGTGGTTTCTGAGACAATGCGGTCAATAGTGAACCCTAGGACCGACAGGGTCACCGTGCCAAAACGACCAGAGGTCGTACCCGCTGGGGCGAGCAACCGCACATTATCACCGAGGGTATTTTGGCAGCGTACTGTCACTTCGCTGATCACCTGATTACTCCTCCCATAAAGGCTGAATGCAAATTGGCCGTGCGTCTTCTCTGAAGCAAGCTGACAAGAGTATGAAATTTCAGTGACGACTGCTTAGGGTGGGTTGACTGTTCCTCAGTACCCACAATTTTACGGTTGTCCAACGGCCTTTATGACGGTTATGTAAAAGCCCTGTGACATCCCTGTTGCGTATACGGCGCATTTTGTTCGCACCGCGCGATTCTGGCTTCGAAAAGCACCACCCCTGTCCTCACAAATTGTTGGATTGTGGGCTCTGTAAGGCAGCGGTCTTTATCGAAATGAAGCGTTATCGTTAAAAGCCTGTCATAACCAATTTCTAATCCGCCTTGGAATCGGAGCGTCGGGCGTCCGATCTAAGCGGGGTTATAAAATGACTTTGAGGACTACTGGTATAGCAACGGGTGCGTTGCTTCGCGCTGCCTTGATGGGCGGCGTTTCTTTTGTGGCGACAGCGGGTTTTGCAACCGCTGCGACAGCGCAAACGGCAACTGGTGTGGTGACCGGCCAGGTGGTTGACGATGTAACGGGCAACAACCTTCAAGGTGTGCTGGTTCGTATTCCATCACAAAATCTTCGGGCGACTTCGGATCGCGAAGGCATGTTCCGATTCGGCCGCGTTCCTGCGGGCACCCACGAAGTAATCATTCAATACCAAAACAAAGAGACCGAAACGCGGACCGTGACTGTCACGGCCGGTCAGACTGAGTCTCTCGCTATCCGCCTCGTAGAGCTTGGCTCGACCCAGGACCAGATTGTTGTACGCGGCACGTTTCCGATCGCTGACTCAGAGGCGGCAGCTTACTCTCGCCAGCGCGCTTCCGACAATCTCATCAACGTGGTGGCAGCGGACACGATTGGTCGCTTTCCTGACCAAAACGTGGCGGCTGCCCTTTCTCGCCTGCCTGGTATCTCTGTGGAGCGGGACCAAGGCCAAGAGCGCTACGTCAACCTTCGCGGTGCACCGAATAAATGGACGACGGTCTCCTTTAACGGTTTGAACGTTGTGTCTCCAGAAGGCCGCGCCTCACGTTTTGACACGATCCCTAACGCGATTGTCAGCTCTATCGAGGCAACTAAGGCGGTCACCGCTGACATGTCTGCTGAGTCTATCGCCGGCAACATCAACATCATCACCCGCAACCCATTTGACCGGAAGGGCATCCACGTTTCTGGTGAAGGCGCCATCGGCTTCCTTCAGCTGGGTGGCGGCGAGCAGTCTAACCTCTCGGCGACTGTGTCTAACACCTTCGCCAATGACACGATGGGTTTTCTCGTTTCTGGCTCCTTCTACCGCCGGAACCAGGTGACCGACAATATTGAGAACCGGTTTGAGAATGCGAGCGAAGCCGAAGGTACAGCTGGCGAAGATCTCATCTGGTCGCGCCAGGCTGACATTCGAGTTTACAATCTTGTTCGGGCGAACAAAGGCCTCACCGGTCGTTTTGACTGGCGCCCCAACGCGAACCATGAGCTGTTCGTTTCATCGATCTTCACCGAGTTCACCGACGATGAAAACCGAGATCAGTATATCTTCGACTTTGACAGTGACGCTTCCGGTCAAGGGTGTTACGCGAATGTCGAAGCGCCGTGCAACAACACGCCCAACGCAGGTACTGTTTTCGGCGCACAGATCGACGCCACCTTCAACACCAACAATTATCGTGAAAACATCTTTACCAATACAATTGGTGGTGATCACTTGGTTGGCGACTGGGATCTGTCCTGGCGGTTGAACACAACCCACACGGAAGATGAGTTCTTTGCACCGGCTCGGTGGCGTTTTGAAAGCCCGAGCGATCCCTCCTTGCGCCCATCGGTAGCGTACGACTACTCCGATCCTGATTTCCCGCGGACGGTGTTGTTCGAAACCATCGACAATGGTGACGACACCTATGCTCTTGGCGATCGGAAGTTCGATATCAACTCGAATGATCTTGAGCTCGATAACATTGAGCGCATTGACCGTATGGAGCGGACACAGGCTTATACCGCGAAATTCGATGCTGAACGTGAGCTTGAGTTCCTCGGCAATCCCACAACCTTCAAAGCTGGCGTTCAGTATGACTACAGACGGAAGAAGGAAACCCGGACCGACACGCTTGTCGATCCTGACTCTTTGGCGGATGCTGGTCTAGGTGTGCCAACGCTCGCCGATATCCAAAAACGTGAAGAATGGCCTGGTGGCTTCCCACTCGATTTTGTGGCATCCCTCTATCAGACCGAAGTTGCTGTAGAGACCTTCAATGCGCTTGAGCGTGCTGGTGGTGCGTTCACTCAACCTGAGACCTCTGAAGAGAGCTTCTACCGGGTCGAAGAGAGCATCTATGCGGCTTACGTGATGGGCACGATGCAATTCGACTGGGGGAACGTTGTTGCCGGTCTCCGGGTGGAAGCGTCTGAAAATGATGGCCAGGCCCTTGGCTCAGTGCCAGGTGCTGAAAGCGTCAATGGCTTCACGCTCATTGAGGCTGGCGATGACCGTGTTGATGTCTTCCCTTCGGTTCACATCAACTATGATTTGACTGATAATCGGAAGATTCGGTTGTCGTTGAACTCCGGCCTCTCTCGTGCCGATTTTGATGAGCGCGCACCGAACTTCTCTATCAATGACGAAAGTGGAGTGATCAGTGGCGGCAACCCGTTCGTCAACCCAGAGAAGACTTACGGTATTGACCTGTACTACGAGCACTATCTTGAGCCTCTAGGGATCTTCTCGGTTGGTGCTTTCTACAAGTACATCCAGGATCCACTCGTGGATCGGAGCGTCACGTTTGGTAGCGACCAGTTCAACACTGATCTCATTGATCGGTCTGAGTACGAATTCCGTACCTTGTCCAATGGCGATCAGGGCTACTATTACGGCCTGGAGGCAAGCTACGCCCAGAAATTTGACTTCCTACCGGATTGGGGCCTTCCAGAGTGGACCGACGGCTTTGGCTTCAACGGCAACATCACCTGGGTCGATTCAGAGATTACCCTCTTTGACGGGGATCGTGGTGAAGAGACAACCCGGGATGTGCCGCTGGAAGGGTCTTCTGACATTACCTACAACACGTCAGCGTACTGGGAGAAATATGACCTGTCCTTGCGGGTGAACTGGCAGTGGCGGACCGATTGGATCAACTCTTATGGTTCAACGGAAGAGTTTGACCGCTATTGGTCACAGCTCGGTCGTTTGTCCTTTGGTGCTCGTTACCAGGTCAACGACAACCTCGAATGGTTCTTCGACGCCAACAATCTGACGGATCAGCTTGGTCGTCGGATCCGCCAAAACCGCGGTCGGGTCTATGAGGTTGAAGGCTTTGGTGAGCGTTACCTCACCGGCGTTCGCTTCAACTTCTAATCCTCCCTCTCCTGAGGAAACGAGAGGAGCGGGGCTTGCTTCGGCAAGCCTCGCTCTTTTTTTATTGGAGCGCTTTCAAGACAATCGCGGTCACGGAGGAAGTGGGCTCAAGCGCTCAAAACAAAAATGCCAGAGCCGTTGATGACTCGGATTAAAGTGAAACGGCTCTATGAGGATGGTTGTGAGCTGGACTGGTATTCGAAGGGATGCGCTCTTGCGGGCGGTTATTCGCGACCGCGCCCTTTGACCTTCGAGCGCGGCAATGTGGTGGTGTGGCTCGACCTGCCGTTTGAGACTGTGTTGCGCCAGGTGGTTGGGCGCTCGTTCAAGCGAGCGGCGCTTAAGACATCCCAGCTGAACGGTAACGCCGAATCATTTGGGCGTTGGCTGGACAAGGGGCACCCGATTCGTATCGTGTTGGAGAACTATTATCGCAAAAGCGCCAACTCGAAGCTGAGTTGATGCTGAAGCGGAACGCCCATCTTCAGGTCTATCGATGCAGAAGTCGTCGCTCCGTGGAAAATGTTCTTTCTTTGTTTTGAGGCGTTTGCGGATGACCAACAAATTCGATGCATTCTCCAGCGTGTGTCGCCGAACCGTCATCAACCTGACATGAGCGCTCCGTAGTCTCTACTTCCAGCAGCAACTCGGGTGATCGAGAATGACAATCGGCTGGTGGAAAAAGCTCTCTTTAGCCATTTTTGCGACGCTTCTTGGCGCGTCGTGCTCTTCGGAAAATTCAGGTTCGACCTCGCGGAGCGACGCTGACTGGCGATCGGCAATGAAGGAAGTTCGCATCGGTCATTCCAGTTCTTTGGAGGATCCGGCGGTGATGGCCCGCTGGGAGTTATTTACCAGCTATCTCGAAGAAGTGACCGGCAAACCGGTGAAAGTCTATCAATCTACAGACTATAACGGCACCATCCAGGCGATGGCATCCGGTCAAATTGATATCGGAAGCATGGGAGCAGGGGCCTACGCGAACGTGCATGCGCAGATTGGTGACCTTGCAGAACCCCTCTTTACACGGCGCGATTCGGCGGATCGGCGAGGCTACTATTCTAGCATCGTGGTCCAGCGCGATAGCGCCTATCAGAGCATTGAAGACTTAGAGGGCGCTCGTCTTGCTTTCGTCGACTTTAACTCCACCTCTGGATATATCTATCCGCGCTGGGCCATGCGCCAGGGAGGTATTAATCCTGATACGTTCTTTGGTAAGGTTGGTATTGGCGGTGGCCACCTTCAAACAACAATGGCGCTCGCGAATGGCCAGTATGATGCTGTTGTGACGCTCGCAAATGGCGGTGACCCTGAGGTAGGATTTGCCTCTGGGTCTTTACGTCGATTGGCCCGGCGCGATATCATCAACTTGGATGATTATCGAGAGATCTGGTACGCAGGCCCTCTGCCAAATAGCTCCTATATCGTTCGGACCGACCGTTCCCAAGAATTTAGAGACCTTATACGCGGCGCGATGCTGGCCCTTCCTTATGATCGTCCGGAAGCGTTTCTGGCGACCGGGCGCCTGCCGGGAACAAGTTATACGGTGGCGGATCGTTCCTCGTACCAAGATCTTTTCGATATGCGCGATGAAGAAATAAAAGAGCATCGTCGCCGCATGATGCAAGCGCAGCGTAACGACTAAGTCGTTCTTTTCCAGAACTTGATGGTGATATGATGGTGCGATGGCTTCCATGGATAGCTGCTCTTGCGGGTGCCTTCGCGCCGCTAGGCTTTGCAGAGGCTGGTGATAGAGTCACTTCGCTGCGGCTCGCGGTCGCAACGCCGGAAGCAGAAGGGACAAAAGAAACGAGCTGCATGACGGCAAGCGATGTGGGTGGGCATCGATCAAAAGACTATATCAGCCATCTGCAATCCCGTTTCCAGAATCCTATTGTCCTTTGTTTGACAAAAGATCACTACGCGTCCGCTGCGCTGTTGGCGGCGGGGGAAGTTGATTTTGCGTGGGTGTCTGCCGAAGCTTTTGGGCCTATAAAGAGCAAATCACGTCCCATCATGGCGCTGAGGCCTCATGATGGTGTTGGCCGGGTCGAGGCGGTGGTCTTCGCGAAAACAGGCGCCGCCTTACAATCGGTCACCGATCTTGCCGAGCAAAAGGTTGGGATATTGGGGCAGCCCCCTTTGTCTTTAAACTACCAATTGGTGAAGGTGGTCTTGTCCCAGCAGGGCGGAGCCGTTGAGAAAATGTCTTTCAAAGCCTTCGAGAGCACGCCTCAAATTGCCGAAGCCGTTCGGTCGGGCGAGGTCGCGGCTGGCGCAATCGAGGTCACCGCATGGGCGCGCTACTGCCATTTGCTTGATCCGGCACCGACGCGTTGCAATGACCTTTCGGTGCTCGCGCGGGCGTATCCAGTCGCTGAGGAGGCGATGGTTGTCGCAGATAAGCTTCCGCACGAATACCATTATCGTATGCTGAGTGTTCATAGCATGATGCATTTTGAAGCTCCCCTCGCATTTGAGTGGATCTCCGGCGGCAAAGGGAAGGAATTCGAACCTACCGAGGCTGGCGCCTTTTTCACCGGAACCGGCAAGGAGCACTGAGAAGATGGCACGCGGCGATTCAATTGAAACGGACCTTCAAAAATCGCCGCTCCTCCCAGAGCGGCCTGATCCTGTGGCTGCATTCGAAGCGGAACGGGCAAAGGTGACAGCGCAGCGCCGGGTTTACAACGCCGTCTTCTTTGTCGGGACGCTGATCCTATTTATATGGTCTTTTTCCGTTGGTGAGATTTTTGGCGGCGAGATAGGCAACGATCCTTTGGGGCGTATGCTTACCTTTTTAGACAAGATGACGCCGGATCTTGAGCCTAGCGCTTTAATGGCGGGAGCGGAAACACCTGGATCGATATCGAACTGGTATTACGGGATGCCTCTATGGGGCCCGGCTCTCTTGGAGACGGTTCAGATGGCAGTGTTTGCAACGGTTCTTGGGACAGCTCTTTCCATACCAGCGGCGTTACTCTGCTCCCGCAACCTTATTCCCTATGCCCCCTTAAGAGGGATTGTGCGTCGGACCTTAGAGGCTATTCGGACCCTGCCTGATGTGATCGTGGCGATGATATTGGTGGCAGCTTTCGGTATCGGTCCGTTAGCGGGGGTGATTACCATTGTTCTGTCTACGGTCGGCCGGCTTGGGAAGCTTTTTTCGGAGATTAACGAGAACGCCGACATGCGACAGCTTGAGGGTATTCGGTCAAGCGGTGGGAGCTGGTGGGATCAAATCCGCTACGGTTTGTTCCCGCAGGTAGCGCCAGGTTACGCCTCCTACGCGATGCTCAAATTTGAAGGCAATATTTCGGCGGCCGCCGCCCTTGGTATCGTTGGGGCAGGGGGAATTGGCATCGAACTGTCCCGCGCTATCACTTATATACAGTTTACAGACTATTTAGCGATCCTCTTGATGATGACAGTTCTCATTTTCGCTATCGACATTACATCAGAAGCCATTCGTCACCGCCTTATCGGTGTCAAGGTAGCGACGGCATGACCACTATAGAAGGTGATTATCTTGCGAATGCCGAGCGCATTATGCATCGGGCGGTGCACCCGTCCCTAGTGAAGCGAGCCCAAAGCTGGGGCAGTCTTGTTGCTCTTCTTTTGGTGATGGGATGGATTGCTGTTGACCTTGAGTTGACACCCGAAACCTTCCTGAAGGGGATTACCCGGTTGGGCGGTTTCTTCGCTTCTATGTGGCCACCAAATGACGGGGGCGATCTTTCGCGGATTATGCATGCCCTCGCGCAGACCTTTGCGATGGCATTTGCGGGCACTGCCGTTGCGGCCATCGTCTCGGTGCCACTGGGGCTGCTGGGTGCAAAGACGATTGTATCTCTGCCGCCCCTACACTTTGCGGTGCGCCGGGTGTTTGACTTCTTCCGGGGGATACCTGTTCTCGTCTGGGCGCTCATCCTTGTGTCTGCGTTTGGTATGGGGCCTTTTGGTGGTGTTATTGCACTCGCGCTTGCAGATATACCAGTTCTATCCAAGCTCTATGCGGAGGCGTTCGAGAACATCGATCCAAAACAGAGGGAGGGGCTCAAGGCATCTGGGGCGGGGCCCATTGCCTCCCTGCGCTATGCCACACTGCCTCAAGTCTTGCCGGTAATGGCCAGTCAGGGACTGTTTTACCTTGAATCAAATTTCCGAAATGCTGCGGTTCTGGGCATCGTCGGGGCGGGCGGCATCGGCTTTGAGCTCGAAGAGCGCATAAAGATGTTTGCATTCGATCAAGTCGTTTTCATCATCGTTCTCTATATGATCTGTGTAGCGGTCCTCGACACAATATCGGGCCGTCTACGATCCAATCTCATCAACTAGTTTAGTCTTAAGGGGCATCCTCATGATTGTCAGGGCAATCACTGTTTTTCTACTTCTACTCTGGCCAACAGCATCGTTAGCCCATGGAAGTTCATCCCATCATCCTATCCCACCGTGGCAAGATGCGTCACCGTGGCCCGACAGAATTGTTGTGACCCTGCCCGAAACCCCCCAATCCAGCTTTGCGGTCACATGGCGGACCGACGCGAGTGTAACAGAAACCGTGGCCGAGATCGCACTGGCTACGGATGATGCGCGCTTTGATCTAAGTGCCAAAACTATCAGTGCTGCGACCGAGCCCCTGTCGCTCGCGATGGTCAAGTATGAAGGGAAGAGCTTCCCCGTACCAGCGAATGCGAAGCTTGAAGATGCCCATTTTCATTCTGTGGTGTTTCGCGGTTTGGAGGCAGACACTCGGTACGCTTACCGGGTACAGGGGAAACGGGGGGCGTGGAGTGAGTGGTTCCATATGCGCACTGCCGCTGAAGAGGGGCCGATCACTTTCTTGTACGTAGGGGATGCACAAAATGGTGTTTTGTCCCACTGGTCCCGGGTTGTGAGAGCAGCCTTCTCGACGCGTCCTGATGCTGATTTTTTCTTGCACGCTGGAGACCTTGTGAACCGAGCGTCTCGGGATTTTGAATGGGCCGAATGGTTCAAGGCGGTTGGCTTCATCCACGGCATGATGCCCGCCATTCCGGTCGCGGGGAATCACGAATATGCCCGCCTTGGCGTTGGTGAAGAACAGACAGACCGGATCCTGTCAGTCCTATGGCGCCCGCAATTCACGTTGCCAACGGATGAAACACTGCCAGCTGACCTGCAGGAAGTCGTCTACAAAATTCCTTACTCAAAGGATTTGGATATCTTCGTCCTATCGACCCAGAACAGCAACCTCAAGGCGCAGGCGGCCTGGCTTGATCGCGCGTTGGCGAAAAGTACGGCCCGCTGGCGCATTCTTTCCATGCACCATCCGATTTTTTCATCGGGCCGTAATCGCGATTCGGCTGATCGTCGGAAGGTGCTGTTGCCGATCATTAAAAAGTACAATGTTGATCTCGTGCTGCAGGGGCATGACCATACCTATGCCCGCGGCGCGACGGGGCAAACGCCTGAGCGCGTCGGTGTTGCTGAAAACGTTGGCCAAGTTGACACGATGTTCGTCAATTCCGTCAGTGGTCCTAAGCAATATACGTTTAAAGATGATGGTTGGGACGGCTATACCGGTGATGGGGTTGAGCTGATCCGAAAAGCGGAGAACACCCCCTTTTTCCAAATCATCGAAATCGACGGCAATACTCTTTCGTATGAGGCGAGGACAGCCACCGGCCAGCTCTATGATCGGTTTGAGATGATGAAGGGTGAGCGAGGCGTCAAGGCGGTGATCCAAGGGCCTCAATCCACGATGGATGAACGCCTTTTCGAAACCACGGCCCCGTATACGGATGCTAATGACCTGAAGTAGGTCTTTCTTCAGCGCGCTGCGAAGGGAGGGTATAACTCCCCTTCCATATCGCAGCTCGATCCAATTCTGGAGGCGGTGATCGCCCCCCACTTTGCGGCGTGTAGGGCAGCCTCCTTGATAGGCGCTTTCTCTACTAGGGCTTCCAACAGGCCTGCCGCAAAGCTGTCTCCCGCGCCCGTGGCGTCCACTTGGACAACCCTTGGGGTTGAGTAATTGATTTGTCCGTTAGCAGAGAAAATTGTTCCCCCGTCTGCGCCCCGGGTGATAACCACATGCTGCAGTCGACCGGCTGTTTGTTCAGAAGCGATCGGCCATGGGTGATGAGGGTCAAGACCGTGTCGAACGAGATCATCTGCCGAGCCTACCAGGGTATGCGCATCAATTGGAGTGGCTTCGCTGCTAAGGGGCCAATGAGCGAGAATGTGGGCGTCTTTCGCTGTGTCGATGATGGCCTGATAGCCGGGTAGAGCAGATCGTATGTAAACGCCGTTAAGAGGTGGCAGGGTCGCCAGATCCGGCCCCACAAGCTGAGACAAGAGCTTTGATTTTCGCTCGGAAGAAGCTGCCCTGTCGAACAACCGCACTATCGTTCGTTCACCCGCAGGGTCAATAAGCACGAGCGTTTTAGAGGTAAGCAGGTCTGTCCGTTGGACATAGCGCGTATCGATCCCAATACGCCGCGCGGCTGATATCGCGTTGTCGCCATCGCGACCCGTTGAGATTGGAGCGTATAGGAAGGCGCCATGGCCAGCATTCACTAGGGCGGAAGCGGCGTTCGCTGCCCCGCCGCCAAGGCGACCGGCGGGAAGGTCGCTATCAGGATCAACGCCCATCTTCCCAGTTAGCCGGGTACCGGGGAGGGTGGGGCCGTCTACGATCACAACCCGATCCCAAGCGACGGTCCCGATAATGAGGAATGAACGCGGCATGAGGGGACGCCTAATGACTAACAAAGCTCACTGAAGCTGATCGGAACGAGGGGGTAAAGCCCAGGCGCTGATAAAGTTCGGTGGAAGTGCTGTTGGCATTGTCTGCAAGAAGCGAGACCCACTGTTGCCCTCCTTCGAAAAGATGGCGAGCTAATGATCCCACCAGAGCAGATGCGATCCCTCGTTTTCGAAAGGAGGCGCGGGTGTAGACGCTCCCGATACGCGCACCGCGATCCGGAAGGGCGATAGCATATCGAGCCACTGCTGCAATCTCTCCGTCCACCGCCCAATAGACCTACCTTCTGTCAGCAATTGCGGTTTCAAGCTGAGAGCTGATCACTTCCTGTGTCCGAAAGCTTGGTTCAAGTCCCATCGCGTCAGCACCGTCAACCACATGGGGTAGGGGGGGCGCGAAGTCCGCCCCTGTCGCGATGGTGAATGTGCCGTCGGGCATCGAAAAGGGATTAAGCCTGGCGGCAGTATAGAAGGTCATTTCTTTGCGGTCTTGGGTGGTAATTCCATGGCGCGCCTGCCAGCGGGCCGCGAATACACCAAGCGGTACGACGGGCCCAGATACGGCGGAGATATTCAGATCTAAAAATTCAGCCAAAGCCTCTGCTGCGTCTTCACGACCATGGGCGATAAGGGGCGGATGGGGCGGTGTTTACGCCGCGGTGAGAACGATGTCGCTCCCCCTTGTGACTGACCAGCCGATTAGCTCTTGTCCTTGCTTTGCCGCGCGATTGACGATTGACATGATGAGGTTGTTTTGGGCCTCATTTTGGGTCCAGTGCGCCTCATGATCGCGAGAGAATTGAGCGGTATCGTTGGTTGTGTTGATACGGAAGGTCATGATGGTTGAGGGATTAAGGTATCAATAGCAGCACGTTTTTGGGCCGAGGGCGTCTTCTTCCAGCGCGGCTGCCAGACGATTTTTCCAGTCCGTGCACAGGTAGATTGAGGAGTGCGCCAATATCCCGAGCCATTGTCGTTTTTCCAGCACCGGCGTTTCCGGTTACAAAGATCCTGGTCATTGATATTGGTACTTCCCTTACTCAGCGCCATTTCCTTCGCGATACCACTTTGAGATAAGCTCTGGGATTTCGGAAAGTGAACTGATTTCAGCATCGGCCACTTTTGGCAGATTGCCCGGCCACACTGTGCCGTTTGGGAACCAAATTGTCTTCATGCCGGTTTGGTGCGCCCCCACAATGTCAGCCTCAGGAGAGTCCCCAACGAAGACGCTTCTTTCGATGTCGACATTAAGTCGTGTAGCGGCCCTATGGAACAGGACCGGATCGGGCTTACGAACTTGCTCCTGCTCAGAGATGAGGTAAGCGTCCGCCACCCGGTCAAGGTTAAGGGCAAGGATTGACCGAAGCTGTATGTGGGTCTGGCCATTGGTGACGATGGCGATCTTCACACTTTGCTGCTTCAGTGCGCTGAGTACTCCTTCCATTTCGGGAAATGGCAGCGCAAAGCGCCAGAAATTCGTTTCATAGTCGTGAAGTAAGGTTGCAGCTAGACGGTCGTCAGGCCGTCCCAATATTTCGAGCAGTTTGCGGTATACTGTGTCCTTTTTCACCCGTCCTCGCTGATCAAGCAATAGAAAGTGATCAGTAAGGTCGGATAGGCTGACCGATTGTAGGGTCGGATATTTGGCGCCCTGACCCTTTAGAAAAAGGCGTAGCGATTCCGTTCGATTGAACAGTGTTTCGTCCAAGTCAAAGAGGACGGCGCGGACATTTCCATTTGTTTTCGAGGGCATCGGCGGTACCGAGGGTTTTCCAATGCAAGGGAGTGGGCTCATTGGCCGAGAGGTTCGATTAACCTGACGGGCGCCATCTTACCCTTTTAACACAGACGCCTCCAAATAGGGGATAAAGCGTTCAATATTGGGCAGCTCAAAGCCGCGAACTTTCGCTTTATCGTCCCAGATTCGGACCTGAACTCCCCACTCCCAAAAGGGTTGGTTCTCGAATTCATCAATTTCCTGTGATGTCATGGGCCCGCCCTGCCGCATGAGCGAGTTCATAGAGCCGCTGGATATGATATTACTATACTCCGGGCGCGTTGCGACCAAATATCGTTTTCCTGGCACATGGAGAAGAACGGATTCGGTGACTTCCTTGACAAAGATGTTCTCAAGCCAGCGTGCGCCGATCAGTTCATGAAGATCGTCATACTCATCTTCTTGTCCAATGGGGCTGGGAGCGGAAAAATAATGGCCGATGTCGTGAAGAAATGCAGCGGCGATAAACCCTTCGTCAGCGCCGTCACTTTCCGCTTGCATGGCGGCTTGGATGGCATGACTGCGCGCGGAGCTGCGACGTAGATGATAATTCAGGCGAGGGTCCTCCGTTCCCTGACGGCGCGCATTTTCAACAGCCTCTTGGTTGAAATCAACCCCCCCAAAGATCTCGATGATTTGCTCAATGGGATTGGATGGCTTCACCGGAGCATTTGCGGAGACGTTGTCGGCAGCGCGTGCTGTTTGGGTGAGTGCAAGGCCACTGCTGATGGCGGCTGAACCGATGACCAAGTCTCGTCGTGAAACACGGTGTGATTGTAAGTTTGTCATCATGTGTATCCTGAATTTGGCTATGGTAGTTCGGTGAAGAGCCAGCAGAGCCGCCCACAGATCTAGTCTACCTTCCCCAACCTGCTTTTGCCAATATTTCACTAATTAATACTGACTCTGAATAAGTGCTGTAGCGAAAACACCATCATCTCCCCGATTGTGCTGGCGGCCAATGGGGGCGCTAGTTCTGTCAATAAAAGCGCCAGGTCCGACATAGACAAATATTGTCAGTAGACCAGTAGGGATAGGCGGTACCTTCACGGAAAATTTATATAAACTAACGTTCCAGAACGGGTTTGCCTTCACTTGAAGGCGCACTGGACCTTCGACTGAAGAATCACTAACGAACAGGCAGCTGACAATAGGGCTCTTGCCATCCCCCCATAAAGGCCTAAGCGGATCTCCCATCGGGAGGTAAACGTTGACAAGTTCTACATTTGTTGAGGCCAGCACAGCCCTTCGCAGTCGCTTGGGCGATAACAGTTTTGCGGCGATGCTTCTTCTTCTGGCAATCTGTTTGGGGAGTGGAATGGCTATCCTGATCCGGTTTTTGGGGGAAGGGTACTCCGTTTTCCAAATTGTCTTTGTACGCTCAGCTATCATGCTGTGTGTGCTCGTTCCCTTCATCACTCGCTTAGGGGTCACCGCCTGGCAAACGTCGCAGCCGCTGCTGGTCCTATTGCGCGGCGTTTCCGCGACAGCGGGGCAGGTCTTAGGGGTGTTGGCCATCATCCACCTGCCGCTGGCGACTGTGCAGGCGTTAAGCTTCTCCCGGTCGTTCATCTTGGTGGCCCTTGGTACACTGATTTTAGGAGAAATTGTCACCTGGCGCCGCTGGATCGCTGTGATCGTGGGGTTTGTGGGCGTGATGATCGTGCTCCAACCGGGACCCACCATGAACTGGGCAGGGCTTTATGCGTTGGGAAGCACGGCAGTCTTCACCATATCGATCATTTGCGCCAAAATCCTTCTGCGCACCCACCAGCGGTCGACATTGATGACGTATAACGCCACGACGCAGGCGGTACTGATGATCGTGCCGGCCCTTATTGTTTGGCAAAACCCCGCTAGTGGCGACTGGCTTTTATTCCTTGTGATGGGCGCGCTTGCCCTTTGTGTTCAGCCGCTATCCTTGCAAGCTTTTAAAGTTGGTGATGTGAGCGCCCTGGCGCCGGTGGAGTATTTTCGGCTCCTCACAGCGGGAGCGGCCGGTTTCTTTGTTTTCGCTGAGGTCCCCTCGGCCACTTTGTGGCTGGGGGCCGCCATCATTATTGGGGCCAATGTTCAAAACATGCGGATTCCGGGCCTGGCTTGGCTTCTTCGTCGGATAGGCTTCTCCACGACGGCGAATGGGTAGGGACAAATTCTGGCACCGTCACAGTAGTTTCAAATTGCGCTGCTAGCGCTCATTGCCGTCCTTTGGCAAAAGGCGGCAGCGGATGAATGAGAGCGCGACATGCTGGAAATACAGGGATTGACCAAACGGTTTGGAACGGTGACCGCCCTTGATCGTCTTTCCCTCCGTATTGAGAAGGGGGAGCGCATCGCCGTGATCGGTCGATCCGGGGCGGGCAAGTCAACGATGCTGCGGTCCATCAATCGGTTAGAGACACCGACCGAGGGTGATATCCTCTTTAATGGTGCTTCGGTTTTGGCCCTCAAGGGGAAAGCCGTGAATGCGTGGCGGGCCCGATGCGCGATGATTTTCCAGCAGTTTCAGTTAGTGCCGCGTCTCGATGTGCTAACGAATGTTCTTGTGGGGCGGTTGCATGAGCGACCCCTCCTTTCGTCCATGATCAAACATTTCCCTGCGGAGGAGCGCGCCAAGGCGGTGATCGAACTCGATCGCTTGGGCATGGCGGAGACTGCTTTTAAACGGGCAGGGGATCTTTCCGGCGGTCAACAACAGCGGGTCGCCATTGCCCGTGCGATGGTTCAGGATCCCGAGATCCTTCTTGCGGACGAACCTATCGCCTCCCTTGATCCACGCAACGCACATGCCGTTATGCAAACCCTGCAAGACTTTAATGCGGATCGAGGGGTCGCTGTGATCATTAATCTGCATGCGATTGATATTGCGCGCCAATATTGCCAACGAGTTGTCGGTCTGGCGCAAGGCAAAGTAGTTTTCGATGGCCCGTGTGACGCGCTCGATGAGGAGGCACTGTCTCTCATTTATGACGGACCTAAGTCGGACGATGATGGCGAAGAGCAGGCATTGGCGAGTTGACGATGGCAGAACAGTTACAGGACCACCCGCTGGAAGAAGGGTATGCCTACATTGAGGCCTTCAAGGCGTCTCCTGAGGAGATGCTTGATGCTGCGGCGGGGCAGCATCAGCGGGCGGAAGGGACAGAGCCCTATATCCATCCCCACGGCCAGGTGCGAGATTGTGTCCTAGGGCCGTGGACGCGGGTAGGGGCACGGACCAATTTAAGCGAAGTTGTCTTTGGCGCCTATAGCTATATCGTGAACGATAGCTCGGCCTCCTACGCAACCATCGGGAAATATTGCTCGATTGCCCGGGATACACGGATTAATCCAGGTAACCACCCGATGTGGCGCGCCGCCCAACACCATTTCTCTTACCGGGCTGTGTCCTATCATATGGGGGATGAGGACGATCACGATTTTTTCCAATGGCGGCGGGATGCTCATGTTAAGATCGGACATGATGTTTGGATCGGGCACGGCGCCACCATATTGCCGGGGGTGACCATCGGCACGGGGTCTGTTGTGGCTGCAGGGGCGGTGGTTTCAAAAGATGTGCCCGATTACACTATTGTGGGCGGCGTGCCCGCAAAGCCCATCAAAGAGCGGCTCCCGAATGCAGTCCAAAAGGGCCTGCTTGAATTGTGTTGGTGGGATTGGTCCCATGAGACGATGGCGGACCGCCTGCACGACTTTCGGCAGCTCGACGCCGGGGCGTTCGTTGAGAAGTACCTCTAGCGCCTTATGGGTGTTGCATCTCCATATGGTCGGTTGATCCTAGTCGTTGGCCCTTCTGGGGTGGGCAAAGACACGCTCATCGATGGCGCCCGGGCGTGGTTGGCGGATGATCCACGTTTTGCCTTTGTGCAGCGAGATATTACCCGCCCGCGGGAGGCCGGTGGGGAGAACCATTCAGCCGTTAGTATAGAGACTTTTCTTCAACGAAGGTCATCGGGGGAGTATGCCTTATCCTGGGGTGCCCATCAGCTCTATTATGGCATTCCCAAGACTATCGAGGCGCTTTTTCCTCAAGGCGTTTCCGCAATTGTAAACGGATCTCGTTCCGTGATCGGTGATGCTCGAAAGGGATTTAGGGGTTGTACGATTATTTCCATACGTGCAAAGACAGAAACACTTCGTAAACGCCTTATGACGAGGGCGCGCGAGACGGCGGAGCAAATAGATCAACGCCTTCAAAGGGCGACCGCCTTCACGGTCGAAGGGCCGGACGTCATTGAGGTTTGGAACGACGGTACCCCAGAAGAAGGCGTCACTCGATTTATCGATGCGGTTATGGCCGAGCGCTCTGTGGTAACAGCCTAACTTACCGGCGAAAGGCAAACCTCTCCACAATAGTGAAGGGCAAATCTCTATTGTGTTGCTTGAAGAGGGCGATGCCGTCAATTGTCTGTGGAGACTCCGCAACTTCCGCGAACAAGTCTGTTAGTATAGAAACGATCTTTGAGCGTGTTTGGTCGTTCACAATGCGTGCCGTCAGGGTCATGTGAAACCTGAATTCGTCAAAGATGTAAGGGTAGCCCCACTCCAGCATATAGGCATCTTGTTTCGGCGTTAGCTGGGCCTTGCGGCGCCTTTCAATATCCTGAGTTGATAGAGGTGCGCGGAAATAAAAGAACTCGCGGACGGCTGCGGTATGAAGATCTCTTATCTCAGGTGATAGGGATTGTGGCCTTAGGGCGACAAATTCACCAAGGGCCGCGGGCTCAAGCGCGAGGTCAAACGGCTTTTGAGATGCCGCAAATCGTTGTGTTGCCTCTAAGAGGTTTGATTCTTGAGAAGTGCCCGAAAGCTCAAAGGGCGCCGTCAGGGTGCCGTGAAAGCCGTAATGGGCTGGTTTTTCAGTGAGGCGGTTGAGCGCCTCCTCGTCAAAGCCGCCCATCGGTTCTCGGGTGATCCCCTCATTGGTATACGCATCACGCCCAAGCCACTTGGACCCGAGGGCCCAAAGGAGGCTTTGTTGGGCCGGCGCGTAATAGATGGCGTAACGGGGGATCAGTTGATCAGATATCATTCAAGCTACGCGAACACCGCCGCGCCACACCTCTTTAATGACCGGCCATTGTCCAGGCCGATAGCAAACTCTTAGTAAATCGGCACGCTTTCCTGTCTCAAGGGTACCCCGGTCGTCAAGAAACGACATGGCCGCAGGGGCGGCGGTAACCGTTGCGATGGCGTCTTGCAGAGGCCAATCAAACGGGGGTTCCGCCAACATGAATGCGGCCCTGATCATTGCCTGCGGAACATAGTCCGAGCACAGGGCATCAAGCACGCCTGCATTGGCTATATCTCGCGCTGAGACGTTCGCGCCATGAGAACGTCCTCGGACGAAATTAGGCGCCCCCATGACAGTCACCAGTTGGTGCTTTCGTGCCGCTTCGGCAGCTTCATGGGTCACCGGAAACTCAGCAATTGTACACCCCAAATCAACCGCCTGATGAATGTGCTCCACCGATGCATCATCGTGAGAGGCCACAGGGAGGCTTCTCTCTTGGCCCAATTTGGCCACCCGAGCGCGCCGATCATCGGCCCCATCAGTATCGCGCCAAGACATAGATTGCTCAAGGTGCGCATCAAGTTCTTCTTGGGTGCGTCCGCGCTCACGCCACCGTTCCATGAACCCTTCCATCCCGCCAGCTGACCGCGCGCCAGGGGTATGGTCCATCACTGACAGCATGCGCATTTGGGGATGGTCAAGGTGCGGTTCGAGCGCTGTAAAGAGGTTTGGGTTTGCCACCTCGCACCGTAGGTGCAGGCCGTGATCGACCCTAAGGGCGCCCGCCGCTTCAGCGGTATCAAGACCTTTAATCATTTCAGCCAGAGCTTCTTCGCGGTCGAGGCCGTTTTTCGACCGGCCGTGGAGGCTCAAACTGTCAAGCACGGTGGTCACACCTGCAGTCGCCATTTGCCCATCATGGGCGATGGCCGCACCCATGGCATCCCATTGGGCATTTGGCCGCGGCATATAGTGCTTTTCGAGATTATCAGTATGAATATCGATGAGGCCGGGGATAATGACGTCGCCTGACCAGTCCATCGCTGGCGACTGGCATGGGCCTGCCTCCACATGGCGCAAAACCCCATCAGCAATGTGCAGATGGCCATCAAGGACACCGTCGGGGGTGACGATGCGATCGGATCGAAGAACCGCTTCGGTCATGCCGCAACTGCGTAGTCTGAAACTTCGAATAGGCGGGTCGCGACGGCGTTGCGCACATCCTCGTCGTGGAAAATCCCAATCATCGCTGCGCCGCGGTCCATGGCGCGGTTGATAAGCTTCACCACGCGTTCACGGTTCGCTGCATCCAGGGATGCGGTGGGTTCGTCGAGAAGGAAGATTGGGTAATCCCACACGAAGCTGCGGGCGATATTCACCCGCTGTTGTTCGCCCCCGGTGAAAGTGGCCGGCGGTAGCGACCAGTGCGCTTTTGGAAGCTCCAACAGATCGAGGAGTTCCGCCGCGCGGGCTTCTGCATCCTTGACGTCCACACCATTGTCGAGGAGGGGCTGCATCACGAGATCAAGCGTCGAGATGCGGGGGATCACACGGAGGAACTGGCTAACATAGCCGAGCGTCCGCCGACGAATATCAAGCACCTCATAAGGTGGCGCCGTCGTGATGTCCACAAATGAGCTGTCGTGCAGAACGTTTACTGCCCCGCCGGTGGGAAGATAGTTCCCATAGATCGAACGCATGAGGGTTGACTTGCCGGATCCCGAAACCCCGGCCAGCACGACGCATTCACCGGCTGACACCTCAAGTTTCAAATTGGCAAAGACCGGGATTTTCGTTCCCTCAGCATTATGAAGAACAAAATGCTTTTCGAGGTGATCAACTTTAATAAGGGGGGTTGCCATAGGACACCTCAGATTTGCAGAACTGCGGAAACAAGAAGTTGCGTATAAGGATGCTGGGGGTCGTCCAGAACTTGGTCAGTAAGCCCCATTTCCACGACGGACCCGGAGCGCATCACCATTAACCGATCCGCCAGTAGGCGGGCGACCGCAAGATCATGGGTTACGATAATCGCCGACATTCCAAGGCGACGGACAAGTCCACGCAATAGGTCCAGGAGCCTTGCTTGTACTGACACATCGAGGCCGCCGGTGGGCTCATCCATAAAGATAAGACGGGGGCCGTGGATAAGATTTCGAGCAATCTGAATACGTTGCTGCATCCCGCCGGAGAAGTTTTTTGGATTGTCGTCAACGCGAGCAATGTCCAACTCAACCCGAGTCAGCCAATCAATCGTCTTTTCACGCATCGTTCCGTAGTGACGATCGCCGAGATTCATCAGGGGTTCTGCAACATTGGCACCCGCAGAGACACGCATCCGCAGGCCATCACGTGGGTTTTGGTGGACAAAGCCCCATTCTTCCCGTTGAAGACGCCGCCGTTCCGGTTCGGATAGAGAGAAGATATCCGCAAGGTCTCCTCCTTTTACGGCGAAGGAAACGGTCCCATCGGTGGGCTTTAGCCGACCCGAGATACAGTTGAGAAGAGTGGATTTTCCGGATCCGGATTCTCCAACGATCCCCAAAACCTCGCCGGGATAAAGGTCAAAACTGACGTCGCGGCACCCTACAATGGGGCCGTACATCTTCGAACAATCCGCAACACTGAGGATGGGACTCTCGGGGACAAGTGAAAGGGGGGAGGCAAGGGCGGCCTGGCTCATGATGGGGTCTCCGCACTGTTTGCGGCTGCGGCCGCTAACGCATGGTCTGCCATCGGCCCACGGAGCCCCTTGGCCCGCCGCCCGGCGCAATAATGGCTGTCTGAACAAACAAACATTTTATTTCCTTTGTCGTCGAGGACGACCTCATCCATGTAGCTGTCCGTGGCCCCGCACAGCGCGCAACACTCCTGCCAGCTTTGAACGGTAAACGGATAGTCTTCGAAATCGAGGCTACGAACCTTCGTGAACGGCGGAATAGCGTAAATCCGCTTCTCCCGCCCCGCCCCGAATAGCTGTAAGCATGGATTCATGTGCATCTTGGGGTTGTCGAATTTCGGAATAGGCGAGGGGGACATAATGTACCGCTCATCCACCATCACCGGATAGCCGGCGGTGGCCGCAATCTCTCCGAACCGTGAGACGTTCTCATAGAGGCTGACATATTGAAGACCATATTCTTCATAGGCATGCATTGCCCGGGTCTCAGTCTCCCGCGGCTCCAGGCTTCGAAGGGGCTCAGGTTGGGGTACCTGAAAGATGATGATTTGTCCCTCTTTGAGCTGATATTCAGGGATGCGGTGACGGGTCTGAATAATTGTTGCATCTTCGGTGGCTTCTGTGGTCCCCACATCAGCGACTTTTGCAAAAAAAGATCGGATGGAAACCGCATTTGTCGTATCGTCGGCCCCCTGATCGATACACTTAAATGTATCCTCGGGACCCACAAGGCTAGCGGTCAGCTGAATGCCGCCAGTGCCCCAGCCATAGGGGACAGGCATTTCTCTAGAGCCAAAGGGCACCTGATAGCCAGGGATAGCGACCGCCTTCAAGATCGACCGACGGATCATCCGCTTTGTTTGCTCATCGAGGTAAGCGTAGTTGTAGTCCGGCAAACCGCTCGGACGATTTGATGTGGGAGGGGTTGGGGTAACGCTCATTCTGCGGCCTCTTTGGCGGCTTGTGCGTCAAAGAACTTCTGACGCTGTTTACGGACGAATTGCAGACTGGCTTGGAAGTCCACATAGTGGGGCAATTTCAGGTGCTGGACAAAGCCAGAGGCTTCCACATTGTCGGAGTGATAGAGCACAAACTCTTCATCCTGTGCCGCGA
>CALFRH010000529.1 GCA_937919225.1 uncultured Parvularcula sp.
AACCATCCGCAAAAGGACATTCACAGTTGTGGTGTCCGCCTATAGTCAAGCCAACGATCATTTGTTCGATGCCGCGCTGACATTGATCGCTATCGCTAAGGGTGAGTGGCGGTCGGTGGACTTACCCTCTGAGCTATTACAGCGGTTGGCCACCTATCACGCAGATCCTTCATAAACGTCCGGAGAAATTGTATGTCGCCTATTCGTATTGGGCAGATCGTCCCAAGCTCAAACACCACCATGGAAACCGAAATTCCCGCGCTGTTAAGGGCGCGAGAAGGCGTTTTGTCGGAGCGCTTTACGTTCCACTCCAGCCGCATGCGTATGCAAAAGGTCACCAAAGAACAGTTGGAAGCGATGGATGCAGAGTCGCTGCGATGTGCAGCTGAGCTTGCGGACGCCCGTGTTGATGTTATGGGGTATGCGTGCCTTGTCGCCATCATGTCAATGGGGCTTGGTTATCATCGCGAAAGTGAAGACCGCCTAGGCCGTACGGCAGACAGCGCGGGGGGGCCGGCTCCCATTGTGACATCAGCCGGCGCCTTGATTGAGGGGCTGCAGCGATTAAACGCGAAGACAGTATCGATTGTCACTCCCTATATGCGCCCCCTGACAAACCTGGTTGTAGACTACATTGAGAACGAAGGTATCAATGTCGTTGACAGTATTGCGCTTGAAATCCCCGACAATTTGGAGGTGGGTCGCCGTGACCCCATGTTGCTTTTAGAAGATGTCGAGCGCCTTAACATTGAAGGGGTCGACGCTGTCGTCTTATCCGCATGCGTACAAATGCCTTCGCTTGCTGCGATTGAACGTGTTGAAGATAAGCTTGGCCTACCGGTGACCTCCGCAGCTGTCTGTACGACACGCCGGATGCTTGAATCACTCTCGCTTGAGCCCACGGCGCCTGGTGGAGGGGCCTTGCTTCGGTAGAAGACATAGCCGCCCCGCCTCTGGTAAGCTGTATCTCACAAATATGCGATAAAAAGTGGTATTGTAGTAGCTATATATCGTATATTGAATTTCAGTGAGCTACAGGAGCAGACCTTGCTATGATGGAACGGCGAACCCTAGTTCGGTCGCTGCCTCTTTTAGGGTTTGGCGCAGCTACGTTGGCTAGCTGCCAGCAGGAAAAAGTTACCTTAGAGGCGAGTGTTTGTGAGCCCACTTTATCCGGGCAAGCTCCGGAAATTGATCTATTCTACATTGATAAGGGTAAGGGGGATCCGCTTCTTTTCATCCCCGGTTTCACCTTATCTTCAGATGTTTTTGTGCATCAAGTGAATGCATTTGCGGAGCACTATCGTGTGATTGTGATTGACCCACGCAGTCACGGAAAATCTCCGATGACGCTCGAGGGTAATAATTATCCCCAGCATGGCGCTGATCTGCATAATCTGATCGAGTGCCTTGATTTGCGTGACATTACGATTGTGGGATGGTCATTCGGTGCTCTATCAGCGTGGAGTTATGCTGAGCAATTTGGTACTGATCGGTTAAGAACGTTTGTTGCCATTGATATGCCACCTGTTCCCTTATCCGGCAATGAGGGTGCAGATATTTGGGTGGAGGCGCCAGTATCGTCTCTCTCCGAAGCCTATCACATCCTAGCAAATCGTGAAGGCCAGGCCGAATCCATGCGTGACTACGCTCAATCGATCATGGTGCAGAGGGACTTAACTGAATCAGAACTTCAAGAAATTGTTTCATGGTCTTTAAAAACACCTCCTGTCATCGCGCAAGCGCTATTTGCGTCAGGCTTTTTTAGTGACTATCTCGAGATCGCTAAGAAGATCGACATTCAATTGCCGAGTCTTATGGTGGTTGGCGACTATTGGGCTGATACTGCGCTGCCTTATCTCAGTCGCGAATTACCCAACACGGATGTTTCCGTACTTGGGTGGCACATGATGTTTTGGGAACATCATGAGCAGTTCAACAAATTACTCCTCTCATGGTTGGGGGCCCAAGAAAAGTAGGGTTGAAATCTCATACTGATTATTGAGATTGGTTCGGCGTAACTGAAATGCGAAATATCTCGCCTATCAAAGCAGGCGAGCTACTTTCAGTTTTTAATCCATTAGGTAACTAGGTACATAGAACCCGCCGAACATGGAAACTTACGGCTCAGCATCGATACTCCATAGCGCCCACCGCTAACCTGCACTGGGCCGTGATGTGGGAGGGTTATTATTGTTTGTACACAAATAACTAACCTCCCAACTACTAAGTTGATGGTTCGGCGCGCTAGTACCGAAGCGTAAAGCTCAGACCGGCTTCGAATGGGCGGCCCCCCGTACCCTGAAGATATGGGTTAGTGGCTGTCCCAAACTGGTTTGATACGAGTGAGAAGTAACGCTCATCTTCGATATTGTTCAGGAAGGCCATAAGTGACCAGTTGTCGGTGTCATAACCAGCGCGCACATTGATAATGCCGAAACCATCAAAAGATCCTAAGGCCGGCCGTAAAACAACATCGTCGCTTGGGTCCGATGGGGTGCCGGGGTCAAAAAACGCCCCATCACCGCCGGTACGGTCCTCACGCTCAAGGAACTCACCTTGTCCTACATACTCAATCTCAGTGTAGAATGAATCAGTCCACGCCATATTGAATACGACGTTGAAGTTATATTCTGGGACGTTTGAGATACGATTCCCATCAAAGTCGAAGTCGACCTCTTGAGTCGGGGATACCGCAATGGTCTCAACAAAATCTTGGTAGACTGCGTCATTATATGCAAATCCGCCAGAAAGCGTTAGGCGGTCTGTAAGGGCAGCGCTACCTTCGACCTCAAAGCCTCGAATTCGAACAGCTGGGACATTTTCTAGAATGCTGCCGAGTAGACCGACTTCGATCGCCTCCTGATAGTCGTCGATTTCCGTTTGATAGACCGCTGCGCTGATGCGACCGCGACTGTCCATAATCTCACGGTTCAGACCCAGCTCATACGTCCAGCTGGTCTCTGAATCCATAATGCCATCCGGGTCGCCCGGCGAGGGCAGGACAGCAGCAAAGCCTGGTAACCACCCTCGCGCGATGGTGGCGTAAACCCGGGTTGCCTCGTCAGGAATAAACGACAGTGTCACCTTTGGTAGGACGATTTCATCCGTAAACTTTGCATCAGAGACGCCGTCAACGAATGAGTCAGACACCGAGTCGACTTCCTCGTACCGTAGCCCTGCAACGATCTCAAAACGATCTGAAATATCATATTCGGCTTGGCCGAAGAAGCCGAGGCTTTCAAACGTCCCAGCGCCAGGAACCGGGTCTAGATCAATGCCGTCCAAGAACACGCCTGGTGCGATCTCCTGGGGAGCGGGGAACCGTGCAAAACGGATACCGGAGAACGCATCGCGATTGTAGTAAACTGCGCCTGCGATCCAGCGGAAAGCGCCCTCAGATGGCGACGCGATGCGCAGTTCCTGATAAAAAGAATCGTAGCTCTCTGCTTGCTCGCCTGCTTGGGCTGGTACGCCACTGAAGTTGAAAGAGCCGGGAATGTTACCGATATCGAAGGACTTGAAGAGTGAAAAATCTCGGTAGGCTGAAACTGAGACTAGCTCATAGTCTCCGATGTCCCATCCTACTCGCAAGGATAAGCTATCGGTTTCAAGGTCTGATATGCCTGCCCAATCGGAGGCCGTCTCATAGTCGCCTAGAGGGGACAGGGATGTAAACGGGATTGACGCTGTGGCCAGGTTGAAGGGCTGGGTAAAGGCGGCAACATACGCTTCACGGTCCAGCGGGATAAATGCTTGCCCGAAATCGTCCTCGGCCTTGTCGGAGGTGTATATGAGGTCGAACTCTAAATTATCTGTAGGCGTAAAAATTGTTCGAATGCGTCCAACAAGTGACGTGCCGCTATCATAGTCATCACCTGTCAATTGGTTTTCGATAAATCCGTCGACGTCTTCATAGAAGATAGAGCCACCAACGGTTAGCTTATCTTCGATGAGCGGGAGGTCCACAGTTGCTGTAACGCGATAATCGCCAAAGCTGGTATATTGGTTTGTGATGCGACCGCCAAACTCATTGCCAGGTTTCCGGCTTTTTGCAACAACAAGACCAGCTTCAGCTGTTAAACCATAGAGTGTTGATTGAGGGCCACGCAGGATCTCAATCTGTTGAATGTCAACAAGATTTGAATTTAGAGACGTAAAATCCGTTACAGGAACATCGTCGATGATGGCAGCTGCACGCAGCGTTTGGTTGGCAACATTGTTGCCAAGGCCACGGATAAACATATAGCCAACTTCGGAGCGACTGCCGAATTGTTGGATGGACAAGCCCGGGACACGAAAGCTTAGGTCTTGGATATTCGTGATGTTTGCCCGCTCTATCTCTGCTGTGGTGAGGACGCCGATACTCATGGGAACATCAGTGATGGTTTCATCACGCTTGGTCGCGGTGACGATAATAACATCCCCTTGATCATCTTGCGCGCTTGCAGGCGAAACCTGCGCCACCGATGGTGCTGTGATCCCAAGCGAGATGGCGATAGCAAATACGCTTGATGTGATTTTATGGCTTTTAAAACGCATAGTTTGTTTACCTCCCAAAGGTGATGACTCAATCCCGCTATATGCGACTTGTCAAAACTAATTGACGACGTGGGGTAGCCTAAGCTCAGGATATATCAATTAATACCCCAATTAATAAATGGGCGTAAAATAATACGCACATGTTGCAATAATGATATGGTTTGCTGTGATTGGGCGGATTCGTAAGGGGGCGGGACGCTAAAAGCCCGAAGAAGATCGTTGGCCCGCAAGATTATCTGCCAGCCTGCGCTTTTTAACAGGGGGAGATTTTATTGTCCCAACCCCGTTGAAAAAATTAATATATATATTAATAAATAGCTCTGTCGGTTCCGTCAAGAGGGGTGCGGCTGAGCGCAATGCGTCACGTTCTTATAAAGCTACACACTTATATCGGCCTCATCGTCGGGATATTCATCGTTCTTCAAGCGCTGACGGGCATAGCGCTCATTTTTTTGCATCATCTGTTTTACTGGCAGTACCCTGAGTTGAATTTTCCGGTGGAAGATCGTTCCTACGCCTCAATCGAGACCGTCATGGCTGAGGCAGCGGACCTTAGTGAATACTCGATTGAAGAAATTATTGCGCCGCATGGACGTTTTCGGCTTAATCACTTCCTAGCGTTTGGTTTTGCGGATGAAAGCGCACCAACAGCTGTTTCAGAGCCAATTTTGATATTTCATCCCTATACTGGAGAGTATGTAAGAGCAATCGATCTTCAGGAAGCTTATTCATTGTTGCCTCTCGTCTATCACTCGAACCTTCTTTCGGGTGAAATGGGAGAGCGCATCATTGCGATTTTGGGGCTCATTTTATCGACCACATCGTTACTCGCGCTTTACATATGGTGGCCGCAAAGGCGACCAGCCCTTCGAAAGGCACTTCATCTCGAGATGCGAGGCGGTTTTCAGCGCAAAGTCTATAGGGTGCACGCGGTGTTTGGTTTCTTTTTCGTGATCCCAATAGCGCTTATGGGCTTCACCGGGTTCGCGCTTCATTATCCGGAGTGGGTGAAGGCACCGACACACGAGTTAAAGCCAACCACCGCTGAGGACTGGGGCTTTGACCCGACTGAGCAAGAAATTTGTGCACCGTCTGGCTTTGTTCGTGCTGCTGATATTGCTCTTCGCATGCGCCCAGACGCCCGGATCTCAACGATTTCGAGACCACGAGAGGGTCGACCTTATTGGTTTGTGCGGACGAAGAAGAGTGGTGATCTTGATCGCTTATCAGGAGACTACACGGTGTATTTGTCACCAATATGTTTAGACCTACTTGCCGAAGAACGTGTTAGCGACCAACCCTGGTGGCACCGGTCTTTATTCGTATCGTTTCATACCGGTCGGTTGTTTGGCTTGGCAGGGGAGGGGTTCTTGGTGGTCACCGGACTTGTTCTCACTGTCCTGCCGATCACGGGCTTTGTTATTTGGCTTCGTCGTCGACACCGCGTGACTGATAAGGGGCTTCTGTCGGCGTTCATCCGTAGATTACGGAAATAGACGTTGACGGAGTAGTCTAGACCGTAGTTGCGATTGTAGCATCAATCGAAGTCAGGTGTTATCATCCGGCGCATGCCATTTTACATCAAACCCTTCTTCATCTGAGGGGAGCACAAAATATGCGCTGATCGCCTGAAAGTGTTTCTCCGTCACTTCAAAAGGATGTTTTTGACTGGCGTTACGTTTTCTAAGCCTATCAAGGCAGATTTCGTCGGGCGTGTTGAAGATGTGTAACTGATGGGCGACATTGGCCGTCGTGAAAATTCCCTTCATCCACGCCCGATATTGCACCGTGTTGGCTGGAAAATCGAGTATCACCGAAACGCCGGCTCGAAGCAGCGATACGATATGGGGGGCAAGGACTTTTTTAACCCTCTCAGAATACCGCCCATAATCTGATAGAGTTTTCATTTCATCAGGGTACAGTGCCGCCAGCCAATCATCTTCGGATATGAGGACGGATTGGCTATCTTGAGCCAATCTCTGTGCGAATGTAGATTTACCGGAAGCTATTTTCCCGCATAGGAGATGGAGTGTAGGGGCTTCATGGGTCATCTTACACTTGTCCGCTTGTGATGAGTTGAATGGCTGTGATCATGTAAAGGGTGGCTGTCACGATACTGCCGACTGATCGGAAGTGATTGAGACGCGTCCAGACTCGACCATAGGTTATCCAATAGGCCTTCGCTTCTGGCGTATGGCGATCAAGACGGTCTAATTTGTTATTCATCGGGACGTTGCCGAACATCGTCATCAGAAATACAGACGGGACGTAGATTACAGGCGCTAGAATGAGACTGGTGCGGGCATCACCTTCGAAGGTTAAGGCACCATACACCGCAAACAGAATAGATAGGGGGGTGATGAGGAGTATTCCAGCAACAAATTGCGTTTTCATCACAGTACGGTTTATATGTTGCATCGATTCAATGCCGCCTTCCGGTTCTGTGCGGAGTAACCCTGCCATAATGAACTCCGAGAATGCTGAGAAGACGCCTCCGACCACAGCGCTCCAGAGCGCAAGAAAGAGGCAGAAATAGAGTGTCCATTCATACGTCATATGCTTGTTCCTTTGGTCACGGGAGGCTCGAGGCCACGTATATTAGCATGGCCTCAAGCTGTGTTTAGCGATTTTTGTTCCAAATGCCTGTCGCAGCGACATCACGCGCATAGTCTGAAAAGTCTTTAGGAGGACGCCCCAGGGCTCGCTGCACACCGTCGGTCAGGTGAGCATTGCGCCCGTCAAGAACGGTGGAGAAGAGATAATCCAGCATCCAAACCACCTCTTTGGGGGCACCGGAATTCTCCACCTCAGCGACGAAACCTTCATGCGGTACATTGATATAGTTGATCTTGCGCCCCGTTGCGCTTGAAAGATCTGCGGCGATATCAGCATACGACATAAGGCGTGGTCCGGTCACCTCGTAAATTTGTCCATTGTGATGATCTTCTGTGAGTGCGGCAACAACCACATCTGCGATATCATCTACATCGACGAAAGGTTCCACTTGGTCCCTTGCGGGCAAGGTGATCTCGTCATTCAGTACCATGTCTATAAAGGCCCCTTCAGAGAAGTTCTGGTTGAACCAGCTTGCCCGCACAATGGTCCATTCAAGGCCTGTGCTTTGGACGATGCGCTCGCTGGCCTGTGCTTCTTCTTCACCGCGACCCGATAAGAGGACCAGCCGTTTGACGCCGCGCTGCTTGGCGAGGGTCACAAAGGCTTGGATTGCGTCTGTCGCACCGGGCATGGCGAGGTCTGGCGCATAGGTGATGTAAGCGGCGGTTACCCCTTCAAGGCTGGCATCCCAGCTTTTCTCATTGTTCCAGTCGAATGATGGAACCGCTGAGCGTGATCCGATGCGAACATTATGGCCTTTTTCTTTGAGGCGTTCTGCAACACGGCGTCCGGTTTTACCGCTACCGCCGATCACCAGAGTGAGGTCTTTTTGATTTTTCGAGATAGTCATCGACTTACTCCTTCAACGTTTTTGCAAGTCAAGAGATACGAGAAGGCCGCCCGACGCTCTTGCCAGTCCGTGCCAGCTTTTTGGCCGAGCGCGACAAACTGAATGAATCAGTCAGAAGAGGGCGCGTCCCGCGGGGAAAACCGATCTTACGATTGTCCCGCTCCCAGCCGATAGGAGCGGGGGGTCTGACCAGCCCACCGTTTAAACGCTCTGGTGAAGCCGCTTTGCTCGGCAAAGCCGGTCAGAAAGGCGACTTCGGCAAGGCTGTATTCCGTCTCACGAAGCAGCCTTTGCGCTAGATCCTTTCGGGCCATGTCTACGACACTCTGGAAAGAATGTCCCTGGTCGGATAACCGCCTTTGCAAAGTCCGGGCACCCATTCCTAACTCAGAGGCAATAAGGGAAAGCGTTGGAACGCCTTCACTTAAAACGGTTGCAATGGCACGGCGGACTTGTTGCTCCAAGTCGCTGTCATGCGTGAGCGATGCCCGCTCTTGTTCCAAATGGTGATCAAAGAATTGAGCAATCGTTTCGTCGCCAAGCCTGTTGGGCGCATCGATACTCTCTTCGCTCACCAGTAAGGCGTCACGCCCTGAGTTAAAACGAACGGGACAGCCAAAATGTTTTTCGTAAACTGATACATGACCCCGCGGAGGGTGTTTGAAGTAGACGGCTAGCGGTATAAAATTCGCTGTACTGACTTCTTTGCTAATCGTGTTCACTGCGGCCATGCTGGCCTCGTTTGACAGCACCATGCCGGGGCGACCATCACCAGCTTTTTCAAGGTTAAAGAACAGCCCGTCAGTGGATCTTTCGAGGGAATAGGTTTCCGCGCTGCCAAGAACATGGCCATATCGCTCCGACCGCACATAAGAGCCGCGCAAATTCGGCGCAGATTTCCACGCAAGGCCAAAGGCGCCATATTCGTCACTTCGCATCGCCGCGCCGATACGCAGGGGCAGTATTAAGCCTTCTGGGTCTCGATCCACGAGCGCCGCGAAGAAATCATAATACTCGGCAGACGATACCATATGCGCAGGGTCGATAGGGCCATCTGGGGCAAGGCCCAGACCTTCGACCAGGTCCCGCGTTTCCACCCCTGCGCTTGCTTGGCCAACGACTTTGTAGACATATAATGATGTGATCTGGCTCATGGGGGCGGTTATACACCGACAGGCCGATGATCACGACTTGATAAGTGTTATTCTCCAATGATCAGACATTAGCGTGCCGGACGATCTATCGCTTTGAGGTTGTTGTTCGCTGCAGGGGCGAGATAGCCTTGTTTTGAAGCGATCATACTCCCTACCCCAAAATAGCCTTCACCGGCATCCATATCCCCATGGCCATCATCACCAAATTTTCTGTGAGGGAAACAAATCCAAGGGGGACGTTTGTCTGGCCGCCGACGCAGGCGCAGCGTAGGTCCCTTTTGTCGATATAGACGGCTTTATAGACCGAGAGGGCGCCAATCGTCCCGATAAAAAGAGCGATAGGGGCCGCGATGAGGCCCGCCAAGCCGCCAGCGATCATCAGAATACCCGCAGTCGCCTCTGCGTAGGGATAGATATAGCTGTATCCGACCCGGCGTTGAGCAAGTAGGTCATAATTCAAGAACATCGTAGAGAAACTCTCTATGTCCTTCAGCTTTTGGAGAGCCAACGCCGTCATGGTGAATGCGGCGAACAACTCAATCGTTCGTAAGGTGAAAACTTGACCAATCATTCCCCATGCGACGGCCAGCGCTGTCAGTGCGCTGACAGCAAAGATCATTAAGACTGGCCTATAGCTTTTCTTGTTTTTGTCGCGCACCTTACCGCTGAAATGCTCGCGAAGGCGATCATAGCCACCGATACGATTGGCTCCGATAAAAGCTTGGGGGGTGGTGTCTACCCCATAGGTTTGTTTGAACGCGTCGACCTCCTCTCGATTGCTCAGATGGCGGTCGTCCACCGTGTATCCTTGCTGTTCAAGGAGCCATTTGGCTTTCAAGCCGTGTGGGCAGATACGCTTATCCATCACCATACGGTGTAGAATGGCGCGTTTTGCACCCGCTGGTGAAAGGCGGTCTTCGGCGATAATAGTCATTCTTACCTCATATACCCGTGGGGGGTATATAGGTTTTGCGGTGGGAGTGCAAATCGGTTCTGGCCGATCTCTCTTGGGGCTGAAACCATGGGGGGCATAGCCATTCGATCGAGGGGCGGTACCTGGGATATGAAAAGAGCCAGCCACGCCTTTTGCGGGCCCACTATCGAGACTGAACAGGGGCGTGGCGCTTGATTTAACGGCGAGGCCCGGCATCAGGGGGTTGAAGCGTTGTGTGAGGGCTGTATCCACAATTATGGACTATGGCCCCAATTTTATCGTTGGTACCGGGCGGTGCGGCTCGACGCTTCTGTCCCGGATGTTGGTCCGACATCCCGATATTCTCAGCCTATCTGAGGTGTTTACCTCATTCACCACTCAAGCGCTGTTCGCACGGAAACTAGATGCAAAGGCGTTCTCTCGGAAGTTGGAGAGGCAGTCACGCAAACTGAGCGAGGTCATGAAAACCGAGAATAGTCCGTCGGAGTTTGCCTACGAGTACTCACCTGAAAGTGCGTTCAACCCAGAAACATTGCCGGCGTGTATGATGATGACATTGCCGCACCTAAGCACCCAGCCTGATGCTCTCTATAAAGAAATGCAGCCAGTGGTCAGTCAGTGGCCAAAGCGTCCGCTGTCAGAACACTATCTTGCATGGTTCGACTGGCTGCAGGCGCGTCAGGGCAAAGCGCTGTGGATCGAACGGACTGGCTCCTCCATCACGATGGTTCGTGCGCTCCACCGCATGTTTCCCAATGCAAAGTTCATCCATATCTATCGGGATGGCCGGGAAACTGCGCTGTCCTTACGCGCTCATAAGCCGATGCGTGTGTTTCTGAATATGCGTAAGCGGTTAAAAAGGATTGGGATCGATATTCTAAAGACCCCATTTCGTTATTCCGACAGTCATATCATCTATCGCGCTGCGCCATTGATTGAACGGCTAGTGCCCGTAAACGAGTTGTTGAATGACATGCCCTCCGTTGAGGCCGCTGGTAAGTTTTGGTCGGATATGATTGCGGTTGGCTTGGCTGATCTCGCGCGGGTACCGCCGTCGCAGCGGTATAATATGCGCTACGCTGACCTTGTCGCGGCGCCCCGCGAGACGTTGAGCGCGATGCTGGACTTCGCTGCGCCAGGGTTGCCGTCTGAAGGTTGGCTTGATGAGGTGCAAGCCATGCCGCGGTACCGCGAGCCAGCGTGGATGGCTCTCGCGGCTGACGACCAGGCAAAGCTGGAGGCCACGTGCGCAAAAGGGACGGCCCTCCTTGAGCAGACGGAGGGGCACCGCCCCTCTACTACTTAGTCGCTTGCGGTGGCCAGGGGAAAAAGGCGGAGCTTTGGCCCATATGTGCCTTGAACGCGGGACGTTTTGCAGCGCTTCTATTGTCCATCATGGGGATAGAGATGAACAAGAATAGCCCCAACATGGCTAGCCATCCAACGCTGCTCCAGAGTGCTGATAGGCCCGCCGCAGAGAAGGCAAACAAAAACAGACTGAGCCACATGGAGACTTCGCCGAAATAATTCGGATGGCGCGACCAAGCCCATAGCCCAGATTTCATCACCACATCGCCGTCAGTATTCTGTTTACGGAATAAACGCATTTGCTCATCCGATATCCATTGGATCGTGACAGCACCGAGGCCGATGACAAGCGGAATGAGGTCGAATGCCGGATTGGGTGGATGAACCTCCGCCAGGACAATATAGGCCGGCAGCATACCCAAGAAGACGATGAGTGTCGGGAAAAGGCAGATCCCAAACAAATTTACCAGCTGATAAGCGGATCCCGTTTTGGCCCGAAGGTCTTGATAGCGCCAATCCTCGTGACTGAGGTTAGGCCAACCAACAACCCAATTGCCCGTCAATCTGACCGCCCAATAGGTGAGAACCAGCATCAGGAGAAGCTTGCGACTATCGCCGACATCAAAACCGGACAGGGACCACCAATAGCCGGCGATCGCGACCGGGATAACACTCCAATAGGGGTCATAAAGGCTTGCGTTCGAGAGCCGCGCACCGATCCCCCAGATGACAAATGTTGCGGCGATGTCGGCCAATAAAACGCTATAGATTGGTCCTAAGGGCTGGGTGAGATAAACGACACAGCCCCCCACGAGGAGGGCAACGACATAGGCCCAAAATACGATCCATAGTGATCGAGACCGCGAATAGCGTTGATTTTTTTCCAGGTGAGGATTGGCCATTCATATGCCCTTTTTGACGTCACATTGGTCGAAAGGGGTGAGTTTTGCCAGAGATGTCTGAGAAGTCGAGCGTTTGGGCGAGGAATGCTGAGGTTCGGTGTGGCGCATAGCTTGGTAGCGGAGGAGGGACTTGAACCCCCGACACGCGGATTATGATTCCGCTGCTCTAACCAACTGAGCTACTCCGCCAGAGGGGCCGCATATGCCCTTGGGTGCCCCATCTTGTCAATCAAAAGCCGCGTCAGTCGCTGGGGCGGCGCGCCTGTTACACTTTGCGACCAAATGGGCTCATTTTGCCATTCGGCGGCGACAATGGGGTTCATAGATCATGGTCTCAAGACGGGGCGAGCGGGTGCTCGTCTCTGATTGAAAGAAGACCCAAAAAGGACCTTACATTATGATCAAACAGTCAATTTTAGCACTCATGTCCCTTGGCCTTGTCTCGGCGGCGGCCATCAGTGTGGCCTCGGCCCAGCCTCCGGCGGGTGCGCGCGGCTTGCCGGGCGATGCTGACGGCGACGGTACCCTCACCAAAGAAGAGGTGGTGGCTGACGCTGGTGCCCGCTTTAACAAGATGGATGCCAATACCGACGGCTATGTGACCGAGGAGGAGGCCAAGGCCGCTCGCGAAGCCCGCGTGGCAGAGGCCGAAGGTCGCCGTCGCAAGATGATGGAGAAGAGAGGGGGCAAGAGTTTTGAACGTCTTGATACTGATGGCGATGCGCGCGTTACAAAAGTAGAGATGGTCGCGAGTGCCGAGGCGCGCTTTGACCGCGCTGATGCGAATGCCGATGGTACGCTCACCAAGGATGAAATGCGAGCTGCGGCACGGGCTCGCCGCGACGCGAAGAAGGAAGAGTAGAAGGTTCGGGCGCAAAGGTGAACCAACTTGGTTCTTCCTTGCACCCTATGTATTTGCCCCAAATGAGGTAGACGGAACCGTCCACTATCTCGCAATCAAAATGTCGCAAGGCGGATCATCGAAAAGGGTTTGGGGAACACTCCCTCTCTTCACGCTGAAGAGCCCTTCTCGACCGCTTGTTCCCACCACGATGAGATCCGGTTGGATTTTATCGTGGAGAAGCGGGAGGGCGTGTTTGGGCTTGCCGTTCGTTACGCTCAAGGTCACTCGTTCTTGGGCGGACGGTGAGAAGTGTTGGCACGCAAAGTTTCTAAGACGGGTCTGTTGGGAGGAGGCTGCCTTTGCGCTGCCGGGCCTCGCGTCATCACTTCCATCCTGGTCGAAATACACAAGATGATAAGCGGCATGAGGTGCGACGGTTTCGGCTTGGTGCAGCACGGCGGCTGAGACTGGGGAGAAGTCGATAGCCAAGATGGCCGATTGATAGGCTGTGTGCGGTTCATTAACAGCGATGAGGAGCGGCATTGTTCCCTCGCGCACAACCCGCTGGGTTAGGGTGCCGAGAAGGGGCCGTCTGGCGCTTTGGTTGGGCTTATGGGCTCCTAAGACAATGAGGCTAGCTTCGGCCTTGCGCGCCTCCTCAAGGAGGGCCACAGCGGTGCCCATCTCGCTATTATTAAAGTGGTTGGCGAAAGGTAGAACCGCAAGACTATCCTGTTGGTTCGCCTGCTGAATGAAGGGAGCCACTCTGGTTTTCAGGATCGCCAGTGTTTCCTCTCCCTGGGATCGCGGCACATCACAATCGACTATCTGGCGAACATGGAGGGCCGCATCGAATTGGCTGGCAATATCGGATGCTGCCCGTAGGGCGATATCGGAGCTGTGCGAGGAACTTATCCCCAGAAGGATGTTTCGGGGAGGGGGCGGTACCACCCTTGCTGGTACATCTTTAAGGGGATGGGGCTGAGGCCCGTTCACTGAATTATCCGCTGAAGGCATATGCAGCATGCCCGATCCTCCTAGTCGCTGTTCCTCAAGAGGTGGGATGCCAATGAGTGAATTGCGAGCGGCGGGGCGATAGGATTTTTCTATGGATGTCTACAGTATCGGACTGAATTTATTCGGACCGTCTTATGCGGTAGAGCAAGTGGCCTCATTCGATAAAGGCATCCGACTCTATGGTCCGTCGTTCGAGCGACCGTTGGTGGATCTATCGGGTTAACTGCATCGCGATGCAGTCGTCTCCACTTTCCTTCACCAAGTTGCAGCTTAGGAGGGCTTCGGTTTCAGTGAGTTTGGTAAACCGGGCACGGTAGACGGCCTTGGCGCCGCCATCGGCGATGTTCACTTCGCGGCCCGCGGTTTCCGCCACAGCGCGGACAGCTTCCTGGGTCGCTTTGATCTGTGCGATGGCTTGGGGTTGGTTGGAGTAGGCACCCACTTGAATGATCCAGTCGCGGACATCTTGATGCTACGCGTCGCCATAACCAAAGGGTGCGGGGAGCGCGTCCCGTCCGTCGCGGGCAACGCCGTCGATCACCTGCTGGAGGGAGGCGAGATTCAGGACCTCAGCCATATCCATGGGCTTCTGGTTGGGAACGGGGATGCCATTGGTCACAATTGGCTCATTCGGCGCGATGGCCGCAAGGATGGTGGCATGGGTATCCATCCGGTCAGGTCTCAGTCCAGGCATCGGTCGAACGCGGTGGATCGATTTGACCAGTTGGGGTCGACGACGAATATCCCGATAGGCTTGATCGAGGATAGCCTTCATATGGGCATCTCGGGTACGGCCGCTGCGCCCTCCAAGAACAATCCCAATAAGCCGATGATCTCCCCGTTTCGCCGTGGTGGCGAGGTTATAGCCTGAGGCACGGGTGTAACCCGTTTTTAAGCCATCCGCCCCCTGATAGCTGATGGTCACCCGATTATGGGATTTGTAGGTCCGCCCTTTCCACTTGTAACTTGCCTTGTCAAAATAGTGGAAATACTGAGGAAAATCTTGGGTCACCCGCTGGGCCAAGATCGCCATGTCTCGGGCAGTGGTTCGTTGGTTGCGGTCGGGTAGGCCCGAGGCATTTCGGAAGGTTGTCCGGCGCATGCCAAGCTCACGCGCCCGGGCAGTCATCATCCGGGCAAATTTTGATTCGGTGCCGCCAAGCCGTTCGGCAACCACGGTGGCGACGTCGTAAGCTGAGCCGATGATGAGAGCCTCGATAGCGGTCTCGACGTCAATTTTGCTGCCCCTTGCCAAACCGAGTTTGGAGGCCGGTTGCATCGATGCGCGTTTGGACACGATCATTTTGTCGGTCAGCGTGATGTTGCCCGCTTCCATCTCCTCAAACAGCATATAAAGCGTCATCAGCTTGGTAAGGGAGGCCGGGTAACGGGCGCTGTCTGCATATCGGTTAAGGAGAACGTCGCCTGTATCGGCATGGATCACAAACGCAGCATATTTGGGATTCGCCGCCGCATTGGTCACGAGCCCACCCATAAGGGTGAGAACCGCGCACCCCAAAACAAGGAAAAGATGCCGCCGACCCGCCATATGAATCACAACAACCTTCAATCGCTTCCATTACGATCAGAAGCATACAAGTCGCAGGCCAACCCCGCACCTTTCAATCCGGTCACCAAAAATAAGATGAACTCCTGACCAAAGGCTTAACGGCCCTTAACTATTTTACGGTTGTTTACTGCGTTGCACCCTCGCCAAAAAAGTTTTTGTGCAGTGCACAAAAAAGATTGACCGAAGGGGTTGAACTCTATATTGTGCACCGCAATATCTCGGGCAGGACGCCATTCGGCGCGCGCCGAGGCAGAAGATTAGGCCCCTGTGTTTTTGGGAACAGGAAATCAGGGGTTTCGGTTGCGTACCAAGGCAGAGAACAAAAACCGGAGACGACAATGAGCACGACTCGCAAGACCGCTAAGGCGGATACCAACAGCGCTTCTGACGTGAACGCTACTGTTACCGCCGCCATGAATGACGGCATCGAACGGATGACCCAAGGCATGTCCAATTTTGGCAGCTTTGGTCAGGAAAATGTGGAAGCCATGATGGAGTGCGCCAGCACGGTTGCCAAAGGCTTTGAGCAAATTGCCAGCGAAAATGCTGACTACGCGAAAAAGCAGATGGAAACCGGCACGGACAAGGTTCAGGCCCTCGGAAAAGCGAAGACCCCACAGGAGTTCTTTGAAGCCCAGTCTGAACTGATGCGCACCACGATGGAAACACACATCGGCCAAGTGAACAAAGTCTCCGACATGTTCGTGGCGATGTCGCGCGATGCGGCTCAGCCGCTCAGCAAGCGCTATTCGGCCTTTGTGGAGCTGATGCAGCAGCGGTAAAAAAGCATCGCGCCGAGAAGCATGCTCTGGGCTTGACCCGGGGTGGACGCGGTTTTCGGCTTAAGCGATGCGGGACAATGGTCCTCACTGTTTCAAAGTAAGCGTTGCGTAAAGTGTAAGCGTTATGAGTATCAAGCCCCGCCCAGGCTTCCTGGGCGGGGTTTGTTTTTGTTGGGTTTTGTGAGGTGTGTCCCCCACGGTGGGGGATAGAGTGGAGGGTAACGAGCCCTCAAAAAAGGATTCGGATATTGTAACGGGCAGTGGGCTGATATGACTATCTTAAGGGCACTCGCGGGCGCATTTTTTCTTTCATTAAGTTCTGGCGTAGTTCACGCGGCACCGCCGATTGAGGCCTATGGGGCACTTCCAACCGTGCGCAGCATGGATATCTCGCCGGATGGCGACAAGGTCGTGTTTATCCGAACGTTGAAAGGCGACGACTTCCTTATCACTTATGATTTCGTCACGGGAACGCCGACCCCTTTGTCCAATGTATCTGGACTTAAAGCTTGGGGCGCAGGTTTTGCGAATGACCGGTACATTCTCATGTCGGCCTCCAAGACTACGCAGACAATCGGATATCGCGGCAGGTATGAGTTCACCGCAACATTCGCCTACGATATTCAAAAGAAGAAAGTCAGGCAGCTGCTCCGCGGCACTGAGGGACTACATCCCGCCCAGTCCGGTCTTGGACGGGTGGTTGGTATCGCCGAGGGTGGCGAGAAAGTCTTTATGCCTGCCTATATGGGCACTGGAGAAAATCCCCCACGGAACTTGTTAAAGGTCAACTTGGCCACAGGCCGAGGGGCGACTCCCGTTCGTGGGAGCACCCATACCATGGATTGGATCGTGGCGCCCGACGGAACGGTCCTTGGTCGTGAAGACATGAATGGAAAGCGAGATGAGTATAGAATCCTCACACGGAAGGGCAATAAATGGCTGACGCTATACCAAGAGAATGCAAAGACTCCCCCCCACAGCCTGCACGGGGTGAATCAGGCGGGCACTCATTTGGTTGTCTCAACCCTTGGATTGAATGATAATTTTCGTAGCCTCTATGAGATCTCACTTGAAGATGGAGTCTGGCGCGGCCCCCTCCTGAGAAAAGAGGGGCACGATATCGCTCGTATTTTGATGGACAAAAATCGGGTTGTTGTCGGTGTGGAATATGGGGGTCTTGAGCCGACATATGGCATGTTCGACAATAGCGTCACCGAAGACCTTGAAGCACTAAGCGCGATGGTGCCAGGGGCCGTCGTCCGACTAGATAGCTGGACCGACGATTGGTCAAAACTTCTAGTTTATATTTCGGGGACGGGGTACTCAGGCAATTTCTTTTCCTATGATCGCAAGAACAGAAAAGTGACCCCTCTGACAGATGCACGCCCGGATATTCCGCGTGAGGAAGTGAGGGACGTTCTTACCATTGAGTATAAAGCTCGCGATGGCCTAAAAATTCCATCAATTCTAACCCTCCCAAAGGGAGCGACGCCAGAGACGGCTAAAGATCTGCCTACGGTTATTATGCCCCATGGCGGCCCACGATCTCATGATCAGGTGGGCTTTGACTGGATGGCTCAGTACTTTGCCGCCCAAGGCTATTTGGTGATGCAACCAAACTTCCGTGGGTCCACCGGGTTTGGCGCTGCGTTTCGCAACGCCGGCGACGGTGAATGGGGCAAAAAGATGCAGCATGACGTAACGGATGGCGTGAACGCCCTGGTAAAAATGGGATGGAGCGATCCGGACCGCATTTGCATCGTCGGTGGCAGCTATGGGGGATATGCGGCCTTGGCCGGTGGGGCGCTGACGCCGGAACTATACAAGTGCGTTGTTGCCTTTGGAGCCGTAACGGATTTGCCGCTGATGCTGCAAACCGAAAGAAGGGAATCGCCATCCGGCCACTGGGTCTATGATTATTGGAAAGACCGCATGGGAGGCGACCCGCGTAAGCACCGTGAAGCGCTCCAGGCCGTATCGCCTGCCTACAATGCGACCGCGTTTCAGGCGCCCGTGCTCCTCATCCATGGGCGGGACGACACGGTGGTAAAAATTGACCAATCCCGGCGCATGGAGCGGGCCCTCAAAAAGGCGGGCAAGGATGTGACCTTCATTGTGCAAAAAAATGGGGATCATTGGCTGTCAGAAACGGAAACCCGGCTTGAGTTTCTGAAGGCCACAAGCGACTTTTTGGCCACGCATCTACAATAGGGCGCCTTCAATAAAGCTGAAACGTCAATGGGTTAGATTTAACTCGAGGTCGAGGTGACCGCGAGGCTGGCAACTATTGCCGCGCAGCATCTCGATCTTGCGCGGAAAGGATGGTTGCGGGCGCCCGTGAAAACCCCAAATATCGTAATCGTGACCAGCAGGATGATAGACGACCCAATGAAATCCCCGTGGATGAGCGATGAGCATGATGAGGACCGGCAAAACGATGCCGGCACCATCACAAAAACGGCGCCGAAGACCAAACGGCCGTCGCTCTACAAAGTGCTGCTCTTAAATGACGACTACACCCCCCAGGAGTTTGTGATCTGGCTGTTGGAGGTGGTGTTCCACAAGGGCCGCGAAGAAGCGACACAGATCATGCTGCACGTCCACAATACGGGCGTGGGGATATGTGGGGTCTACACCTACGAGGTGGCGGAGACAAAAGTCGCGCAGGTTTTGGAGCTTTCCCGCCGGAACGAGCACCCCCTGCAATGTACCATGGAGCGTGAATAGTATGGCGACCTTTTCTGAGAATCTCGAAAAGTCCATCCACCGAGCGATTGCCCTCGCAACAGAGCGCAAGCATGAGCTTGCGACCCTCGAACACCTCCTCTTTGCCCTGACGGATGATGAGGATGCGCGGGCGGTGATGCTCGCCTGTAATGTTGATATTGAAAAACTCCGTGAACAACTCATGGAGTATATCGAAGACGATCTCGACAAGCTGATGGTCGAAGACATGGAGGAGGCCAAACCCACCGCCGGGTTCCATCGGGTGGTGCAGCGGGCGCTCATCCATGTGGAAACTTCTGGCCGCTCTGAAGTGACGGGTGCGAATATTATTGTCGCCATTTTTGCTGAGCGGGAAAGCCACGCCACCTATTTCCTCCAGGCGCAAGATATGACCCGCTATGATGCGGTGAACTATATCTCCCACGGTCTTGCCAAAAATGCGGCTGCTGGTCAGTCTCGCTCGCCCCGCGGACGAGGATGAGGACGGCAACGTTAAGCAGGGGCCCCAGGCCCTCGAGGCATATACGACCAATTTGAATGACAAAGCCCGTCGGGGCAAAGTCGACCCGCTGATCGGGCGGGAAAAAGAGGTTGAACGCGCGATTCAAATTCTCTGCCGTCGACGGAAGAATAACCCTCTTTTCGTCGGGGATCCTGGTGTTGGCAAAACGGCGATCGCCGAGGGCCTTGCACGGCGCATTGTCGATGAGGAAGTGCCTGAAGTGCTCGCCGAAGCGACCATCTTCTCCCTCGATATGGGGGCGCTTCTCGCTGGCACGCGCTACCGCGGTGACTTTGAAGAGCGGCTGAAGGCCGTCCTGAAAGAGGTGGAGAATCACCACCACGCGATCCTGTTCATTGATGAGATTCATACCATCATCGGCGCAGGCGCTACCTCCGGTGGCGCGATGGATGCGTCGAACTTGCTGAAACCCGCTTTGCAGGCAGGATCCCTCAAATGTATGGGGTCTACCACGTTCAAAGAATACAAACAGCACTTCGAAAAGGATCGGGCGTTGAGCCGCCGGTTCCAGAAGATTGACGTCAATGAGCCGTCTATTCCGGACACGATTGAAATCCTTCGTGGCCTACGGTCAGCGTTTGAGGATCATCATGGCCTTACCTATACGGATGAGGCCATCAAAACCGCGGTCGAGCTGTCGGCGAAGTATATGACAGACCGCCGCCTGCCGGACAAAGCGATTGATGTGATCGATGAGGCCGGCGCTCGGCAAATGCTGTTCCCTGAGGATGAGCGCCTGAAGGAAATTGGTGTTGAACAGGTGGAGGAGATTGTGGCCGTGATGGCACGCATCCCGCCCAAGACCGTGTCCAAGTCCGATACTGAGCGCCTCAAATCCATGCCGGATGACTTGAAACGCGTTGTCTACGGACAGGATAATGCGATTGAGCAACTGACCGCGGCGATCAAGCTCGCCCGTGCAGGTCTTCGTGAACCGGACAAACCGATTGGCTCTTACCTCTTCGCCGGCCCCACTGGCGTTGGCAAAACCGAGGTGGCAAAACAGCTGTCAAAAATGATGGGCGTGGAACTCCTGCGGTTCGACATGTCCGAATATATGGAACGCCACACGGTGAGCCGCTTGATCGGTGCACCTCCCGGCTATGTGGGCTTTGACCAGGGCGGCGGTCTTCTCACCGATGCTGTGGACCAGAACCCCCATGCAGTGGTGTTGCTGGATGAGATTGAAAAGGCCCACCCGGAGGTGTTCAATATCCTCTTGCAGGTGATGGACAATGGTCAGCTGACCGATACCCATGGGAAGAAAATCGACTTTCGCAATGTGATCGTCATCATGACCACCAACGCAGGGGCTGCGGATGCCGCCAAAAATGAGATTGGCTTTGGGCGCGGCAAGGCCTCGGACGAGCAGAACAGAGCGATTGAAAAGCTCTTTACGCCGGAGTTCCGCAACCGTCTTGATGCGATTATCCAGTTCGCTGGGCTGTCTAAGCCAATTATCGATCGGATTGTGGCCAAGTTCGTGCTTCAGTTAGAGGCGCAGTTGGCAGACCGGAATGTCACCTTCGAATTGACCGATGGTGCTACCCGCTGGCTCTCGGACAAAGGCTTTGATGAGGAAATGGGCGCCCGGCCTTTGACGCGGACGATCCAGGAGCACATGAAAAAGCCGATTGCTGACGAAATTCTTTTCGGCTCCCTTAAGGAGGGGGGCATTGTCCGTGTCGACATGGACAAGGCGGGGGAAGCTCTCACTTTCGAGTTCTTGCCTGAAGACCCTAAGCGTCAGCCTGGTGAGGGCGACGAAGACAAAGTCGAAGAAGAGCGGGTGCGGTAAAAACGCCATCGCACCGGGCGATCACATTGGACCGGAGAAAGTTGGCTCACGCGCGAAAAATAAAGACTCTATAACATCGGGCTGATTCAATCAGAACACCCGATTCTATGGAGCGCCTCCCGATCGGGTTGGAGTGAAGACCAGCGGATGTCCCCACGTGACAAACGTGGGGACAATGCTGGCTCCGTACTCCCCTTTAGAACTTCACCTTTACCTGGCCAACGATCGAGCGCGGTACGCCGACGGCGTCGAGGTTACCGTTCAGCGTAATGGACGATGCGCGGCTGCCGGTAATGTAGAACTCATCGAGAAGGTTCTCGGCTGCTACCGAGACTAT
>CALFRH010000530.1 GCA_937919225.1 uncultured Parvularcula sp.
GGCAGACGGCCCATGGGGCCAGAGATCATGACCTTAAGCGCTTTCAGCTCAAGCCCATCCGGCGATGCTCCGCCACCAGAATAGATATTGTCATAGACCCAGATGCTTTCCGGATAAGGGTCAAAGTCAGCCTGTGCTGCCCCCTCTGAATAGCCGGTTGTGTGGAGGCTAGAGATAATCACATTGGCGGTATTGTTATCCGACAGCCGATTATTGAAAATCTCTACTTTATCATTGGAGTTGATCACAATCCCGGACCCGGCTGGAACGCTTGCCACGGGCGTTCCTTCATGGCCAAAATTCTCGGTATTATTCTCAAACACATCATTGTCATAGACGCGAGTGCCATAGCCGGGCTGCGGCAGGTTCGGCATATTAAAAACGAGGATTCCGCCGGTGTTATTGGTCGCAACATTTTGGTAAACATCAGCATCAATACAGTTTTCGATTTCAATGCCAGCGACATTGTACTCAACCTTGTTATTGCGGATGACCACATTGCGGGATTGCCCGACATAGATCCCGGCATCGGAGGCGCCAATCGCGACGCTACCTTCGATCAACACATTCTCTGTTTGAACGGGATAAAGACCGTAGGCGCCATTGTCCGTGGAATAGCCGCCGGTCCATTCAACACGCACGTCGCGAATGATGATGTTCTTGCCGCCATTGACCTTAAGGCCGTCACCGGAGGTGTCTTCGATCGCGAGGTTCTCCAGCGTGAAGTCATTGGCCGTCACGAGAATACCCTCGGCCCCCGCCACCTGGTCTTGGAAATTGAGAATTGTCTTATCTTTACCCGCCCCGCGAATGGTCACCCCATCGACGGTCAGGCTCAAAGAGCGGTCAAAGCGAAAAACACCTTCGGGAATGTCTATAACGTCGCCCGGTTTAGCGTCGATGAGGCGCTCCAGCAGGACATTTTGGTATCCCGCATCGGCGGCGCTGACGTCCCGGGTTTCGGTGTCACTTTGCCCGCAGGACACCAGCAGAATCGCGGCCAATCCGGCCATTGAAGCTCGTTTTAACATCGCATTCGTCTCCCTTAGCGCGAGCAAAGCTCTTTATTTTAGGCTTACGGTCCCACACCTCGCGCCAGGCATCAATATCAAAAACAGAAACTGTTTCCGATTTTGCAGCAATACGCCATGACGACGCAGGGATGTGTCCCATCGCGAGGCCCTAACGGCGGGCGAGGCGATATTGGCACCTATCGTGAGGGCCAGAAGCCATTAAAAAAGGCTATGGGGCAGGGCACCAGGCGCTTCGCGCCAATATCCGCGCTTGTTTCGCATCTGCGCCGGGGGACAAAATGGAGCCGTACGAGTTGGGGCGTCAAAATCTGAAGCGGAGGGGCGACGACGAACAACCACCCCTCAGTGTTACGAAAATAGACCCCGTTTCTATTCACTCAACAGCGGGAAAATTTCATCCTCAAGGCGGGTATGAATATCGGCGATAGCGTCACCAGTGTTCCGCATGAGGTCCGGTCTATTCAGCTCGGGAACGTTCCAACTATAAATCACGATGGATAGATCTTGCTCGGGGATGCAGGTCAGTCCCTGATCGCCATAACCGCTGGCACGGAAATTATCCGAACGAAGCAAATTATATCCAAGCCACCATTTATATCCGTATCCACGGTAGGCCTCACGAGGCGGCTTAGAAAGCACATTCGTTAACGCTCTTGTGGCGAAACTTTCAGACAAAACCCTTTTCTCGTTCCACAGTCCCCCGGATGCCATCAGCATACAGAACTTAGTAAGATCAGTAGAACGAAGATATAACCCGCCTAAAGTGTCATTCAGACCCGCGGGTGTTTCCTTCCAATAGTGCACGGTAATGCCCAGGGGTTTGAACAAATGCTCCGCAGCGAATTCTGAAACACTCATTCCCGCCTTTTGTTCAATGACGGCCGACAGGAGCTGTGTGGCGCCACTATTATATTGCCAGATCTCTGATGGCGGACTGACGAGGGGTTTATCGAGGGTATATTGCACCCAATCATCGATTTGGGTCTCTAGGATCACCGTGTCGTTTTCATCGCTCGAGTAAGACTCTTCATCCCACTCAATACCCGTACGCATAGTGAGCAGATCGGCGATCGTCATTGTCGACCAGCCTATATCGTCTATCTGCTTTTGATACGTGTCTGAAATATGATCAAATAACAGGGCCTCCTCAACCGGCGGCAGCTTTCCTTGGTCCTCTAAGATACCGATAAGAATGGCGGTAATACTCTTCGTGATAGACTGGACCGTATGAAGATCTGTGTCGCGATAATAGGGATGCCAATCTGGATGGGCATAGCTGAATGGACTATTTTCGATAACAGTTAGATCAACAATATCCTTATATTGCCGGTCATACGTGAAATGAAAAATCTCCTTGCCTTTATGTTCGACGCGAACTTCATCGATTAAGCCATAGTCGCCTGCCGCCAGATCCTCATCGAATGCTGCCATCTTTTCGCTTAACAATGAGGCATTGGCTTCGGGCACAGCTACCACCGATGATGATTGCTCATCAGTAGGGGGAGGGGCGACACCGCAGCTAGCCGAAAATAGAACAGCTACTATCATTATTGCAAAATGGCTTTGGGTCATGGTTCTAAGGTCCTTGATCGGTCAACGCTTGTCGCGCTCCTAGATAGAAGGGTAGGTGTGAGGGCAGAGTTTTATGGAATCCCCTTAAACCCCTCACTGGCACGTTCCGCCCACCGGTGCCGCTTCGCAAGCCAATAAAGCGTCACGACCGTGATGGCGCCCAAAAACATCGCCCATTCGATAGGGAGTCCCTGATCGGTCCATGTCAGTGGTTCGTATACAATATAAGCTGTCACGATTGCGGTGATAATCGTCGCACCATAGGGGAAAAGTGCACTGACGACACCCCGGCCGACTCTGTTGTTTTCGGAAATGCTTGGTCTCAAAACGACCAGGCTTAAACAGGTAACGAAATAGAGCATGCCAATCGAAAGGGCACATGCATTAAGGACGGCTGAGAAGACCTCTCGCCCTCCAAAAGCACCGGCCAGGCCAAGAACACTCGGTATCACCACTGCCCATATCGTAACTGGTCTATTTTCTGTCGGTTTCCCAATTCCATCCCCGACCACACCCAGTTGGTTGAGTATGGTAAATACACGCGCTGTCGCGAACAGGCAGGCATTCCAACTGGTCAGCAGGCCGACGAAAGCGGCCAACAGTACCGCTTTTCCTAAAAGTTGAGAGCCGGTCCCGATACGAAAGGCCGCCTCAGCGGGCAACGAGGCATTGATGAGTACATCGCGTTCAACAATACCCGCAGCCGCAAAAATCACCGCGCCGTAAAACGCAACGGCGCACAAAATCGCTGCGGTAATAAGGATACCAATCTTATGGGCGGTGACCTTGTCACTTTTTTCACCAAAAGATTGCGCAATCGCTTCAAAGCCTGCCAGGAAAAAGGCGTGACGACAAAAACTGCGGCCATCCCGCCCCAAGCGGATCCATCAACCCGTTTGATAAGGGGCGACAAGTTTTGCATATCGCCGAGGGTCACACCGACGATCACCAGAATGAAAGCGATGGCAACCAGCAGCAAAACCATAAGCTGTTGGAGCCGGGCCGACGCTGCAACCCCAATATATGTCATTATACCTATTAGGAGAGAACAAGCCGCAGCCACAGTGACGCCACCAACGGTAACGTCCGACCCCCTCACTGTATATAATGCAGGCCCACGAAGGGTAGGAAGGAGCGTTTCGAAAAGCCAAGCGACACTGATCGAGAAAAACAAAAGCGTTGAGACGAATGTCAGCAAAAACAAAACGGCGACAAAGAAGGCGACGTCTCGCCCAAAGGCACGAAAAGCGTAGTGTACCACCCCGCCATTGAACGGGAACTGGCTGCCGAGCTCGGCGTAGCAAAGACCGACCGGGATGAGCAGGAGACCGCCGGCGAGGAAGGCGAGGCTGGCCCCCAGAGGTCCCGCATCTTCAATCCATTGGCCCGTCGCAATCACCCATCCCACACCAACAATGAAGCCAAACGACATGAAGAAGTAGTCTTTGACGCCCATTTTGGTTTGCATGGTTATCTGTTCCCTTCGGGCGATCCGTATAGCTAATCCCCGATAGGAGGTCTAACATTTTAGAAACATCAAGGCCAGTATCGGCTCACCGCCTTCAAAATCTAAGTCACCAAAATTTGAGGATGTCTCGACAAGCGATGAAAGGAAGTGGAGGGAAGCGCTAAAATGTCAAATTGAAGTTCCAACACCAAGCTTCCGGCCGGTCAGACCACCTCGCAGAGATGCTTTGCGCCGTGAACGGAGCCTGTCCGCACTTCTGGGGATAGTGGGTTTGAGAAAGTCGGCTCATGCGGACAAAACAAAAATGGTGGAGGTGAAAGAGGTTTGGTTGAACCCTGATGTTCAAGCGTCCGACTGGACGCCGGGCGGTCAGCCCTCCGCGCCGGAGGCGCTCCGCGCCGCGAGGCAAAAGATAATGGAGGTGACACGTGAACCGTGGAACCGGAACCCAAGCGCACTCATGGAGATCTCAGAGCAAAGACCGGCGGATCGTGCGCTTGAAACAAAAATGAGCGCTGGGGCTGCTATGCCCCTGCCGGGGCCTTCTCGACTTAAAATCGCTCCCCCGGAGCGATTTTTCTGCCTGCGGCAGACCTGTCTCGAAGTGGTGGAGGTGACACGTGGAACCGGAACCCGTCCGCACCTATGGAGATGGTTGGTCGGAGAAAGCTGGCTCATGCGGACAAAAAGAGATGGTGGAGCTAGGCGGAATCGAACCGCCGACCTCTTGAATGCCATTCAAGCGCTCTACCAACTGAGCTATAGCCCCGAACGTCCATACCGGAACGCCGAAGCGGGGGGATAGGAGAACCGGCCCGGCTTGGCAAGCCTATTTTGCGCTCAAGGACCAGCGCCGCCGGAGACTGAAAATGCTCAAAATCGTCCTCGCCCCCAATGCCTTTAAGGGCTGCCTCAGCGCCCCGGCCGTCGCGCAAGCGATGGAGGAGGGGATCGTCCGCGCCGGCGTTCAGGTCACCACTATTAAGGTCCCCGTGTCGGATGGAGGCGACGGGCTCGCGGACGTCATCAATAACGCCTTAGGAGGGGAGTCCAGATCCGTCCCCGTCACTGGGCCGTTGGGCGACAGAATCGCGGCGCCATTTTGCCTCGTCCAGGACACGGGTGTCGCCGCGGTAGAAATGGCCTTGGCCAGTGGTCTCGCCCTTATCTCTGAGGCGGAGCGAGATCCTGTTGGAGCAACAAGCTTCGGGACAGGCGAGTTGATGGGCGCCGCGCTTGACGCGGGGGCCGGGCGTATCGTGGTTGGCCTTGGCGGCAGTGCGACAACCGACGGCGGGACCGGCATCGCCGCCGCGTTTGGCGTACGTTTCATCAACAAGAACGGCGCTGCGTTCCGCCCCGTTGGCGGTAGTCTTTGCGATATCCAACGCATTGACATTGGCGCGCTCGATCCCCGGTTGAGCAGCGTCACGATCGAGGCGGTATGCGATGTCGCCAACCCGCTGCTGGGACCAAACGGCGCCGCCGCCGTATACGGACCACAAAAAGGCGCGGATGCAGCCGCTGTAAAGAAGCTTGAGAAGGGGCTGGCTCACCTCGCTGACATTATCGAGCGGGATATTGGGGTTGATGTTCGGTCGTTGCCAGGGGGCGGCGCGGCAGGGGGGGCGGGGGCGGGACTGCACGCCTTTTTGGGCGCCAGCTTATGCCCAGGGGGTGAGGTGGTGTTTGACCTTGTGGGCCTCCCCCAGAAAATGAGGGGGGCGGATCTAGTGCTCACCGGTGAAGGCGCGATTGATCACCAAACCGCCCACGGCAAGGCACCGGCGGGAGTGGCCGCCCTCGCCAAGGCCCAAGGCGTTCCCTGCATCGGCCTTGCCGGTAAGGTGGGGGAGGAGCTCGGCCCCCTCCACGACCTTGGCATGACCGCGGTTCATGCCATCGCCGACGGCCCAATGTCATTGGACGAATCGATAGAGCGCAGCGCAAGCCTGATTGCACAGCAAACCGAGCAAATTATACGGCAGTTTGCCGCGCTACGGCGGTAAAGGCCGGCAGTAAGCGGCGGCAGTTATTACTCCGCCGCCACCACTTCTCCAGTATTTAAGAACCCGCCAGATTGCCGCGACCATAGGCTGGCATAGATGCCGCCCTGTTCGATCAGCTCTTCGTGGCGGCCCTGTTCCACGATGGCCCCTTCATCAAGCACGATGAGCCGGTCCATCGCCGCAATAGTGGACAGGCGGTGGGCGATGGCCACCACGGTTTTATCCTCCATCAGGAGATCCATGCGCTCTTGGATCGCCGCCTCCACTTCCGAATCGAGGGCCGATGTCGCCTCGTCCAGGACGAGGATGGGCGCATTTTTGAGGATGACCCGTGCAATCGCGATCCGTTGGCGCTGGCCACCGGAAAGCTTGACGCCCCGTTCACCCACATGGGCTTCCAGCCCGACGCGCCCTTTGCGATCCTTCAGGGTTTGGATGAAATCCCAGGCCTCTGCCCGACGGGCCGCCTCAATGATCTCTTCATCGCTGGCGTCCGGTCGTCCGTAGGCAATGTTTTCACGGATGGACCGATGGAGCAACGAAGTATCCTGGGTCACCACCGCAATGGCGCTTCGCAGACTGTCCTGGCGCACATCAGCAGTGTTCTGCCCATCAATGCGGATGGTGCCGCCCTCCACATCGTAGAGCCGCAGGAGGAGGTTCACGAGGGTAGACTTGCCCGCGCCTGAGCGACCGACAAGACCCACCCGTTCACCGGGCCTGATGTGAAGCGAGAGCTTCTGCATCACCCGCGCGTCGGCACCATACCTGAAGGTGACGTTCTTGAACTCAACCTCTCCTCCTTTGGGGGTGAGAAGGGCCGCTTGCGGACGATCCACCACTGCGGTCGGCTGGGACAGGGTTTTAAGGCCGTCCACAACCGCCCCAATATTTTCAAAGAGGCCTGAAACCTCCCATAGGAAGTAATGGCTCATCCCCTGGATCCGCAAGACCATGGTCGCGGCAAAGGCAAGCGCACCAACGCTGAGGGCGTTCTGGCTCCAAAGCATCGATCCAAGTATAATTGTGCCGACGATCAGCAAACCGTTTATGACATGAAGCGTGAATGACATTGTGGTGACGATCCGCATTTGCGGGTGAACCGTCTCCAACATGTCCTCCATCCCTTTACGGGCATAGGCGTCCTCCGCTTCGCCGGAGGAGAACATCTTCACCGTCTGAATGTTGGTATAGGCATCAACAATGCGACCATTAAGGCCTGACCGCGCGTCCGACTGCTTCTCGGACCAAGCCTGAAGACGCGGTAGAAAAACATACATGGTCACAAAGTACGCGATCAGCCAAATGATCAGGGGGATCGTCAATCGCCAATCGTTGGCACCGAACAAGATAATCGCCGACAGGAAGTAAACCGACATATAGACGAACAGCGAGATGCATTTGTTCATCATCTCCCGTACGCCAAGGGCTGTTTGCATTAGCTTTGTCGACAGCCGCCCGGCAAAGTCATCAGCGAAAAACGCGGTGGACTGACGCAATAGGTAGCGATGCCCGCGCCAGCGGATCTGCATAGGCATGTTGCCCATAATCCCTTGCACCAACAATAGATCGTCGAGCAAGGACATAAGAGGCCAAATGATTGCGATCAGCAGGGAAATCAGCAGGATTTGCCCACCGTGAACGGACCAAAAATCCTCTTGTCCCGTCTCGGTCATCCAGTCGACGACCGACCCCACCAAATCGAACGCATAAACCTCGATCAGGGCGATGGCGGCCGAGGTGAGCGCAACCGCGAGATATAACCAGACAAAGGGCTTGGTGTAATACCAAGCAAAGGACCACAGCGTCGCTGGCGGCTGAGTGGGTGCCTCATCCGGGAACGGGGAAACGAGCGTTTCAAAATAGCGAAACAGCATGATAGCTTCTCCAGAACGCTGTCCACCCCCATCCGTGGCACGGATCGGCGGCATCGGCGCTCAAAAAACAATGGTTTAGAGCTTGCGGCCGCAATCAATCAGGACGCAAATTTCTCCAGCTCCCATATTTGGGCAGCCGGACAGAATACTAGGGTCGCGAGAAAAAGCTAGTAAAATTTTCATGATACGCCGCTTTTTTGCCGTGCCTGGGACGTACAATTACCTCACTCACCGCCGTTTCGTTTGGGGAAGAGTGTGGTAAGATCAAAGAAAAGGACGATTGGGAGGGTCCATGCGCAAACTGTCGATTGCCGCTTTAGTGCTTGGTCTTGCGGCTTGCACTTTACCGTCGGGAACCCAGAGGGGCGGACCGGTCACCGTCGCGACGTCGGGCCCAATCGATTTGGAAGCGGTCGGCTTGGGCAGCTGTGATGGGACGATTGAGGTAAAAGCTGAGGGTAATGGCGCGGGGGAGCATCGGTTCCTTGGTTTGAGGGACGGTTCCCTCGTGACCATGGCGCCCATGCGCGTGAACGTTGACGGCAGCGACCGTGCCTACCACCCCACCAATGCCGAAGCTGGGGCAATCATTCATCTGTGTAACGCCGGAAAAGTCTATCTGCCCGACGGCACATCTTACCACGGCTCCAAAAGCAATGCGGTCTGTACTGGGCAATTTATGGACGATGTCGCCCGTATTCGCGAGGCCGGGTGGGACGACCCAGAGGTGGGTGCCGTCAACTGGTACGGCATTTTAGGCGAGGGGACCGCTCGCATCGCCGGGCGGACCATCCGCAATGTGAAGCCGGTGGAACAAAGAGACGGCTCAGGCTTTTTTATCTCTCCCACCGCGTTAGCGGATGACCGCTTTCGTGAAGACGATCAGCGGCGCTATGTGGATGCGCTTCGGGTCTCCCACGCAGTCGTCCGTCGCGACAGTGAAATCCCATTGGGTACCTTTGGGGTGGCTTGGCGGACGAAAGGGTGCGCCACCGCCGGGCGGTGCAAGCCTATCCCCTTTATCGTGGGTGATATCGGCCCGCGGATCGGAGAGGGGTCCGTGGCCCTTACCCGCGCAGTCAATGGCTTACCTGCGACCCTCGACATTAACCGCCGCAATCGGTTTTCCGGTAATGTTGCAGGCGACGATGTGATGTGGGTTTTCTTTGGCGGCGTGAAAGCACCCGGCCCCTATGATCAGGCGATGGTGCGCGAGAAAGCGTCCGAGGCGTTCGAAGCGTGGGGCGGGCTCAGCCGGCTTGAACGCTGCGCGCGGGGGACAGATGTACCGGTGGCGCACGGGCGGTAAAATCTTCCGCTCCCCCGTTTGGCATTCTCAAGGGACTTGGGTAAGGGCACGCCATTGCGTTTCACGTCCGAATGAGAGAGCCTATGACCACCCCATCTTCCGCTATTAGTCTCATTTTCCCTGGCCAAGGGAGCCAAGCGGTCGGCATGGGCATGGCCCTCGCCGAGGCATTCCCCACCGCAAAGGCTGTATTTGACGAAGTGGACGAAGCGTTGGGAGAGAAACTCTCTGCCCTGATTGCTGACGGCCCGGCGGAGGACCTCACCCTGACCGCGAACACTCAACCGGCGCTGATGGCCGTGTCCATGGCCGCTTTCCGCGTCTTAGAGGAGGAGGGGCTCGCCCTCACAAAGGTGACATCCATGGCGGGTCATTCCCTTGGTGAATACGCCGCCTATTGCGCCGCGGGTGCCATTTCTTTGAGCGATACGGCCAAACTCCTCCGTCTACGGGGGGAAGCCATGCAGGCGGCTGTGCCCGTGGGGGAGGGGGCAATGGCGGCCATTATTGGGCTTGACCTTGATCAGATGACCGCCCTCCTCGGCGATACCGGTGCTGAACTTGCTAACGACAACTCTCCGGGCCAAGTGGTGATTTCAGGCGCCAAAGCCGCCGTTGAGGCCGCTTGCGCCGCCGCGAAAGAGGCGGGGGCTAAGCGCGCGCTGCCGCTCCCCGTTTCAGCGCCATTCCATTCATCGCTCATGGCCCCCGCCCAAGAGAAGATGGCAGCAGCCCTTGCCGATACGGACGTTAAGGCGCCCGCCGTTCCCATCTTTTCGAACGTGCTTGCCGCCCCGGTGACCGACCCAGGTGAAATACGCCGTACTCTTACTGAACAGGTGACCGGACGTGTCCGCTGGACAGAAAGTGTTGGTGCAATGGCAAAGGCGGGCACGGGCATATTTATCGAAGTGGGCGCGGGCAAGGTCCTAAGCGGTCTTGTGAAACGGATCGCGAAGGGCGCCACCGCTTTCCCCGTGGGCAGTCCGGACGATTTGTCCGCGTACCGCGACGCCGTGGCTCACTAGGTGTGCTTAAGAATGACGCCTCACCTCGTTCCCCACGGCGCGGAGCGTCCGTGGGGTCCATGCATGACAAAGACCTATTCCCGGATCGGTGGATGCCACGGACAAGCCGTGGCAAACGGGCCGTGGCAAACGGTTCATCGCAAATGTGACCCAAGAATATCGATAGCGCCGGACGACAGTTGAAAAGGATACACCTCATGTTTGACCTTACAGACAAAACCGCCCTCGTGACCGGCGCCACCGGCGGGATTGGCGGCGCCATTGCCAAAGCCCTCCACGCCCAAGGCGCCACCGTGGCGCTATCGGGGACTCGTGCGGAAAAGCTTGAAAGCCTGGCGAGTGAGCTTGGTGATCGGGTCCATGTTCTACCCTGTAATCTGGGCGATCCGGATGCGGTTGATGCCTTGCCGGGTCAAGCGTCCGAGGCGATGGGCGGCCTGTCGATCCTCGTGGCCAATGCCGGCATCACCAAGGACAATCTGATGATGCGGATGAAGCCGGAAGATTTCGATCAGGTTATCGCGGTGAACCTTAAATCCTATTGGCACCTGTCAAAGGCCTGCCTGCGCGGCATGATGAAGGCCCGCTTTGGACGGATCATCGGCGTGACCTCCGTCGTTGGAGTAACGGGCAACCCAGGACAAACGAACTATGCGGCGTCCAAAGCTGGGATGATTGGCATGACCAAGTCTTTGGCCGCCGAGGTGGCGTCCCGCGGGATTACGGCGAACTGTATCGCGCCTGGATTTATCGCCACACCGATGACCGATGCGCTCACGGACGATCAAAAAGAGGCTATCAACGGGTCAATCCCCGCGGGCCGGATGGGCACGCCAGACGATATTGCGGCAGCGGCGCTTTATCTATCCTCGGAAGAGGCAGCCTACGTCACCGGCCAGACGCTGCATATCAATGGCGGCATGGCGATGATTTAGGGCCTTCTTGGGGTGAATTTTCGCTTTGCCGTTCCCCACGACGCATCAGCGTCCGTGGGGTCCACGCGACCAAACAGTTTTAACAATGGCCGATGGACACCACGGACAAGCCGTGGTGAACGAAGTATGGATAGCGCTGATCGACCCCAGATATTTAGGATCGCTTCCAATGACTGAGAGCTGCCGCATTCTCGTCGACGCGGACGCTTGTCCGGTCAAAGAAGAGATTTACAAAGTTGCCTTTCGCCACAAGGTGAAGGTGACCCTGGTCGCCAATAGCTATCTTCGCATTCCTCAGCATCCAGATATCAACCTTATCGTGGTGTCTGATGGTTTCGATGCGGCAGACGATTGGATTGCTGACCAATCTGGTACCAAAGATATCATCATCACGGCCGATATTCTTTTAGCAGACAGATGTTTGAAAGCGGGCGCTACCGTGATTGCCCCCACGGGCAAGCCCTTCACCCCCGACACGATTGGCGGCGCCATTGCTACCCGCGCCATCATGGCCGATCTGCGCGGTAGCGGCGACCAGGTGGGGGGCGGCCCCAAGCCCTTTTCAAAGAAAGATCGGTCGGCATTCTTGCAGGCACTCGATGCCGCGGCGGTGAAGGTCAGCCGATCTCCTTGACGGATCGCCCCAATTGCGGCTCCTCTTACGCTTAAGATTTGATGGGACACTTCAATGGCCGCCACCGAAACCGCACCAGTCGATAATAGCAGCAAAGGATTTTTGGGGTGGGTGGAGCGCACCGGCAATAAGCTGCCGGACCCGGTCTTTATCTTCTTCTATCTCTGTCTTGGGCTCATCAGCCTGTCGGTCATCCTCGCGGCCCTTGGGGTCTCCGCTCAGCACCCCGTCGCCACCAATGAGGACGGCTCCCCCCTCATCGTCCGTAGCCTCAGTCTGTTGTCAGCGGACAATATCCAAAAGCTCTGGGTGGAGATGCCGAAGACGTTCACGCACTTCCACCCCCTTGGCTATGTGCTGGTAGTGATGCTTGGGGCAGGGGTGGCGGAGCGCTCTGGCCTTTTCGCAACCGCGATGCGCGCAGCGGTCAGCGGCGCGCCAAAATCGCTCCTTACCCCCGTCGTGGCGCTCGTCGCCATGCTTGGCAATCACGCAGCGGACGCAGGGTATGTGGTGCTGATCCCGCTTGCTGGGATCCTTTTTGCTGCCGCAGGGCGGCATCCGCTGGCCGGCATTGCTGCGGGGTTTGCGGGCGTGTCAGGCGGGTTTTCCGCGAACATTTCACCGGGCCAGCTTGATGCTCTTCTCTTTGGCATTACCGAATCGGCGGTGCAGACCAGCGGGTTAGGGGGTGGCTGGACATCGAACATCGCCGGCAATTGGTATTTCATCAGTGTTATGACGGTCCTTTACCTACCGATTATCTGGTTCGTCACTGATGTCATCATTGAACGCCGCCTTGGCCCCTGGAAACCCGCAGGAGACATGTCCGCTAACTATGGCGACCAGGACAAACCCCTAACAACCGCAGAGAAAAAAGGTTTGCGCAATGCGGGCCTTGCGCTT
>CALFRH010000531.1 GCA_937919225.1 uncultured Parvularcula sp.
GCAGAGGACAAGGCTTGATAAATTGGTTTGTATGCAATGAGGGAGTCCACTGACCGCCACGGTTCGGGCGTGATATGTAGCACCTTCATTTCAGGAGGCATACGGAATAGCTTGCTTTCCATATACGCGTTCACCCCGGCGGCGTAGGCGTCGAGAATGGCACGATCTTCCGAAGGCAATGCCGCTAGCTGTCGCTCCGACACGCCAACATAATCGTAGGCCCGCGCCAGCCGATCATCCTGCAACACAGAGCCGCCGAACCATTCGGCAAGGCGACCAGAAGCGGATTGTCGTATAACCATCATCTGCCAGAGGCGATCCTGTGCATGCACGAACCCTTGCGCAAAAAAGGCGTCATGTTCGGTTGCGGCATAGATATGAGGGACGCCATATTGATCGCGAATAATCTCCACAGGCGCATTTGCTCCCGAGGTGACGACGTTCCCATCCCACACAGGCAAGCCACCACCAGCACGGAGTAATGTAAGCCCTATGTAAGACGGGGGCAGCAAGCAGATGAGGAGCAAGACAACTCCAATACCCAAAAATGAAAGTTTCATCCTTGCCCACTCTTGTTCGTTTTTTGATCTCTCTTCACGCGCAGAAGCACCACCTGACCGCCTCCACGAGCGTCAAGAGGTCAGGCTATGACGGCACGCGCTCGCAGAACACTCGTCATTTCGATCAGCCCTGGTGACTTTGGGGCACCTCGTGGATCCAGATTTGCCCAATGACGCTTCGGATGTTTCGCCCTACTCTCGTCACCCTGACGCCGCCCAAACCGCTAGGCCAGTTTGAATGAAACAAAGGCTCGATAAAACCAATGATTGGGCGAAAGCGACACCCCGGGTCATTCTACACTCAAATCTGCCGCTTATCCCTTGGATGCACCCCATAATGGGGCGGCTTCCAGGAACGATGCCAGTCGATATCGATAACTGGCTCCTCAAGGATGAAGTATTTTCACAACAAATGGCGTATCGAGACCATTTGATTGAACGTCGGCGAGACGTCGTTTTTCACTGCTTAGAGGGAGCGATGGATGCGGCGACAGAACTCCGAGATACACTGGCCAATGAATTGCCGAACATTGCTGGATACGCTTATAAGGGCGGTCAGCTAACACGTCCTGACGGCATCACCATTGATCTGTCAAATGACCACCCCCTCATCGTCGCCAGCCGACTGGTGCAGGAGGATCTGTGCCTTTTGCAACAGGACGGCAGTGCGCACATATTAGTTGGCGGAACTGTTTGCTTTCCCGCGCGCTGGACCCTATCTCAAAAGATGGAGCGCTCACTGACGTCTTTGCATCACCCCGTTGACGCCTATGATGAAAATCTCGCCCGGCGGGTTGAACGAATGTTCAGCCACATCCGGCCAGAACAACCATTGATGCGCGGGAACTACCTCATTTTCACCGACCCTGAACTCCATCAGCCTGCAGAGGAAGGGGAAGGAAGGCCGCACCCTTCACTTGCGCCGCGCTATGTTCGGGTCGAGCGGCAGACACTCCGCCGATTGCCCGAAACAGGCATGTTGGTATTCGCAATACACACTTGTTTGGTTCGCGCCAGCGACCTTAGTGAGCCGGAATATCAACAACTGCTTCAAAAACGCCCCCACCTAGCCATCCCGTCGGGCCGAGATTGTGAGTGAATACTGCTATGCCCTGATAACATGACGTTAGGGAGATGTCCTACCCTCCCGCCAAAGAGAGCGTCTGATGTCTCAATTCAGGTTAGCGCGGAGCCCACAGGCCCCTCGCGTGCCGCCCCCTCACGCCAGCCGCTGCAGTACCCGTTCGACGATGTCCATACCGAGTTCAACGGTGGCGTCATCAGCCGTTAGCGCCGGTAAGAACCGGATCACATTGCTGCGAATACCGCAAGAGAGTAAAATGAGCCCCTCCTTAGCGGCCTCAACCACAACAGCCTTTGTTAGATCCGTATTAGGACGGTTGACATCGCCACCATAGACCAACTCAACCGCGCTCATTGCCCCTCGGCCGCGCACATCACCGACCACTGTTAAACCCGCGGCACGGGTACGAATGAGCCGAGACTGGATGATCTCTCCAATAGCCATTGCACGAGCACAAAGGCCATCCTCCTCTATAACCCGGAGGACCTCCAATCCCGCAACGCAGCCCAAGGGGGAGCCACCATAGGTACCACCAAGTCCGCCTACAGAGGGTGCATCCATAATGTCTGCCTTCCCCACAACGCCAGCAATAGGGTACCCACCAGCCATGGCTTTTGCCACGGACATGAGATCAGGCTCAATACCGCTATAGTTTGTCGCAAACATCTGCCCGGTACGGGCAAATCCTGACTGAATTTCGTCACAAATTAACAAAATGCCATGTTGATCGCACAGCGCCCGAAGTCTTTGCATGAATGCCGCCGGCGCCACATAAAAACCGCCCTCGCCCAAGATGGGCTCAAGGATAATAGCGGCCGTCGCCTCAGGCTCGATGTCGCTGGCAAATACTTCTAGCAAAGATTGGTAGGCATCCTCAACACTGACACCGAGATACTCGCAAGGATATTTTGCATGGTACAAATCGGCGGGCATCGGGCCGAACTGCGCTTTGTAAGGAATAATCTTACCCGTTAGGGCCATCGTCATGAATGTCCGACCGTGGTAGCCCCCCCGGAACGCGATAACGCCGTGACGTTTTGTATACGCGCGGGCGATCTTAATGGCGTTTTCGACGGCCTCAGCTCCTGTCGTGACAAACAGCGATTTCTTAGGCGTTTGGCCAGGAGCAATCTCATTAAGCTTCTCGGCAAGCTCAATATAGGACTCATACGGCGTGACCTGAAACGAGACATGGGAGAAGCGGTCAATCTGCGCCTTGACAGCGTCATTGACGCGTTCATTCGCATGCCCTGTGTTGCAAACGGCGATGCCGGTGGCGAAATCGATGTAGCTTTTCCCCTCAACGTCGGTAAGAGCTGCATTGCTTGCCGACGTGGCAAAGCGTTGGTGCATCGACCCAACCCCGCGCGGGATAGAGGCTTCTCGGCGTGCCCACAATTCTGCATTTGACTGAGTCATGCTGCCAATCCTCCTATCAATCCGTATTTAATCTCAGTATACTCTTCAATCCCCGCACGGGCACCCTCTCGACCAATGCCCGATTCCTTAACCCCGCCAAAGGGTGCAACCTCTGTTGAGATAACGCCCTCATTCACACCCACCATCCCGTATTCAAGTGCCTCCAGAACACGCCATGATCGCGCCAAATCATTGGTATAGAAATATGCAGCAAGGCCATATGGAGTATCATTCGCCACCGCGATCGCCTCCCCCTCAGTCTCGAAGCGAATAATCGGAGCGACAGGTCCAAAAATCTCCGTACGGGCAATAGTCATGTCGGGAGTCACATCTGTCAGCACGGTCGGATCATAAAATGCCTCCCCAACAGCCGATGGCCCACCGACACGTATGGTCGCGCCCACCTCGATGGTAGCATCTACCAGCCTGGCGACGCGGTCGCGCGCGGCCTGGCTGATCAACGGACCAATCTCCGTTTCCGAATCCGCCCCATCACCAACCCGTAGCGCTTTAACGCGCTCAGTAAGCTTATCAGCAAATTCATCGTAAACTGATGATTGAACCAATATGCGGTTAGCACACACACATGTCTGACCAGCGTTCCGAAAACGAGACGCCATCGCCCCAGTGACCGCAGCATCGATGTCAGCATCGTCAAACACAATGAAGGGCGCATTGCCCCCCAACTCCATACTCACTTTTTTCACCGTAGTCGCTGACTGTTTCATCAATATCTTTCCAACCCGGGTGGAGCCGGTGAAGGACAGTTTACGAATGAGTGGATGCGTGCAGAATAGCTCACCCATCGCCGCTGGGTCATGGGTAGGCAGAACACGAAATATGGCTTCTGGAACCCCCGCCTGATGGGCCAGGCGTTCGACAAACAGCGCCGTCAGCGGAGTCGCTTCGGCAGGTTTACAAATCATGGCGCAACCAGCCGCCAACGCCGGCGCTACCTTGCGTGTAATCATCGCTATAGGGAAATTCCAAGGGGTGATCGCTGCGCACAGCCCAACGGGCTGGCGGAGAGTTAGAATACGCTTTCCAAGCACAGGGGGCGGAATAACTTCACCATAGAGCCGTTTTCCTTCCTCAGCAAACCATTCAATAAAGGAAGCACCGTATACCACCTCGCCGCGCGCCTCGGCCAAGGGCTTTCCCGATTCCGCAGTGATAATCTGTGCGATCTCCTCCTGCGAAGCCAGGATCAGCTCGTACCATTGGCGTAAGATCGCGGCGCGATCTTTCGCTGTCAGGCGTGCCCAAGCATCCATAGGCTCCATCGCAGCATCAACAATGTCGGCGGCCTCATCAACGCTGTAAGTTTTTACAGACGCAACGACGGCGCCATTGGCAGGGTTATGCACAACCAATCCGCTGGCGTCATCGCCATATGCGGCGATCAACTCCTCAAAAACCATGGGCCCGGTCCTTTGCTCATGGAACCAGTATCGAAGGTTTTCGCGCTTTATATAGGGCCAGTTCTACATCTCCGCTGGACCAGACTGCACTTCCCCCGCACGCCGCCGATCAAGCGCCAGGGCCGGCGCCAACATCACCGCGCCACTGATTGCCAGTAACGCTACGGCAACATTGATCAGGGTAGAGAAACCGCCACCGTCGCCGAGGAGCCATCCGGCCGCAAGCGGCCCTGACGCCAGGCCCAGTTTCGAGATGAACCCAGCAAGGGTCGAGGCCCGGCCCGCCTCATCAAACTCCGCCGTCATGCCAAGCAGATAGGCAATCACAAACCCCCAGGTGATCCCCGTACCGCAGTTCGCGATCATGTAGGCCGCGGGGTGGGCGCTGTAGTGGAAGATGGCGGTCCCGACGAGGGTTAGCCCCATGGCGCCAAGCATCAGCTTAAACCGGCCAAACCTGAGGCCGCAAACCATCACCAAAAACGGACCGGCCAGCGCCACCCATGTGGCCAGCCCTAAAGCGAGGGAGACGTACTCGCGTTCCAGACCGAAATCGAGACCAAGACGGATGATATAGGCCAAGAGACCCATGTTCGCCGCCTGAAACACGAAGATGGCGATCAACGTTAAAATCAGTGGGCCCCATTGTACCGCCGCGCTCGCGCTAGCGGCATCGGCGTCCTTGGCTTTGACCTCATATCGATCAATGAACGGGACCATGATCAATGTCACCACAGAGAAAAGCGCAAGTGCGATGAACAAAGCTTGCGTCCCGTAAAGCGGCGCCAGGGGGGGCAATACCATTACACCCAGCCCGCCCAATCCGAACTGTACAAAGAGCAGCATCCCAAATGCCCGGTCAGGATTGGCCGTCCGCGCAATCACCGCAAAGGCAATTCCCGTCAGGATACCCCCAAAAAATCCGTGGGTGGCACGGACGGGTAGCAAGATGTCACCGTTGGTGACCAAAATCGAGCCAATGTCGACCCCTATGAGAATCAATAAACACAGGACGGCGACTGGGCGCCAGGGAAGCGCCTTTACAAGGAAAACCGCCACCAAGGCGCCAATAGAGGCACCATAGATATTCACCGATCCGATGGTCCCCGCCTGCCGCTCGCTCAGCCCTAATCCGGCCACGAGACCATCGACGATGGCGGCCATAATATTGACGTAGAACAACCCCGCTGTAGCAAGGAATGCCAGCAGCACCGCCGCGAGCAGCCCGTTGGGCGCCGCCTTTGGCAGCTCATTGATCAGACCCGCCTTTGTCATTGCGCACCCGCCGTACAGAAGGGCTCTATGGCCTCCGTCGCCATCACCGCATCCGCCCAACGAAACTGATAGCCATCGCTCACATAGAAATAGACCGTTCCATAGGGAACGAAAGCGACAGCAAGGCCGCCAAAGCCTGACATGAAGGGGATAATGGTAGAACGGGAGCACCCACCAAAGCGCTGAATATCCCACGCCCAGAAGCCATTATTGTACCGGAACGGAAGGTCTGGTGCCGGAAGACCTCGGTTGTCAGGATTGTTCTGCAAAGCGCCAGACAACATCGCTTCGTCCAGGAGGGCTTCCCCATTGATCCGTCCCCGGTCGCGCATCAAAAAGTTGACAATCTTGGCAAGGTCAGACCGCTGCATCA
>CALFRH010000532.1 GCA_937919225.1 uncultured Parvularcula sp.
GGTGCGTTCCTCGCCAACCCATCACCCAATGCGACGACAGGATGGATGTTTTCGGGGTGGGTCCCTGCGTTGAAGCAACTCTTAAAGTGATCGAAGTAGACTCTGTACTCGGAGCAGGGTTCAGTTGCATCTGGGGGAAATTCACTGGCATCGCAGTGAAAACGCCAACCGCACCATTGGTGGAACGCGCGAACAATCTCAACAGCCTTTGCCGGATCTTCTTTTTGAGTCTTGGCCTTTGGTTCAACATATTCCGCAAAGCCAGCTGCGTTCCCCATGTAGGGCAAGAACCGCGGTTGTGTTTCATCCACAAAGACCTGTTTCATATCGACAACTGCAGTTGGAGAGTCGTAGGCGAATTTGACTGCGGCCCGGTGTTGAGGAAGGCTTTGTATCTCTGCAGGTGTGATGATTGCGCGTTCGACACGCTGTTGCGTGAAGCCGACACCGTCGCGTGCCTCATGCGCACCAACGCTGATATTTGTGTTCGACTCCCATTTGTCCTGGTTGCCAAGCATTTCAGAACACAGCTTTGCCGTCCGAAAGTCGGGGGTGTTGAAGACAATCCGGTTGTTGACTGTGCCGGAAATCGTCTGGGCGGCTTCACGTCCGTAAATGTCTTCCAGCTGGCTGTACACCTGATAGCCAAGGACGAAAGCACCACCAAACTGACGGATTTCAGCGAGTGAGCTGATCAGGAAGGGGAGACGATTGAGGGTAGGAACTTCATCCATAAAGAAGTAACAGCGCGGCTCGCTTGCAGGCCCCATCCCCATCAAAGCGTTGGCGGAGATCTCTAACATGGTGGAAATGATGTTGCGCGTCGCTGCAGCGTGTTCGGCGTCACCAGTTAGAAACAATAAGGATGGCTCATCCGATTTCATCCATTCTCGGATCGAAAAGGCCTCAGCATCGTCGCGGAGATATTCAAGGAAACGCAGTTCAGAAATCAGGTTCTCGCGAATTCTCTGGTCCGTCTTAACGTTATCTTCTTTGAAGAAGTGGGACCCAGGTGTGCCGGCAATGAGTTTGGCCAGAGCGTCTGAATCGAGATGCAACAAATGTTGGATCAACGATTTAACAGTACGACGCTTGGTTTTGTACAGTTCCCGCGCAGCGTAATCGAAGACGATACGTGCCGCCTGAGACCAAAAAGGGTCGCTTGCAGCGCCGCGATGTTCCGGGATCATGACTTCGCCGAGTTGGGTGAAAGACGCCGCGTCGAGAACATCATCGAACGGGTTCCAGGATGATGACCGATCATCAAACGGGTTGATGAGATAGTCTGTTCTTTCGTCGTAGAAGCGAGAAACAAAGCCACCCATCCGATCATAGATAATGGCCTTCCCACCATTTTCGCGGATGATGGAAAGCATCTCAATCATGGCATTGGTTTTACCGACACCGACTGTACCATTCAGCATCGTCTGGGCTTCGACGGCGTCTGGAGGAAATGGAATGCCAGCTATCGTCAAGGGTTTCGCTGTCTTCCGTCCCTTGTGCTTTTTCTTGTATTTCCGCCATTTGAGAGCACTCCAGCCTTTGAGCTGAGAGGCAGAGACTAGGCGCGCGCCGCGAACAAACTCATCTTCCTGAATGCGGTTTCCCGTTTTGATGAAGATAAGCAAGGAAAGCAGACCCAAGAGGACGGCAGGGAGGCCGGCAAGTCTGGCCGAGCTATGAAATGTGTAAAAGAACCCATCACGGATGCGTCGATATTCAGTGTTTCGATAAATCTGCACGGCTGGAACGGTGACGGTGTCTCCCGTCAGATCTTTGAAGGTGTAGAGCTGGTCGAAGCCGTTTTGTCCTACGACACCGCGTTCGGCCATTTCATAGTAGAAAGCGATACGCATCTCGCTTGGGTTGTATGCGCGAGCGACCAAGAAGACGAAGCTAAAGACGTAGATCAATGCGCCGACAACAGTCGCAAACCGAAGGACTTGCCATCCCATCCGCCACCAATGCTGTGCCGTTTGGCCGCCGCGGATGAGTGTTGAAGCTGAGCTTACTGTCTTGGCCATCATCAAATCCCCAAAAAATTGATGCATTTGTGGCTAGACTAGTCCATAAAAGTGTTAGATAAAAGATTTTACACTATTAAGGGATGAAAAAATGCGTGCTTTGGTTTTTGCAAGTGTATTGCTGGCCGCTTCGCCACTTGCGGCAGAAGATGACTTTGATCAACGGGTCATCGAGGCAATACTGAATAACCCAGAGGTAGTATTGCTTGCGATCCAAAGGTTGGAGGCTGAGAGAGAATTGGCAGCAACGGAGGTTGAAAGGCGTCAGATCGCGGAGGTAGCTGACCAGCTGTTTGCGGACGACCCGGAGATCCGGCTTGTGGAATTCTTTGACTACCGCTGTGGGTACTGTGCGCAGAGCGCATCGCACATGCAGACACTGCCTCATGAGTTAACGAAAGGCGTTCGATTGATCGAGTTCCCAATCTTGGGACAAGAATCGAACGACATAGCGAAGGTATCGATCGCTGTCCGCAACGTTGAAGGCGAAACAGCATACCATCGTTTCCACTATGCGGTGTTCGATGCGGCGGGCAGGGTAGGGGATACAGCAAGCGCCATAAGGCTTGCAGAGAGCCTTGGATACGACGCTGGCGCCATCACCCTTGAAGCGCAATCCAACGACGTGGCTGCCGAGATACTTCGAAACCAGAGGCTTGCAGCAACCCTAGGGATCAGAGGCACACCAACGTTCGTTGGGCGGGATCAGATCTACGACGGTTTGCTGAACCCCGAAGAGCTTGTGGAAATTCTCGACACAGAAAAGGACGAATCCTGATGAGACTTACAATTGTATTGATTTCCGCCTCGACGTTGGCCGGATGCATGAACACCCAACAGCCATCTGTTCAGGCATTGCCTACGGTCGGCCAACGAACAAGTGATGCATCTACACTGGCACTCAGCTGCAACGAGCTGGCGACAAGGAACAACAATATCACCGTCAGAGTAAGGGAGCTTGAAGCAGAACAGCAACGTGCAGCACGGGCCAATGCGCTAACCGATGCCGTTGTTGGTGTTGGGCTTACAGCCGTTCTTGGCGCAGGCGCACAAGGCGGGCGCATCGGTATACGAGCGGCGTCTGCCACCGCGCAGGGAGTAGATGCAGTGCGTAGGGCGGAGCAGGGCCAAGGGTCCATCGCAAGTGTGACGGACTCCTTGGCGCTACTACAGCGCTCAGCTGAACTGCAGCGCGCCTACGTCGAAAAGGGCTGCTAACGGTGTTGTGTCCATTTGAAGTGCCATCAGTGGAGCAGGTGCTCGCGTCGGAACATGCCTCCGACTGGATAAAGAGATCTGTAGCAGAGTTGGTGGAGCAGGACCCGGCAACGGCCAAGCAGGAAGCGTTCTGGCTATACTTGATCATGAACCAAAGAGCGAAAGCGACGCTCTGACGTCCACCTCAACAACAACGGATCTAAGAAGATGGGGCCAAAGAAGGTACGCAAAAAACTGCCAGATCGGAGATTGACAGAAACGCGCAAGGTTGAGACGGACCTCGGCCAAACGGTGTTCCTGTCAGTCGGATACGACCCGGACCAACCAGATCAGCCGAGAGAGGTCTTCTATTCCTCAGGTTTCAAGTCCGGGTCGATGCTTGAGTTTCAGGTGCAGGACTTCTGCGTTTTGTTTTCGCTTTTGCTCCAGCATGGGATGGCGCCGGACGATGTGGCAAAATCGTTGGCGCGCAAAGAAAACCATGACGGAACACTGTCGTTCGCAAGCATATCAGGGCTAATTGTGGATGAACTATCCAAACCGCCGGCGTGGGCTTAGTGCGATGAGAAAGCGGCGACGGCACCGGCAAAACTATGTCCCCTGGTTCAAGACAAGAGGGTGGGGAACAATCTACTTAGTTCAATCTCGCTCCGAGCCTGAGTTGTTCAAAGTCGGATTCACGAAGCGGAAGACGAATACGCGTAGAAACGAGCTCAAGCGCCTTGTGGACGGAGGTCTGCGAATTGTGTTTACTGTTTCAATGCCACACGCCTACGTCACTGAGCAGAGGACCCTTAAGGGCTTGGCCGGGCGCTGGCTTGGGCGCCGCGATCGCCGAGGAACCGAATGGTTTCGTTTGCGGCGGACTGAAACAATTGACGACATTTCAACGAGGATCTTGAGAAGTGCCAGACAAGTGCAGTTCGAGGCACGTCTGAAGTTCTCATGGGCCAAGAAAAGCAAGATCCGAACATTTCCAGCGCAGCCGACGTCATGAACCGCTTTAAGGTTATCTTTGAGGACGGACGCGAAGAGATGTTTTCCGGAGAACACAAATCAGCTGTGCTCTATGGCATCACGCGGCTCGAACAGACGCCGATGTTACCGTTTTTGGGGATCAAACTGATAAGCGATGAGAACGGCGACATCCTTTGGCCGGCATCTGAGATTGCTAAAGGGCATGCAGTCTCGGACTGCTAGGCGGAGCGTGGAAACTCAGGCCCGACAGCGCGATCGATGCGCCACGACATGTCGTGACGATTTCCGCATCGTTTGCATACGAAGTCGCTCGCGAAGCTCTCGATCGGCCGATGTTCATGATATCGTTCCAAAAGAATGTGCGGTGCTACGAAGTAGGAGTTATGGCAGGATGGGCAGGTGACGACCAAAACGTCACGAGCCGTAAGCTGTTTCAGGCGGATCGCAAACTTGAAGCCGAGGGTGACAGGTTCGTATGGCATACTGCCAAATTGCACATGTTCTTTCTTTGTTCCACGCTTTTTTGTCGTGGCTCTGCCGCAGACTGGCGACGGTCACGAAGTTAGTCACCAGTCTTCATGAAACGGATCTGTCCGACAGCGGACATTAATGGCTTGGTCCACGTACGACCGAGTCGCGGACTTACCTGACCTTCGCTTTTTGCGCTTTGCTGACGCAGCATTCGTTCGCACGCGCGGCGCGTTCATCGCTGTGTCGCAGCTAATGTCGCCAGACCGGTCGATCAGAGGCCCCGATTGTGCCTGAGCCCAGTCCGAACTTTCGCCGTACGCTTCGCCAATATGAAAGATGGTGGGACAGAAATACCGTTCTCGAAACTCAAGCTAACGGCTGCTTTACTCGTGTAGGCTACCGCCAAAACCATCCTTCATCAAAGCGTCCAACATCGGACAGGCCGCGGTGCCATCGTCGCAGTTCTTGGAAAGGCTCAAGAGCGCGTCTTGGAGGCGCACTAAGTTCTCAATCTTGGCGGTGATCTCACCCAGATGGTTCTCAGCCATTGCTTTCACCTCGCCACAGGATCGGTCACTCTGCTCGGTCAGAGATAGAAAGGTCTGAATAATCGAGATCGGGAAGCCCAAATCGCGACACCGGCGCACGAACCTGAGTTTGGCGATTTCATCTGACGAGTACAGCCGACGCCCTCCTGCAGAGCGACCCGGCTTCGGAACAACACCCTCTCGTTCATAGTATCGGATCGTTTCGATGTTCACGCCGCTTTGTTCTGACGCTTTGCCGATGGTGAACATTTCGCTTGCTCCTGTAGTGGCTACAGGAAGTAGAAAAACAAAATGGACATGAATGCAAATCAACAACCCTTGGCGGACACCGGCATCGCTGCCCGCCTATTGATGCCCTTCGCTGCGCTTTTGGCGCTGTTGTCGGCGTCATGTTGTGTTTTGCCTATCGGCCTTTCGATACTGGGCCTTGGCGGTGCATGGCTCACCATGCTTGGGCCATTCATCGCTTATCGAGGGTTCATTCTTGCAGGTGTCGCGATTGCCCTCGTTTGGGCTTGGTATCGAGTGCTGCGTCGCAGGCCATGCTTAACGCGCAGGCGCTCTGCAATCGCATGGACTTCACTCGCATCTATCGCCTTTTTGATCGCGCTGTCTTCGCCACTCTGGGAGGCGTCAGCGCAGCGTTTCATGTGGGATTTGTGGAGATCGACACGATGAAAAACAAACTACTGGCGCTCGGGGTGGGCGGCACGATCTTGGCGATCCTCTGTTGCTTCACGCCGCTCTTGCCGGTCGTGCTAGCAGCGCTTGGCCTGACAGGGTTACTTGGTGTCGTCTACAGCGATGCTGTCTTGCTGCCGATTTTGGCAGGTTTTCTAATACTGACGGGGTACGCGATATGGCGACAGAAGACGCAAAAGTAGTCTTGGAATCTACGCTCACGTGTCCGTCTTGTGGACACGTTGAAACCGAAACGATGCCGACGGATGCGTGCCAGTGGTTTTATGAATGCAAGTCATGTCAGACTCTCTTGAAGCCACTTGAGGGGGATTGCTGCGTCTATTGTTCCTACGCAACGGTTCCGTGTCCACCAATCCAAGAAGGAAAGTCCTGCTGCTAAGATCGTTTTTTTTGCCAATTCAATGTTGGCGGTTACAAAGCTTATGATCAGCGAGTGACGCCAGAACATAACAATCCTCGGCTACGCCATCACCTTCACATCCCTTGGACATTCGAACGAGTTCTTTCTCCAAAGCGCGCAACCGTTTGATTTTGGCGCGCACATCCGTGAGCTGCGATGTCGCAATCTCCGTAGCAGCTTGGCAAGAACGATCCGGGTGTTCCTGGAGCTCGATGAGGGACAGAATAGCTTCAATCGAAAAGCCCAGATCGCGGGCGTGTCGAATGAAGCTCAACCGTTCTAGCCCGGCTTTGTCGTAGCGTCTTTGGTTGCCGCTCGTGCGCGCTGCTTCTGCCAGGAGTCCCATTTCCTCGTAGTAGCGAATGGTTGGAACCTTGACCTTTGTGCGCTTTGAAAGCTCGCCGATAGAAAACATGAAGAAACCTCTTGAACCTCTAGTCACTAGAGACATTACACTATCATCAACCTAAGATGAAAGAGGATCCCCCATGGCAGGTTGCTGCGGACATGACGCCAAGTTTGACGGCGTATCAGACGACTACAAACGCAGGCTGTGGATCGTCATTGCATTGAACGCGACGATGTTCGCGGTTGAAATGACTGCGGGCCACTTGGCAAAGTCACAAGCCTTGCAAGCCGATGCTCTCGACTTTGCGGGTGATGCAATGACCTACGGCATCTCTCTGGCAGTCATAGGCGCCTCACTTCGCGCCCGTACCAATGCCGCGCTGTTTAAGGGTTTCAGCCTTTTGTTAATGCGGCTTTGGGTCTTCGGCTCCACCGTCTACCGCGTTTTTTATGTCGTGGTCCCCGCAGCCTAGATTATGGGCGCTGTTGGCTTTCTGGCTTTGCTCACCAACCTTGCCAGTGTGTTCCTGCTGGTTCGTTACAAGGACGGTGACGCCAACGTGCGCTCTGTCTGGCTATGCTCGCGCAAT
>CALFRH010000533.1 GCA_937919225.1 uncultured Parvularcula sp.
AGCTCGATATGCGTAAAAAGGCTTCCGCGTACGAAAAGACCACGCTCATCTTCCTCAATATGATGCCAACGCCCGATTGGTTTATCGGCGGCATGCTGATAAAGCATCATGACACGGGGAGCCGCGCCGGGGATAAGTTTCTGAGGCCCTGTCGCATTCTTTCGAAAAGCCCCTGGACGAATAACGTCGCCTGTAAGGTCCGGCTCGCCGAAAATCGCAGCGTATCCCTCGATCATTGCCTCATCATCGGCTTGGGTGTCAGTGGCAAAAAGCGTTTGGGTCACTGTGTAGGCCTCCCCGCATCGATTTTCTGTTCGATACGAACTAATGTTTCCCGAATATGGTCAGTTTGTTCTTCCAACCGTGCTGTGCGTTCAATAAGCGCTTGAGTGTGATCGACCTTCGTCTCCAACTGCGTCAGACGTTCGGCGGCCGCACCGGCCCACAACAAAGCTGTCACCGTCTGGGCGAGAATGATGCTGCCTAAAGCCAGTAGGATCTTGGGTTCCTTAGAGGGACTTGACACTATTGCGCCTCTGGAACGCTGGGATACCCAAGCGCCATCCGCTTTTCTGCGTCGGTGAGAACATCCGCTGACAGAAGGGTTTCGAGACGCGCCATTCGTTGTTCTTGCAAGGCATCAATCGAGTCCACATCAAACCCGATGTCCACCATGTCTTCAGCCAGATCCTTCGATAGAGCCGTCGCGACCTTCCCAATAAGCGGCAACACGGTCTGCCGCCAAAAGCTGAGATTAGCCTCTCGATAGTTTGAATAGGTATTGTCGCCAGGGATCCCCAACAACATCGGAGGCACCCCAAAGGCCAAGGCAATGTCGCGCGCAGCGCTATTCTTGAGGGACATGAAATCCATTTCAGCAGGCGAGAGGCTCATCGGTTTCCAATCAAGCCCGCCGTCGAGGACCATGGGGCGTCCCGCATGGCGGTTCCCTTGGAACGTCTCCTCAAGCTCCGCCTTAAGACGATCAAATTGATCACCGGTGAGGCTGGTCGCTCCATCAACGCCGCGATAGATAAGGGCGCCCGAAGGTCGTGCGGCATTGTCAAGAAGCGATTTATTCCACTCCACGGACGCATTGTGCAGATCAACCGCATTCCCCGCTACCTGAAGCGGTGATTGTCCGTACTGATCATCAATCGGGTTAAACAGCTTGAGGTGCAAGACGGGCAGCGTGCCGTCAGGGCGCCGCGTAATCGTCCGACGACCGGACCCCGTGCGATAAACATAGGCGGTCGGCCACCCATCACGGCCAAGCTCAACGTCCACTCGGTCAGGCCGCAACAGGTAGAGAGCGATCGGTCCGGCATCACCGCCAATGATTTCAATATAGGCATTCCCACTGATCTGGAGATGCCCATAAAGGGCCTCGAACATGGCTTGACCTGACTGGTCCGGGTTGGGTGCCGCCAACAACCGGCAAAGGGGGTGATCAGACAGCCGCTCCCCCTGGTGGCATACCGTTAAGGGGACAGACGCTGCTGCGTCAGAGATCATCTGCACACATCTGTACGCGATCACGTTTCGTTTGAACCCTGTATGGGCCAATGAAGCGGCATCACGACCAGACCAACGGGCATTCCCTAAGCCATAAAGGGAGATGAGATCGGAAAGGGCTGATCCCTTTTGTTCCGGTGCGGCAACTTTTGCCTTTTGCTTACGACCTAACATAAGATGCTCCCTCTACAAGGTTCGGATGGACGGACCGTCGCCGGTGGGGCCCAACATTAAAAAACTCAGTGCCCACACAAGGGCGTCAAGACGATCTGGGCTGGCCTCACC
>CALFRH010000534.1 GCA_937919225.1 uncultured Parvularcula sp.
TCACCGCACCTTACTTTTCCGCCAGTTAATATATCGGCGAGGTTCGTTAAGCAGGAGTTAAAACCCCTCCCACCAACATGGTTGCGGTTCAGCTTGAGAGGGGCGCGAATAGCGCGCCGGAAGATCATATTGGATCAAAGAGAGTCAGCTCACGCGCGAAAAACGAAGACTCTACAGCATCTACCTCATTCAATCAGAAAATCTGATGCTATAGAACACGTGATAGCCGTTCAAGAACCGGCTTTGGGCCGTGCTGACGAATAGCGCAGGACCTAGGTCCTGGTCAGGAATTAAGGCGTCAGCTTATCCATGGCGGCTTGCTTTTTCTCCTCAAGCGCAATGACATCCGCTGAAGGGGTCACATCCTCGTTTTGTATTTTCTTGGGGTCATCGGGCGGGACATAGGCCAGCACCCGATCTCCAACCGCAAGGCTCAAAGGCGCCTCCGCCGTTTGGAACAGGATCGTACCCTTTCGGTGGACAAGCACGATAAGCGACGAATCAGCTAACGCACCCTGATAGGTCTCAGGTGGATACTCTTCCGTCAGGCGGGTGAACTGGAACCGGTAACCCGCCCAGTGAAGGCGCATCAGCTCTTCAAGGCTCGTCTCGGTGCTGAGGAGAGTACGGCCTTGCAACGCGGAGGATACGCTGCCGCGGCTTGTGTCCGCTCCGCCTGAATAGAGCTGATAGACCTTGGCTCGATCCATCTCCGGCGCAAGGTCCGTACACACAAGGGCATTGTGCGCCTCATTACCGCTGAGAGCTAATAGAGAGCCAAACCGGACAAAATCCACGTGGTGCTCCGTCACCTCCGACAGGATCTCACCATAATAGGTCTCAAGCCCTGCATGCCGGGCATCCCGAAGGCGACGGTAGGAGGGGTCTGTGATGAGGACCGGCACATCTAGTTCATTGAGCTTTTTGGCCAGCTCCGTTGACCAAGGTGATGCGCCAGAAATCAGCACACCGGGCGGCAAGGTGGAGGCCAACCCCAACATCCGCCCCAGCGGCGCGATGGAGAAGCCGTGGAGAATCACGGTCGCAAAAACCATGGCAAAGGCCAGGGGCACCATCAACTCCCCATCGGTAATGCCGTCCTCCGCATGCAACGAGGCCGCAAACAGGCCCGACACCGCCACCGCCACTATACCTCGCGGCGCAATCCACGACACCATGATGCGTTCAGACAAGGTCAGGTTCGTCCCCTGGGTACTGAGCATGATGGCGGCGGGCCGTACGAGAAATAGCATGGCCAAAACGAAGGCTATGGCCCGCCAATCGAGCATCCCAAGCACCTCAAAGGAGAGGTTCGCCGTCAGCATAACGAACACCCCCGCAATCAGCATGACGGCGATATTCTCTTTAAAATGCCTAAGCTGATTAATGCTCGGCATTCTGGTGTTCGCCATCGTGACCCCCATGGCCGTCACGGCGAGAAGGCCGCCCTCCTCCTGCAGGTAGTTGGCGAACCCAAAGGCAAGCAGAACCGCCACCAACAAAATGGGTGACTTCAGATATTCCGGCACCCAGCCCGAGCGGAAGGCGCGAGCTAAATTATACCCCACCCCGATGCCCCAAATGGTGCATAGGAACGACCCCACAAGGAGGCTGCCGAACATTTCGAAATTAGTGAGACCGGGATTGGCCTGGACATGAAAAAACTCAAAAGCGATGACCGCCGCCAGCGCCCCAATAGGATCATTGATGATCCCTTCCCATTTTAGGAGGGCCGACGGACGGCTCGATAATTTCGCCTGCCGCAATAAGGGCATAATGACCGTCGGACCGGTGACGATCATGATCCCTGCAAAGATGATGGAGGTGGGCCAACTGAAGCCGCCAATATAATAGCCCGCCAGCGAGCCAAACAACCATGCCAAAGGCCCGCCCAGCAGGACAATTCGGCCAATGCCGCGGGTCAGCCCCCTCAGCTCACTAAATTTGAGCTGTAAGCCCCCTTCGAACAAAATCACGGCAACCGCGATGGAGATCATCGGCTTATAAAAATCGCCGAATGTGTCTTCAGGGTGCAGAATACCGCTGATCGGGCCGATGAGCAGGCCGGCAATCGCCATCAGAACGATGGCAGGCAGATTGAAACGCCAGGCCAGCCATTGTGCCCCAACACCCAAAATTCCAATGAGCGTTACCGTTAGAACAATCGCTTCAGTCATTCAGCCGCTCCCCTTCATGCTGGCCAATAGGGCACATGTTGGCGCCGGGGCACAGACCTCTCTGAGCATCTTTGGGACTATCGATGCTTGAATGCTGGCTGCCGCTTTTCGATGAAGGCGCTCATGCCCTCTTTCTGATCGTCAAAAGCAAAGGCGCCATGGAACAAGCGGCGCTCAAAGCGAACGCCCTCCGTCAAGGTGGTCTCATAGGCCCGGTTGACGGACTCTTTAACCATCATCGTTACTGGAAGAGAGAAACTCGCAATCTTCTGCGCGGTCTCAAGGGCTTGGGACATAAGGTCCGCCGTCGGGACGACCCGGGCCACCATGCCGCTACGTTCGGCCTCTTCGGCTCCCATCATCCGACCGGTGAGGCACATTTCCATCGTCTTGGCCTTACCGATAAAGCGCGCAAGCCGCTGCGTCCCGCCTGCGCCTGGCAAAATGCCGATGCTGATCTCCGGTTGGCCGAATTTGGCATTCTCCGCTGCGATAATGAGGTCACACATCAGCGCCAGTTCACAGCCGCCGCCGAGGGCGTACCCCGAAACCGCTGCGATAACAGGCTTCCGCGTGCGCGTAAGTTGCTCCCAATTGGTGGTGATGGTGTCGCTGAGATAGGACTCAACAGACGTCCGTTCCGCCATCTCTTTAATGTCCGCCCCCGCGGCGAAGGCCTTTTCAGATCCTGTCACGATGATGGCGCCCACATTCGGATCAGCATCGGCCTTCATCAACGCATCCGTCAGTTCATCCATGAGCTGGCCGTTGAGCGCGTTAAGCGCGTCCGGTCGAGACAGGGTGACGACAAACACCCGGTCTTCCTGGCTGGTTTCGATGGTTTCGTAGGCCATATCCGCTCCTAGACGAACGTTGAGGATCAATGCGGCGCGGCCTTACGCCCCCCCGTGCGCCGCAGCAAGCGCTTTGGCTATCAACCGATAAGCCAGAGGTGACGCAGCCGCTATTAAGAAGGTGACGGCACCGCGACGCTTCTCTATAGGGAAGCCCTGGATGAACTCTCATTAAGGTTGTCGCCCATGTTTCTCTTATCCGCGCCTTTGCTTGTCATTTATGCCTTCATTGCGACGTTTGTAGCGCTCAACGTCATCGAAAAGGGCCGCTGGGACTAGCAAGGTCTTTGGCGGTTACCCTGTCCTTGCTTGGCCCAGCGCAGGCCGACGACGATAGGTTAGAAGGCCCTCACATCGGGTCGAGAAGAGTGATTAGGGCGGTGTGATGAGTCTCGCCCAGGTAGCTATAGTTGTGCTTGGCCTCGTTGTTCTGTTGGGGGGCGGCGAGTTCCTCGTGCGCGGCGCTGTGGCGCTGGCCAAGCAATTGCGGGTGCCTGCGCTTCTCATTGGACTGACAATTGTCGCCTTCGGGACATCAGCGCCGGAACTTGTCGTATCCGTTCAAGCGGTGTTCTCTGGTGATAATGGGATCGCGATCGGCAATATTGTCGGCTCCAACATCGCCAACATCTTTCTCGTCCTAGGCGTCCCCGCCCTTGTTGCGCCCATTGCAATGTCGAGCCCCGGTCTTGGGCGTCACGGCGTTGTGATGATGCTGGCCAGTATTTTATTCGCCTACGTTGTTTATCAAATGGGCGTTCTTTCCACCAGCACGGGCGCCCTCTTTGTGGCGCTTATCACTCTTTATGTGGGTTATGTGGGCTATAGCGCTGCCAAACAGGGGGAGGATGCGGAGCTTCTGGAAGAAGTCGACGAACTGTGCGATGATGAGGTGAATGGCAAAAAGCCGCTATTTTATGTTATTGCGGGTCTTATCGGGCTGCCGCTTGGGGGGTGGCTTCTGGTCTCCT
>CALFRH010000535.1 GCA_937919225.1 uncultured Parvularcula sp.
CGAATCTTCGCGCTGATTCAGAATTTATCGATTTTCAATGATACCGGCAGTTAAAGAGGTGCTAAAATCGAAAAAAATACAGCGGTGCTAATGAGCTTCTGCCGCCTAGTATTCTGAGCGAATTTCTTCGACCGTTTTTTGCAGTGCATCATACTTTTTGGTTGCGGCGTTAACCGTCCTGCCCCAGATTTTAGGCCAGTTAGAAAACGAAGGAGTGGCAAATGCAACTTCAACTAAATCTACAACGAGTGGTTCCCGCGACTTAGTGGGAGGTAACTCTGCCCGATCGTCGGGTTCGAGGTAATTTCATAATAAATTCAATACTGAAACAGAATGCGCAAATGGGCATTTGTGATGGGTTTCCGCGCGATTTGTTTAGACAAGTCTAGGAGAATGAGATGGTTATTCGACCAAAATATTCGTTAAAAGTCATGGCGACTATCGCCGGATTGGCCGCGATCGCGACGATGAGCGCCTCTGCAATGGAAAGCGCTCGGATCTGTAAAGACGTGTACCAAGACGCTACGCGAAACATAACGAAAAGCGTCGAGGTCTCGGAAGTAGTTCACGACCTGTATAGCCGTTATTGCCGAGCAGACGGATCCACCAAAGGAAACGCCGGAGACTTTGGTTTGGCATACGAAGCGTTGGACGTGAACTTCAGTTTTAGCTCGAGCGAGAACAAACACTCTGAGTTTTGCTCGACTGAATACGAGAATTTCAAAGACTATGTGCGTATTGATCGATACGATAACCATGTGGTCGTAGCAGCGCTTTCGAGCTTCAATGACTGTATCAGCTCAGCCAAGCAGGGAATGGCTATTTCTCATACCGATTATGGTAATGGAACGGTTGTCATACACGGGCGGTCTTTTGATCCAAATTTCAAACCGACGATCGACAATATCGTAGCTGATGAATCATTCACGTGCACATCTGTGGACTTCAATTCTAGAGGTAAGAAGCGGGTTGTGCGTGGAGATAAGGTGCTCGAGCCAAACGGGCATAGTTGGAATATTTCCTGTACCCGAGAGCCTGAGCTCGATGGAACAAACGTGATCTACCCGCGTACATCCATTGGTGTGGCGACTAGCGCGGGAACGTACGTTGCCACGCTGATCGAAAGCACACGTTTAGGGTTTCGAGATGCCAAGGCGCTCATATCTGAGACTGATCGACTCGCTGCTGAGCTGGATCAAACGAAAGCGGCACTAAATGAGGCACAGGCGAAAGCTGATGCGGAGGAGGCCCGGGCCAACTCAATCGGGGTGCTTAAATGGGGAACATTTTCTCTAGGTGAGTATGATGGACCCGCGCTGTTTCGACCGCGGCTGGACTCACGTAACGGTCTGCCCTCACAGTACCGCATCAACGGGCTGACCTCTCCATCGAATTTTTCCAACACAACATTGGCGGATGACTACGCCAGATATCTTTGCAACGGGTCAAAATTCGTTCGCTATGAACTTAGAAGTCGCCCCGGTGGGTGTTGCGGATACAGCGATCACATTGTGATCTGCCTCGGAGAAATCCAGGATTAAACAAGGACTATCGGGCGGCCGTAGTTACTCTTTTGATGGGGCGGCCGCCCACCATGTCGGTTCTGAGCTCAAACACAGTTGCCCTTAAACGATCGCTATACCCAGCAGGGACAATCTCACCTTGAACGACAAAGCCCCTCTTTTCCCAATAGTCTTGGATGGATGAGAGTAGTTCCTTTGCGGCTTGTTCTGTCTGGTTTCTAGCCATTAAACCGTATCCTCGTTCGACGGGGCGAGGATGACATCGTTCATTGGTGGAAATATAGAACCCCCCTATCGCAGATTTTGGCTAAAGAATTTTTTGCCTTGACCGGCAGGTGGTGATCTACACTAAGCGAACTGCTGCCTAACTTCGAGAACGTGAATATAGAATGGTTGTTTCTCTTCGTTGAATCCGGCACCAGTATCTGTCGTCACACCTAGGAAGTCCCGCAATGAGTTTAGATAAATCCGTCATGTACGACATGATGAAAAGCTTCTTCGAGCAAAACGTACCTTATGCAAAACACACTGGTATCGAACTTTTGGAAGTCGCCGAAGGACACGGGCAAGCGAGACTGCCCGATCGGCCGGAGACCTTGAATCATATGGGCTCTCAGCACGCAGGCGCCCTTTTCACCTTAGGTGAAGCGGCATCTGGCGCCGCGTCGGTTGCGATATTTGCGGACAAGGTTTCGAGCGTCAAAGCGGCCATCGCAGACGCTGTGATTCAATACAAGAAGGCCGCGAGAGGAACAATTCTGGCCAAGGGGCGTATGCAGCGACCCGCTGCAGAAGTCCTGCAGGAATTCAATGATAAGGGCGATGTGGCTTACACTGTCGATGTGACATTAGAAAACGAGAAAGGCGACACAGTGGCCGAAATGGAGGTTGGGTGGCGGGTTAAGAGCATCGTTTGATTCCGCTTTACGGAACATAAAAAGAACATTATGCGCGATGCCCATGGTAATGCATCGGCCAAAACCAGCGCCTAATCCGCCGCTGAGGGAACTCAAAGCGCAGGGCGTTATCGAGCTTGAGTTTAGATGCAGGACAACAAATTGTGGGAATTCTGCAGTGTTTAGCATCCATGCGTTTGGGGAAAACGAAACGCTAGGATCGCTAAGAGTGAAGGGTAAGTGTTCAAGGTGCGGCCGGCGCAAGGCGGGAATATCCCCGAAATTCACGAAGAAACGGACCTAGAGCGGATTGAAGAAAGTTCTGGAGTACGGTGCTTAAGTTGATTTTCCCAAACCGATTGACTTTGCTAGCTCCGATCGTTGGCGCCCATATGCCGGGGCGACCATTGGGTAATCACTCGGGAGTCCCCATTTGGTGCGATATTCGTCCGGGCTCATATTGTAGCGGCTACGAAGGTAGCGCTTAAGCATCTTTAGTTTACGCCCGTCCTCTAAACAGATGATGTAATCGTCCGCGACGGATTTTTTGATAGATACAGCAGGTGTTTGCGGTTCAAGTTTTTTAGATTCAGATGACAGAGCTTCAAGTTGGTGGTGAATCTTATCCAACAACTTCGGTAGCTCTGGTGCGGCGACAGCGTGGTTGCTGACATAAGCTGAAACTATGCGCGTGGACATATCCAACAAGTCTTGTTTGGAAATGTCTGCCTCGTGTATCTCGGTCATGTCCCACTCCTTGTGTTTGTATGTGCCGGCATACTGTTTTGGCTAGCTGTTTCCGATCGCGAGAAACTCACTATGGTGGTCAATCATTGGCCAGGGCGCAAATCTCAGTTCAACAATCCGGCATCGATATAGTCTTCGACGACTGATGATCTGAAGCGCGCTGGGAGCGTTTGGTCTAATCTTCGCCGTATGACTATGATTTCACGTCCGGCAGCAGCGTAAACGGCGTCCGAAATCACACCCATTTCTAAAAGACCCAGGGCGGTATCGAAATCCATTTGCTTTTTCTCGGCTTGGATAATCAGCGCATCGAACAACGCGAG
>CALFRH010000536.1 GCA_937919225.1 uncultured Parvularcula sp.
AAGGGAGTGCCTCCCCCAAAGAAGAACAAAAAATAACCCACCATCCGCACATCCCCGCGAAGGTGTTGTGTATCGGAAGGTTGTTTTGATTCGATTTCTGTTCAGAATGGTCTGATCTGGCTATTTCGTTCTGGGAAGGGATAGGGATGGAATTGAGGCTTCACAAGAATGCGAAGACGACGCCTGCGACGCGGGCGTACATTCAGAAGAGCTCGAAGTCGGTTGCGGCTTTGGCTGCGGAGCTTGGCCTGAGTGAGGTCACCGTACGGCGATGGCGCTCTCGTCAGACTGTCGAAGACCGCTCCTCCCGTCCCCATGCGCTGAAGACGTCCATGACCCCTACGGAAGAGGCGCTTGCGGTGGAACTTCGAAAGCAGCTTTGGTTGTCTCTGGATGATGCCCTTGAGGTGCTGCGCCGGGTCAAACCAGACCTCTCCCGCGCAGCCCTTTACCGCTGTTGGGGTCGTCACGATGTCGCCAACCGACCAAAGCAGGACCGAGCTGCATCACGTCCTTTTCAGACAGACCGGCCCGCCGGCTTCATTCATGTGGACATCAAACACCTGACAAAGCTTGGCGGAAAGCGGTCTTATGCTTTTGTTGCCATCGACCGGGCGACCCGCTTTGTCTATGTTGAGATCCTGAACGATCGCAAAGCCCTTACAGCGGCAGGCTTTCTTGAGCGGTTCCTGGCAGCTTTCCCCCTCAGGGTACACACCATTTTGTCCGATAATGGATCGGAATTCACTGATCGCTTTGCTGTCGACAAAAAGGACAAGCCTGAAGACCGACCTTCAGGCGACCACCCATTCGACAAAGTCTGCACAGACCATGGTATCGATCACCGGCTCACCAAACCCTTCTGTCCTCAGACAAATGGCATGGTTGAACGGTTCAATCGGCGACTTCAGGATCATCTGAATACCGCACCCAAAAACGGCCGTAACCAAGGAAAAAACTGCTTTGACAGCCACAAGGAGCGGAATACCTACATCTGTGACTTCGTCGAGGCATACAACAGAACAAGACTGCGATGTCTCAGCTACAAGGCACCAATCGAAATCTTAAACAACCTAACGGAACACAACACGAAGGCGGGGATCTGAACCTGAGGACTTATGCTAAGGTCGGACATCCCGAACTCGACACAAACAACAGAATAGACATCGAGGGAGACAGATTCCCGCCTGCGCGGGAATGAGCGGAGAGAGGAGGGGAAAACCGAGTGGCGTTCTACGTCTACATGGTGAGCAACAAACCCGGTGGAGTGATCTACACGGGTCACACGGACGATATTGAGCGCCGCTCATGGGAGCATCGCGATCATATCCTCAGGGGTTTTGCGTCCAAGTATAATTGCACGCGGCTGGTTTGGTATGAGCTACATGAAACAAGAGAAAGCGCTTTTATGCGAGAACGGCGCATCAAGAAATGGAACCGCGCCTGGAAGATGCGGCTCATTGAGGAACGCAATCCGGAGTGGGATGATCTGTTCCTCAGCCTGTTTGGTTTGCCTTAAACCCCACCCGCTCATCCCCGCCTGCGCGGGGATGAGCGGTTTCGTTATGCCGCCAGCTTCCGAATGACGTAATGCAAGATGCCGCCATTTTTATAGTAGTCGAGCTCATCGGCCGTATCGATCCGGGCCAGGAGGGTAATCTCCTTCGTCGACCCGTTACCATAGGTGATGGTCGCCTTCAGCTCCTGCTGGGGCTCGAGGGTTTCAACACCGTGGATGGTAACCTCCTCATCGCCTTCAAGACCCAAGGAGGACCAGCTGTCATCGCCTGTGAACTGAAGCGGCAGGACGCCCATACCGATAAGATTTGAGCGGTGGATCCGTTCTACGGACTGGAAGATCACCGCCTTAATACCGAGGAGCACCGTCCCCTTCGCCGCCCAGTCGCGGGAGGACCCGTTCCCATAGAGCTCACCACCAAAGACGACGAGGTCCTTGCCATCCGCCTTATGCTTCATTGCCGCATCATAGATGGACATGGTTTCACCATTATATTTGGTGATCCCGCCCTCGGTCCCGGGGACCATATGGTTCTTGATACGGATGTTTGCGAAGGTGCCGCGCATCATGACTTCGTGATTGCCGCGGCGAGACCCGTAGGAGTTAAACTCCGCAGGAGACACCTGACGCTCCTTCAGGTACTGACCTGCCGGCCCATCCTGGGCAATCGCGCCTGCTGGCGAGATATGGTCAGTAGTCACACTATCACCAAGAAGGGCGAGCACTTTCGCCCCTTCGATGGGCTCAAGACCGCGGGGCTCCGCCTTCATCCCTTCAAAATAGGGAGGGTTCGCCACATAAGTAGAGGATGGCCAGCTGTAAGTATCGCCGCCACCCGCCTCAATTGCTTGCCAATTGGTATCGCCCTTAAAGACGTCGCCGTAGCGCTCAATGAACATCTCGCGTGTCACGCACTGACTGACAATCTCTGCGATCTCGTGGCTAGACGGCCAGAGGTCTTTCAAGAACACGTCATTGCCGTCCTTATCCTGACCAAGAGGGTCAGAGGTGACATTGACGTTCATCGACCCCGCAAGGGCATAGGCCACGACGAGCGGTGGCGAGGCGAGGAAGTTGGCGCGCACATCCTGGTGGATGCGGCCTTCAAAGTTCCGGTTCCCCGACAGGACGGCCGCGACAGCCAAATCATTGTCCTGTATGGCTTTCGAAATCTGTTGGGGCAGAGGCCCAGTGTTCCCGATACAGACGGTACAGCCATAGCCGGTGAGGTTGAACCCAACCGCATCAAGATCATCTTGCAGATTGGCTTTTTCAAGATAGTCGGTCACCACCTGGCTACCCGGCGCGAAGGAGGTCTTCACCCAAGGCTTGGCTTTCATGCCCAACGCCCGCGCCTTCCGTGCGACGAGGCCAGCCGCGACAAGCACAGAGGGGTTCGATGTATTGGTGCACGATGTAATCGCCGCCACCGCCACATCGCCGTGGCCGAGCGTATAGTCTTCGCCATCGACCGGCACCTGCTTGCCCGCCTCACTGGCCTTGCCATATTCTTTATCAAGAGCGGCAGCGAACGCCTCAGGCGCTTCGGTGAGGACGATTTTGTCCTGGGGCCGTTTTGGACCAGAGATCACAGGCACCACCGAGGACAGCTCCAGTTCAAGCGTGTCGGTGAATACAGGCTCAATCGAATCGTCCCGCCACAGACCTTGTTCTTTGGCATACGCCTCCACAAGGGCGATCCGTTCTTCCTCACGACCCGAAGTCCGCAAGAAGCGCAAGGTTTCATCGTCTACGGGGAAGAAGGCGCAGGTGGACCCGAACTCAGGAGACATGTTGCCCAGCGTGGCCTGATCCTCAAGGGAGAGATTCCCCACCCCGTCGCCATAGAACTCAACGAACTTGCCGACCACGCCCTTATCGCGAAGCATCTTGGTGACCGTCAGCACAAGGTCTGTCGCCGTCGCACCCTCGGGCAGTTTACCGGTCAGTTTAAAGCCGATGACATCAGGGATCAGCATCGACACAGGCTGACCCAGCATCGCGGCTTCTGCCTCAATACCGCCGACACCCCAGCCAAGGATGGACAGACCGTTTACCATCGTGGTGTGACTATCCGTCCCCACACATGTGTCAGGGTACGCATAGGTTTCACCCTTATGCTCCGCCGTCCACACGGTCTGACCAAGATATTCAAGGTTCACCTGGTGACAGATGCCGGTCCCGGGGGGCACCACACGGAAATTGAAT
>CALFRH010000537.1 GCA_937919225.1 uncultured Parvularcula sp.
TGATGTTGTGTACTGAATCAGACGATATCCTAACGGTGCCATCATCGGCATAAAGGGTAAGGTTTGGCTCTGATGTTTCTGAGAACAAGAGGGCTGAGAGGACGAAGTGTCCGGATTGGGCGAAGATCTCAAGATTGGGTCCATCAAGAATAAAACGAAGATTGCAAAGATCTACTGGCGAAAGCCCGTCCGCTGAAATCACCTGCCTGAAATCACTATTGTTAAAAGGACCGCTACGGCGCCTATCGAGGGCGATAATGCCTGCCTCAAGATCGAGCTTCAGTGTTGTGACGAAATCCCCACTACGGTTGATTTCGTACATTAAGCGATCAGTTTTCCCCGCATCAACACTGATTGTTACATCAGCGAAGGGGCTCCCAAGTCCTGGCTTGATAAGAGCGATATTGCTGGTGACGTGGAAATCGTCCTGACGCTCCACGAGGGTTCGGGCGACGGTAAGCTCTTTGACCGGGCGTTGTCCGACGGAGAAGCCTTCCGCCACACTGCCGATCAAGAACAATTCCCGCGGAAGGGTATGGCAGCCTCGCCAACGCCCTGCAGGCATATGGGCGGCGTAACGACGATCACTCATCCAAGCGGTGATGATGGCGCGACCATCCTCGTCCGGGATATCGCCCCAGGTTTGGGAGGCATAAAAATCCGGTCCTAGATCGATCCACCGCGGAGAAGAGCCATCCGGTGTGAACGTGCCACCGTCGAAGGTGCCGAGGATATACTGAACACCTGACCCGCCATTCGGCGCGCCCTCCGCCACCGAAATAAGCAGCACCCAGCGGACAACACCGCTGGCGGGATCGGTCAGACGGACGAGGTCGGGGCATTCCCATTCATGGAATGCATACCCCATGGGCCCCAGGCGACTAACCTCTCGCCAATCGAGGAGATTATCCGACTGTAGAAAAGCAATTTCAAAGTCGTCCGCATAAGCAACAACCATAACCCAACAATTCGCGTCTTGAGACCAAAAAACCCTTGGGTCGCGCATGCCCCGCCGAATAGCGGTGATAACCGGATTATCTTGGTACTTCGTCCAGCTCACCCCGCGGTCCAGGCTGTAGGCAAGGCACTGATGTTGGTCAGGAATATCCCCCTGCCGGGCACCGGTATAGAGCGCAATAAGGGGAGGGCAGTCGGCGCTTCCCAATCCGGATGTATTCTTTTCATCAAGCACGATACTGCCCGAGAAACTCAGGAAAACATCATCCTCTGGAATCGCTAACGGCTTGTGCTCCCAACGGATGAGGTCACGGGACGTCGCATGTCCCCAGCTCATATGCCCCCAATCAATAGAGTGTGGGTTATGCTGATAGAATAAGTGATACTGCCCATCCAGGTAGATGAGCCCATTCGGATCGTTAATCCAATTGGCCGGCGCCGTAAAATGGACAACCGGACGGATAGGAGCCGGAAACGCAACGTCATTCTTTACTGTTGTCGCTAAAGTCATTGAGGGGCTCTACTATTCAATAAAGTTGGTAGCTGTTCAAAGAGGGCGGAATAGTGATGGCACGATCGGCTGTCTTACCGCCACCTTGTTGTATACGGTCTATATAGTGGCGATGCGGCTCAAGCTGGCTTTGTGCCTGACGTTGACGTCGCCTTTGGTCTTCTATGTACGGTGCGAGCGGCCCTGTCGGTTTGCCCACAATATGGGCCGCAGAATTCTCCGTCATCCCGTAGGCGACATACTGATAATTCGCCGCGGAAAAACACTGGATGCGTTGCTCAAAGTCATAATCGCTTGGAACGTCATGCTTCCAGCGTTCGGACAGGTCGATGAGGCCGTCGGTCCAGCTCGATGGGTCGCGATTATCTTGCCAGAACGCTGAGTCCTCGCGTCGGGAGAACGCGTAATGCGCCTTAATAAAGTCAACGATATTCTCATAGTGGCGGACCATGGATTGATTGAATTGGGCCGAAATATCGCTGCCGCTTAAATATCGCGGTAGGAGCTGGCCCAACATCCAGGTGGCCATTTCGATAAGATAGATACCGGTGGATTCAAGCGGCTCCACAAATCCCGACGATAATCCAATCGCAACGACATTATGCCGCCAGTGGTATTGGTGATAACCGCACCGCATTTTCAGTGTACGATAATCGAGATCATCGGCCACCACCCCCACATAGCGGCCAAGGGTCTCAACGGCTTCGTCATCAGAGCAGTGCGACGATGAATAGACGTACCCGATACCACGACGTGTGTCTAAGTTAATATCCCAAATCCAACCTGACTCTTGCGCTTGAGAACGGGTGTAGGGAAGGAGCGGATCGCCTTCCGTCAAGGCCTGCCGGGTGACAATGGCGCGATCACAGAGCAGGACATCATTCACCGATGAAAACGTGTTTGTCTTATCGTGATTGATCAGCATGGCGCGGAAGCCGGTGCAATCGATGAAAAGATCAGCCTCTAGCACTGTTCCATCGTCGCAATGAAGGCTTTCAATCGCGCCGGTGGAGGCCACGTCAATGTTGGTGACATTTTGGCGCAAATGGGTGACGCCGGCTGCGACAGCGGTTTCTGAGAGAAATTCAGCCAACAGTCCCGCATCCAGGTGATAGGCATAAGGAACGTAGCCGCGATAGGGCGCATCGCCAAAGGCCTTTGGCGCTAAACCAGCGCGGGCCAGCCCCGTTTGAACACAAGCAACGTCTGCAAAGGCAGGGCGCCCAGATGATGGGAGGCGGTGCCAGGCATGGGCAAGTTGTTCGATGCCAAACCTTGCAGGATGTTCGAACGGATGGAAATAAGCCTCGTCCGGATCATCCGCTGGCGACCGTGTCCATTGTTCAAACCTGATGCCGTGCTTGAACGTTGCTTGGCAGCGACGCATGAACTCATGTTCGTCAATGTCCATCGCGGCTAGGGTGAGGCCCAAGGACGGGGTGGTGGCCTCACCGACACCGACCGGTGCCACATCCGGGGACTCAACCAAGGTGATATCAAGAGGCTCCCCTGTCAGCGATGGGGCGCGGCGGGCCAGAAACAAGGCTGCGATCCATCCGGCGGTGCCGCCCCCAACGATGACGATCTTGTGCATTATGGCTGGCCCCCGGTTCTGTTGCGGGCTATCGTCGCAAGGTATGACCAGTGCCGCTGGGAGAATCCAAAGGCAATAACCCAAGCGATGGCGCCGCTATCGACGAGTTGTGCTTTTTGCGCATCGCTACACTGATGAACGCTCGCCATCTCAATGCCGACAAAGTCTAATGTGTGGGCAGCGGCATTCGGGGCGGAGAGTTCGATGCGCGCAGACTTGAATACGCCGCAGGATTTGAGAGTGTCAATTTGCTGACGGGTCTGTGCGGCGGATGCTTCATACTCACGACAAAGATGGGCCGCCTTTTGTAACAAAGGCGTCATCTGGCCATTGCTAAAGAGGGGTTGTCCGCCTTCAGAAGTGAGTCGATCACAGGCCGTGTCGATGCATAGGGCACTATCCCCACTATCTGTGGGTACAAGAACAAATGGATATTGACGAATATAGGCGGGGATATAGCTGTCCTCGTGCCAGCGGCCATCATCCCCCACGAAGAGGTTATCGGCACCGGTAAGGCCGGTCACAGCCACGGGCACATGGTCATCCCCCATAAACACGAGTGGATAGTGGGCAGACGTTTCTGCCAACTCGCCTACAGTGACGGGGATAATATGGGTATGGCGAGCAAAATCATAAGCGGCGTTCGTGGGCTCAAGGCCGAGCGTGCTGTGTTCGTCAGCCCGTAAAAGGGTGGGTTCGACGTAAAGCGGGCGACTGCCGGAGAGGGTGGGGTCAGGCATGTTCAGGCTCTCCTTTGGTGCGAAACCCCGCGAGGGCGCGGTTCGTCGGTAAGAAACCTGCCAAACCTTCTTTCACCGCCTTTTCGGTTTCGGGCAGCGGTTCACAAAGGCGGGCATTTACCGTCATACCACATGGGTAAGACGTCTTCATACCAAATAAAATATGCTCATAGCTTTGGGGTGAGAATAGGCGAAACGGATACGGAAAGTCGAACACGGTTGGCGGCTTTTCCAGCCAAAGAGCCATTAGACCGCGCACATTCTCAGTTGCGCGAGCCGGGTCGGAGGCATCACGCCAAAAGTCCGTATCTTGTCGGTTCGACATCACATAGTGGAAGTTTACGAAATCTGTTACTTCTTCGTAGAGTTGGCTCATCGACCGATTAAAGTGTTGGGCAAAAACCGTATGATGAGGACCCTGGGGGAGCATGGTGCAAAGTAGGGAGGCGGCGGCCTCCACAAGGTAGATGGCTGTTGATTCAAGAGGTTCGATAAACCCGCCAGCCATGCCCATGGCGATGACATTCCGGCTCCAAAACGCCTCGCGATAACCGACATCAAAGGATAGGTGCCGCGCTGGCACTCCGTCGGCCCGGGCTCCCAATTGAGCTCGCAGGTCTTGTTCTGCGGCCTCCCTGCTGCAGTGAGCGGATGAATAGACATAGCCCGTGCCAAGGCGAGAACGAAGGGGAATTTCCCACCGCCATCCTGACGACATCGCCACCGAGCGGGTGTAGGGGCGTTGTGCCTCATCGGCGGTAAGGGGCACCCGGAGGGCTACGGCCCGGTCGCATAAAAGCTTGTCCGACAATGACTGATACCCAACGCCCAAAGTCTTGTCGATTAACTGCCCCCGCATGCCAGAGCAATCAATGAAAAGATCGCCCGCAATCTCCTGCCCGTCTTCTGTCTGAAGGGATGTGATGTTCCCGGACACAGGCTCTAGCTCAACGTGTTTAACCGTTGCAACAATGTGGTTCACACCGTTCTGCGCGAAGTGTTGACGAAGGCTGTGGCCGAATCCATCGGCATCCATATGATAGGCATAGGGAAGGGGGGAGGCGTAGTCCGGCCAGGGCGCGTCCGCTTTGGGGGAGTAGTTTTTGCTGCAAAGACGGGACTGCGGCGAAATGTAATGGTCCCATCTAATAGCGCGATCACTGTTCAGCCAGCGGTGCAGCGAGGTGTCAGGGATGGCGACGGGACGCTTGTCAAAGGGGTGAAAGAACGCATCTTCATCAGTACCCGTTGACCAACCGACAAATTCTATGGCCTGCTTATAGGTGGCGTCAGCCTCGTTGATGAAGTCTTCCTCCCGAAGGCCGAGGAGAGAGAGGGTGCCGCGAATGCTTGGCACGGTGGCTTCGCCGACCCCGATTCGCGCAATCGTGTCCGATTCAACAAGGGTGACGGTGAGCTGGCGGACGCTGCTCTGTCGACCCAGGGTCGCAAGGTAGCCTGCAACCAGCCAGCCCGCTGAGCCGCCACCCAGCACGACAATTCGTAGAGGGCTTGCTACTGCAAGGGCCCTGTCGGCAATGTCGTGATGGGTCGAATCCGTCACGAGAAAACCCCCCATAGGACAACAGAAGCCTGCCGCAATGAATGCGGCAGGCTGATTGGTAGCAGATAAACTGCCGGGATCAGAATGAATACCGCAACCGGAGGGTCGTGGTCCGACCGGTGATCGATCGTGCGGCGGCGTAGCCATTCCCATTGGCGTCAACGGTAAAGCCTTCCGCCTCGGTAATGCCGACTTCGTCGGTAAGGTTCGCTACATTCAGCTGTAACCGCAAATCGTCTGTCAGCCCATAATCGGCAAACAATCCAATCGTTGTGAACCCTTCTAAGGTGAACTCATTTGCCGCGCTGGCATAAGAGTCCGTCGTCCCCACAATTGATCCTCCTACGATCAAGTCAATCGCATCGAAATCATATGTGGGGATGAGGGAATAAATGAGGTCAGCCTGGCGCTTCGGCGTGTTGCCGATGAGGGCCTCATTTTTCACCCCTGGATCGCTTTCCGCGTCAGTGATTTCGGAATCCACCCAAGTGGCACTCCCGACCAGGTTGAAGTTCCCTAAGCTGAGGGAGCCTTCAAGTTCGCTACCCTTCGCCTCATAGTCTTGGCGAATAAAGCGCGGCGCGCCATCGGTGAAGACACCGTTATTGTCGGTGGCTTCAGAGTGGAAGAGGGTGGCGAAGAGGCTGAAATTATCGCCCTGCCACTTCACGCCGCCTTCAAGGAAGCTGGTGGAGTCGATAATACATTCCTCAATGCCTTCGCCCGTCTCATAGTTAACGCAGCCGGCATCGAACGGACGGTCAGCGTTGAAGGTGTGACCTTCACTATACCGTGCAAAGACAGCCAAGTCGTTGTTGATGAGATAGTTTGCGCCGATTGAGAACGCCGTGTCGTCAAACTCGTAGTCCTGAATCTGACGAACGCCGCGATTGGGAATTGGGATCGCGGCTTCGGCAGGATCAATGACGTCGTCGCCATTAAGATCAACAGGTCCCGTCGCGCCAGGATTACGGCCGCCTTCGCCTTTCATCGTTTCATGCCGAACGCTACCCTCAATCGATAGATTGCCAACTTGATAGCCGACGATAACGAATGGAGAGGAGACGCTGTGCTCAAGGTTCCAGTAGGTATTACTGCCGCCCCAGTCGAAGGGGAGACCATGCCGGAAGAGGCCTTCCGTTGTCTGACCAGGAATTGACAGTTGCGCAGCGTCATTGCTGATGGTCGTCAGCAGGTTCTGCATGTGCCAATCGGTGTTGATGTTTTGGTTCATCAAGAAATGACCAACTGTCACATCAAGGGTTGAGTCTCCCATCTCAAAAGTCCGCGCCAGGCGGGCTTCGTTGACAAAGTTCCCTAGGTCTTCAAACTCTGTGTTGAACACAGCCAACTGGACCAAGGAGGCGTTGCCGTAAAGCGCCTCTAGGCCCGCGCTGTCGGCCGGTTCGCCAGCATTGGGGCCATTAAAGATCGTGACGGTCGATGGGTCGACACCAAGATCACCATAGAACGCATCTGCATCCGGATTGATATTCCAAGTGAAGGGGGCCACAAAAGTCCCCGTGATGCTGGATGAACGGGTCTTGTTGGAGATCCGCCAGCCATTGTCCAGGTCGAACTGAACCGTCGCGGTGAACGTATCAGACTCGGTGGTGACGCCGTCAGCAAGATCAGTCGTTGTCAATGAACCATCGCCGTCTACTGTTGGCAGTAGGCGGATATACGGGCTGTGAAGGGTTTCATCGTTAGCGCTGAGGCCAGGATAATCACCCTTAACGGTGAAGCCCTCGACCAGGCTAGGTTGAGGCATGAAGGTCGCTTCGGACTTATCAATGCGCTTATAGCCCACACGGACAAAACCGTTCTCGAACTCTTTGGTGACGTTCGCGCGGATTTGACCGCCGCTGGTGCCGTTATAGTCTAGGCCGCGGAGCCTGCCGCCCTCTTGCCAATGGCCGCCAATATAAAAGCGCAGATCATCTGTGAGATAGCCGCCATACTCTAGGTCGGTACGGAAATCGTCATAGTCCAAGCCATAGCGGATGGAGGCGCTGCCGCCTTCTTGCTCACCGGTTTTGGAAATGAAGTTGATAATAGCGGCAGAGCCGTTGGTGGTCGATGTGGCTGCGCTACCCCCACGGACGGATTCGATACGTGAGTAGGTTTCGTCTAACTTAATGAACTGGTCCACATTGGCGGTGAGGATGTCGCCGAACAATAGGACAGGCAGGCCGTCTTCTTGGAGGGATACCCATTTAAGGCCGGCCGAGACGGGCAAACCACGGACGGTGAGGTTGAGGTTACCGCCACCGGATGAGGCTTCTGACCTAACACCTGGAATGCTGCGAAGAACTTCGCCAGTGTCCCGAGGGCTGGAGGCGTTGATTTCATCAAGAGACATCACGCTCGTCGAAATCGACGTGTCCATGATGCGTTGGGGTTTTGCCGTGGCGGTAACGACAATGGTGTCAAAGTTTCGCGCTTGGGTGGGCTCTTCTGTTTCCTGTGCCTGCGCGCCGAGACCAGCAGCGGTCACTAACGCAAAAGCGCAGCCCCCCGTTAAGAGATGGCTTCTCATACTTTCTATCCTCCCTGAATACGTCGCGTCTTGGATGGGTTGGCGACTTTCATAATCCGGTCACGCTAACGTTGAACAAACGTTTGCGCAAGGCAAATGAGCAAACGTTTGTTCAACGTGGTTAATCTTGTGGCTGATCCGCCACACTGTTTCGTAAGCTGTGGTTTATGCGCTTTCCCGTGAGGTAATGTAGGTGGGAAGTAGGACAGAGGTTGGGCGTTGCCCGTCTTCGGCTAGCCGTATGGCGGCTTCGACGAGAAGGCGCCCACCCATCTTAATGTCTTGGTGGATGGTGGTGAGGCGGGGCGAGTAGAGGTCCGCTATCTCGATATTATCATAGCCCACCACCTTGACGTCATCGGGAACCGAACGACCAATGGCTGTCAGCGATTGGATGGCGGCAATGGCAAGCATATCGGAGGCGGCGCAAACGCCATCAAACTGATGATCTTGGTTGAACTTATTGGTTAGAAGCTCGCGCGAAGGAGCGCGATTGCCTAAGGGTGCGTCGATGGAGTGGACCTCAGCTAGGCTGAC
>CALFRH010000538.1 GCA_937919225.1 uncultured Parvularcula sp.
TCGCCCTCCCTATCGAAATCTACGTGGCAGGCCCCGCCTGCTATGCATATATGGGTACTGCCTGCCCTTGGGTAAAGATGCGTTGTGCAGTGCAAGATGCGTGCTAAAAGCACAAAACCCTCTCAAGGGGAAGGGGTGTGATGGCGCTGTCAGCAGGTGGTTGTAATCGTTAAGGAAATTACTTTGATTGAATCTGGCGCAAGGTGTTGGTTTTTAAGTTCAATTCCAAGATCAAATCTGTGTGACCACTGGCCTCATAGAGGGTTGCCAGCGGACCGATCGCAGCTTTCAGGAGATCATAATCGCGATCTTCGCCAATGACGCTTCCTGCCGCTGTTTGGGATTGCAAGTGGTAGTTGAGCGTCGGTGTGCCATCTTCGACCAATTTATGCGCTTCAAACCGAACGCGGTCGGCCTCCGGTAGGGCCGCGAACCGTAAAGCTTTGATCCAATGCTCGCTCATTCCAAGGGCACGCCGAGTTCTGAAAGCGTTTCGCGCAGGAGCGGTCCAATTTCAGAATTGATCACGAGATCCGCATAGACGTCATGCTCGGTCTCTTCGCGATTGATGATTATGTATTTCGCACCATTTTGTTTGGCGATGAGGGGAATGTTGGCGGCAGGATAGACAACCAATGACGACCCTAGCGCGATCATCATATCACAAGACAACGCCTCGCTTTCGGCAATCATCATTTTGTCTTCTGGCATCGCTTGGCCAAAAGAAATGGTCGCTGATTTGACGAGACCGCCGCAAAAATCGCAGGTAATATCTTCATCGGCTTCGTAGCGCGGGCGAAGGGTCTCATATTCGTGTCGTTTGCCGCAATTGAGGCACTTTGCGTAGGACGCATTGCCATGAACTTCGACCACTTTGTCTTCTGGCACACCGCCATCTTGATGCAGATTATCGACATTTTGCGTGACGATGCTTGTGACTTTGCCCATCTCGACCAGTTTCGCGCTCGCGCGGTGTCCGACATTGGGCGTGGCGCCTGTCCATCCGGCGGAGCGTTCAAACACGCGGCGCCAGCCCTCGCGGCGGGCCTCTCTGTCTGAGACAAAATCCTGGAAGTAAATCGGTTGCATTTTTGACCAGACACCGCCGGGAGAGCGAAAATCTGGAATACCGCTTTCCGTTGAAATACCGGCGCCCGTAAAAATCACCACGCGATCAGCGGCTTCGATGTGTTTGGCGAGAGTGGCGGCTTCATGCATCTTCTGAGGCTACTCGAGCGCGGTTCAAACGCAACATAAATCACGCTGTAAAGCCCTTTCGGGTCATCCAATCAGAACAGATGCGCACGGCGTCGGGCAATAAGTCTGGGCGTTCAATATAATAGTGGTCAGCATCTTTAATGTCGTGATGCTCCTTATCGTCATGCCCCACCGCGTCGAACAAACGCTGCGCGTGGCTCGGCGTGCAGGCAAGGTCGGCGGTATTGTTGATCACCAGAACCGGGCAGGAAATTCGCGCCGCATTGCCAAGCCCGGTGGCGTTGGTCGTGTCATAGCCCCATTGGCTGAGCCAAGACCGCAGGGTTGAAAACCGGGCCAGCCCAACTGGCCCGTCATTCGCGACTTTCGGTTCGCCAAGATAGCATTCATATGGACGCCGGTCCGACGGATCTTGGGTTGGATCGGTCCAACGCAAGTCGGCCATCGTCCCGGCCACCGTGAAGGCGCGCTCGGCATGTGTTTCGCCCGCTTTGCGGAGGTCTTCTAATGTCTGTTTGACCCAATCGGTAATCCGGCGATTGCGCGCGATTTGAGCGGCGCGGTAGCGGGCTTCGTACTCAGCCGAATAGGTGGGTTGGTTGGGATTGGCCGGATCGTAAATGTTAAGCTCCGGATCGCGGACATAAGGGGCGCGCTCATCCGTAATCGAGGGATCGATCCATTCGGTCAGCGTCATCGCCCGGCTAATATGAGCTGCAAGCAGCATGATGCCTTGAACCGGCGGCAGGTTCATTGTGGTGAGGTCATAGGCGTCCCCCGC
>CALFRH010000539.1 GCA_937919225.1 uncultured Parvularcula sp.
GACTTAGCCGCTTCTGCCTGCGTTTTTCGCGCGCTTTCACGGGCAACTCTAAGTCGTTCGCCAACGGCTATCTCGTCTAGCGTAGAATTTGTTGCGCTGCTCATTGGCCACCCCGAACCCAATTTTGAAGAAAGGATCTGCCGCCGAGAGAAACTGTGAATGCTCTCCACTCAGCAGCATGTTGTGAGATCATTTCGTTGATCTTCTTTTCTGTCTGTTCGACCGATAATCCTAGAGCGTCAGCAATTTCATATGCTTGCCGCCGAAGAACAACGTGCCCATCCTCTCTTGCAAGATCAGCTAGATGATCCATGTGCAGCACCCCTGCAATGGCATACTCGCGAAAAGCCGTGTTCATTTTGTCGAATGCGGGAGGAACGCTACGCGCAAGATCGTCCGCTGTGAGGTCTTGTGCGATATAGGTTTCAACTGGCTCCGTTTGCCCTGCTGCATGGACGCTTAAGCGTCGTAGCATACAGGCCGCGCAGACCCCGCATTGACGGAATTGCCCGTCTACGGAACTCCACTGGGCGCTTTTCCAACATGACCGAGTGGTCTTCCATTCGTCGCCGTCGATTCCAAGTTCAAGGTAAGAACGTAGGGTTTGTCCTTTGGTGTACCAAAGGCGCGGAAACGAGTACTCGATATCAGCACCAAGCAACGCACTGAGAAATATCTGCATGCGACGCAGAAACGCTGGGTGGTTCCGGTAGTCAGGATAAGCATGCGCCACAGGCGCAAGCACAGGCCCTAAAGACCCTTGTCCACTCTCTGGGATGATGATGCGTGACGCACCGCATATATACGAGGCAAGGCCGCTCACAAGCGCGAAGCGGAAGCCACGGTTTCGTGCGCTTGTTTCTTGATTTCTGACCTTCTTCCTGAGCTTGTACGGAACAGCGGTGAATGGTTGTCCTTTTGCTGGTTTGTCCGACCGCTTCGAGCCAAGTCTGACTCGCACCAATGCATGCCCAAGTTCATCACGCACCAATCCGGCAACCGCTCTTGAATCCATTCCGTCGCTGAACGCCAGCGTAGCCTCTGTCTTCGGAGGAATATCTAAGTATCCTTGGCGTGGGTGAGGTTCAACTTGTTCGCTGCGAGAATGAGATTTTCCAGCGATCACCAGTCAAAAAACCAAGGGCGTCGTGCAACGCCTCGGTGACTTCGGGTTGGTTCCAGCGTTCAGGATCATGGACTGGCACGTTAGCTGTGAAGTTACGTGCCCACGACTTGGAAGAGCGCCTAAGGCTGCGATCAGAGTACTCAACAACAGCAGCAACAAGCATTGCGTCAAACACAACTGGGTCCCAGATGTGTGTTGCGTAAGACTCTAAGTCCTGTGTCGAAAATTCAATGTCTTGCCCCAGAAGCAGAACATCTGGTCGCGGATCGTCGCTGGGAGCCACTTCAAGCACGGAAACCTCAAGCTGGCGGTGGATTGGCTGTTGAAAGGCATGGTTCATCGCAATTCAGGCCCCTCATCTAGACCGTCGTGCTTGGATAGTGTCCTGCTAAGGCCGCCTTTGAGAGGAGCAGTAAGCATGTCTTTCGCTAAAGCATTGACGTCACACTGACTTCTGCCCTCGTCCAAACGTGAGCGAACAAATCGGGCGCGATGATCTGGCGCTTCCCTGTAATAGTGTTCTTCAATTCCTCGAAACGCCGACCTAGAACACTCGTCAAGCGCGTTTTCGAGCGCCTGTTCGCAAGCCGCTTCTCCACTCAACCCGCTTGCAACCGCTTCTTTCGCACACTCTATCAACAGGTTTCCGGCGGCTGATCCGGGGCACTCTGCCCGGAGTGCGTCCAGCTCTTGAGGGCTTTGCACAGAGAACAGCGCCTCCTGATCATCGACGCCTAACGCCTTTTTTAACTGCTCCAAAGGGGCCTCGCGAAACTCCTGCTGCAGGGCGGCAGGCAGAGCCTCCGACACCTCAAACGCGGAATAAGCGGCCTTGTCGGCGCGCTCCGCCAAGCGCTTCCAGTGGTTGCGCATCGGCAAGCTTCTATGTGGACCATCACTCATGAAATATCTCCATGTCAGCTTTTATATGTTCGATAGCTGACAATGTCAAATTTGTAACCGAACCGGTCCACAAACCTCCTTTTTGTGTCAAATGTGGGCCTCGCTTGGCGGGCTGGTCGTCGTAAACTGAGCCTGTCGCCTTAACCAAAACTGCTTCCAACCTTGCAGTGACCAAAGGCGACTCTTCTAAGTCAGCGTAGGCGATGATGCCTCGGTCACACCCCAATTAGTTGTATAAATGAAAGCCCGCGCACTCTAAAATACTGACATGGATAAAGAATTTTCGAGTTTAGATATGACCGTCGAAGACAGTCTGCCCGGGCTATTGTCGAGTATCGTTTACATCATACCCGTAGAAGACAACGATCCAATTGAAGCGAGTTTCTTGCAGGGCTTCGCGAGGAGCCTGATGAAGAGCACTGGGGTAATTCGGCTGATCAACACGCTTCCAAGCGATACGCTCGAATTAACCACAGAAGGTCGCAAAATCAGAATGGCGCGTCGTATGTCGGGACAAGCACCCGTCAATTGGTATGCTCAATCGCCAAAGGCACTGACGTCTGTCATCACTCCCGTTTTTGCACCGTTCATTATCGTATTTTTCGGACCACATCACAAACGCTCGAACTATGCGGAGTGGATTGAGGCACACCCATTTCCACTAACTGTTGTGGCGGATGAAGGCGGCACTATCAGCTATCAAGACTTTTCGATTGAAGCTTTGCGCAACGCATATCTTAGGATTTGCGACTCGTTGGAAGGGAAGGTCAAAAAGAGCGCGCTCGATGAAGAACGTGAATATCTGCGAGATTGGGCAGAGCCCGCAGGACGTGATCTAGGATACCAAGTCGGCGGGCATAACTCCGTGCATCCCAATCTTATGGCACTAATCTGTGCTGGGTATAAGGACATGTTTTATGGGCCTTTCGAGAAGATCAATGACGGAGTTGGGCCCTACGTTGACCAGATTTGCGGGACCACAAGAACAATTCTGGCGGAAAGAGAGGCTGTTGGAGAGAAACTTGCCAATCAATTCTACAGAAGACCGCCCAGCCTGAACCTCTTCGCGCCCGCAATCTACCCCCATGTAAGGGAGATATCTCTAAGAGACGGCCCTGTCGCCGAT
>CALFRH010000540.1 GCA_937919225.1 uncultured Parvularcula sp.
TTGTTCGGGGATGCCAAGAAGATGTGCGAGGATATTGTCAAAGCGATGGGGTAGGGGCCCTTGATTGCTCGGGTTTGTCCATGGCATCCCGTTTCTCGAGATATGTATCAATTTCGGTTTGATCGCGTCCGCGCCCTCGTCCTTCGAGACGGCCTCATCTTGAGGAGCCGCCGTTAGGCGGCGTCTCGAAAGACGAGGCCTCCTCAGGATGAGGGCGCGGCGGCGGCAAGCCATCATCATTAGGAGACCCCCATGCCGCGCCTTTGTTTGATCCGCCATGGCCAAAGCCAGTGGAACCTTGAGAACCGTTTCACCGGCTGGGTGGATGTGGACCTCACCGAAAAGGGGGAGGCCGAGGCCCAGCGGGCGGGCGAGTTGATCGCGGCCGAGGCGTTTGCACCCCACATTGCCTTTACCTCGGTGCAGACCCGGGCGATCCGAACCCTGAATTATGCGCTTCAAAAGATGGGCAAGCTCTGGCTGCCCGTCGTCAAAGATTGGCGCATGAATGAGCGCCACTATGGGGGTCTCACGGGCCTCAATAAAAAAGAGACTGCGGAAAAGCATGGCGACGAACAGGTTCACATTTGGCGCCGTAGCTACGATACCCCGCCGCCGCCGCTAGAGGATCAGTCCGTCTACCCCTCTCTTGTCGATGAGCGGTATAAGGGGATTGATACGCCAGCGACGGAGTCCCTCAAAATCACTTTAGAGCGCGTGCAACCCTACTGGGAAAGCACCATCGCGCCGGAGCTGGCGAAGGGCGATTTGCTGATTGCGGCCCACGGCAATTCCCTACGGGCGCTGGTAAAGCTTCTCTTCAATGTGGCGGATGATGCCATCACCCAAGTGGAAATTCCCACGGGCAATCCGCTAATGATTGAATTGACCGATGGGTTGGCGGTGACCGCGGCGCGGTATCTTGATGCCGATAGGGCGACGGAATTGCCTAAGCTTGGGTAGGTCGCTCTCAGTCTACCGACTGCCGTTTCCCCGCGGCGAAGACCGCGGGGTCCATCTCTGGAATGTGAATATTCCGCAGGTGTAGGACGAGCTGCGAAAACGGGTGCTGGGCCCAGCGATCAAGTCGCGGGGAGGCTAGAGAGAGAATCTCGGCTCTAAGTCTTTGTTTTTAAGTGCGTGAGCAACTTTCGCTGATTCACGTTAGCCGTAACGCTCGCTATAGCGACGGACGTTCGATTATACGCACGTCGTCGCTATAGTCTTTTGTTTTCGCATCGCTTTTCGCCGAAAACCGCGTACACTTTTCGGCGCGATGCTCTAATAACACCCGAACGATTGATAGCTCCAATTGGCCGCGTCCATGTTCGGTTGGGCGTAGGAGGGGCCAGCGGCGCTATAGCCCTTGGCCCGACACTGGGCCGTGGCAAGCCGTTGGAGGTTCGATTGGTCATAATCGTTGGGATCGTATTTGACCGTTACATAGTCTTTCGGACCGGTGTTCGGTGACATGCATGCCGACAGGCTCACCGCGGCCAGTGCCGCAACAATCCAAGTTGAACCCGTTAAAATCTGACGCATCGGACCCTCTCATTTTCGACTACGCGCGTCTTGTCGCAAAACCGGTCCCCACTTTTGCGGACGCGCTGTGAAATACTAGCAACATACTGTCCTGGTGGAGGGAAGGTGGCAATGAAAAGGTTTGGGCCCTTCTTTTCGAAGGGTGGAGTAAACGACCCCACGGACGCTCGCGCGCCGTGGGGAACGATAAACTCTTAGGCGGGGCGGAGGTTAGGCCGCGTTCGGGCCCTTGAGGATCTGGGCGCTTTTGCTCTCGCCCCCTGGGCCAATGGCGATTTTACGGGGCTTTTTCGCTTCGGGCACTTCTCGCTCAAGCGAGATATTCAACAGCCCATTTTCGAGGGCCGCGCCGGTCACATAGACATGCTCAGCCAGGCGGAAGCGGCGGTCGAAATTCCGGCCTGCAATCCCCTGGTGTAGGAATTGGCGCTCACGATCAGCCTCGGCACCCTTGCGCCCCGAAACGCGCAAGTCGCGGTCGACCACTTCGATATCGATGTCGTCTTCGCCAAATCCGGCGACGGCTAAGGTAATCTGGTAATTATTCTCGTCCACCAGCTCAATATTGTAGGGCGGATAGCCCCCGGTTTCGAGCTTTGTGGCGCCGTCAATGAGCTCATTGAAGAGCCGGTCAAAGCCAACGGTGGAGCGAAGGAAGGGGGAAAGGTCGTAGGTTCTCATGTCATTCTCCTTTAATGAGCAACAACGAATTGGCGGTTCGGCCACCCCATGCTGGGCGAAGCCTGTCACCTGATGCCGATGCCTTTTTGGCCACCGACTCTAGAAAGGTGGGGGCGCATCCCGCGACGTCAAGTCCCATGAGCCTGATGGGCCTGGTGATCCCATATCCCCGGTGGTCCAATGTCGCCCGTAAAACGCAGCGGCGCCGTTTTTGTCCCTGGGATCGGGTAACAAAGCCCGCTACACAACGAAAAGCCCATGAGGGCCCCGCGAGAAGGGGAAGGGCACGAGGTTTTTTTGGTGGAGACATGATGATGAAGCGAACTGGACTATTAACCCTAACTGTTGCGGGCTTGGCCCTCAGCCTTGCGGCTTGCGGCAGTGAAACGCCCGCTGAAACGGTGGCGCCTGAGGCGAGTGATGTGCCGGCGCCAGCGGAAGCGGCTGAAATGGCGCCTGCGGACGAGATGGCGTCCCTATCGGATGTTCTCGCCAATCCGCGGCGTACAGAGCGGTCCGCACGGGATGCATTCCGCCACCCGGCAGAGACGCTCGAGTTCTTCGGCCTTGAGCCTGGGATGACCGTTGTCGAATTGTGGCCCGGCGGTGGTTGGTACACCGATATTCTCGCGCCTTATCTTGCGTCTGGTGGCGGCACATTGATTGCAGCCGGTTTTGATCCAGAAAGTAGCGACTATGCGCGGGACCGGACGGCGGAATTTACGGCGACCTATATGGATAATCCCGAAGAATATGGCGATATCGTCCTGTCAGTTTTCTCCAAAGACTCTGGCCCCATCGCTGAAGCGGGCACAGCGGACATGGTCGTGACCTTCCGTAGTACCCATGGTCTGATCAACAATGATTTGGCTGAAAAGGCGTTTGCGGACTTTTTCGCTGTGCTGAAGCCCGGCGGTGTCCTCGGCGTGGTTCAGCATCGCCTGCCTGAGGACGCGGATGCCGCGCGTGAGGGCAGAAGCGGCTATGTGAAGGTCTCAACCGTCACCGCCCTTGC
>CALFRH010000541.1 GCA_937919225.1 uncultured Parvularcula sp.
CCGGGCATCCGCCGCAATGACAGAGAGATAGGCGGTGGCAATATCAAAACCGATGGACTGGCGGGCCCCTTCAATCTGGGCCCGGGCTGCGGCAACGGTGGCGCGGGCCTCATCTTTGCCGTTCTTGATGCGAAACCCGGTAAAAAGAGGCTGCACGATAGAGACCGCCGCCTGGTTGGTGCTGGTGTTCCCAAAATCGGCAAGGGCCGTATCGCCGCCCATCATGTCACCGGGCTCAGGCGGTTCATCCCCCTCTAGCCGCTGCGTGATCCCTTCCAGGAGAGCCTCTCCATTGGATCCCAGCTCAAAATCACCTTCAGCAGTTTGGCTACTGGCTGAGAGGGTAATCTCTGGCAATCCCGCCGCCCGGGCTGTGGCGATGGCTTGCTCAGCGGCCGCCAGCCGTTGCGCCTCAATTTTGAGAGCAACCGTTTGGGGCAATGCCTCACGAATGGTGGCCTCAAGCCCCTGGGCAAGACCATTCCCGTGAAGGGCGCCTACGCAAAAACTCGCGCCCAGGACGATAGAAGCGCGTACCCCACCCTTCTTTACCCCACTCATCTGCATCATGGTTCTATCCTTTGCCCGACTCACTTCAACGAGATAGGTCTTTTCAGGGATTCTCACATCCCCCTTAAGAGATTTGCCGTCAACAAACTTGCGAAAGGTCCGCTTTTGCTTGCCAGCCCTTGTTCTTGACCCTAGATGACGCGCGTTTTGCAAGTGCGAAGTTAAGCTGCATCACACCGACACATAGCCCCGTTCCAGAAGGGAGCCCCAATGGCCCTCACCCACCTTGACCGCCTTGAAGCGGAAGCCATTCACATTATGCGGGAGGTCGCCGCAGAGTGTGAAAACCCCGTCATGCTTTATTCGGTGGGTAAAGACTCCTCAGTCATGCTGCACCTGGCGCTCAAGGCCTTCTACCCGTCGACCCCACCCTTTCCTTTTATGCATGTGGACACCACGTGGAAGTTTAAGGAGATGATCCGGTTCCGGGACGAAACCGCGAAAGAGCTTGGCCTCGAATTATTCGTACACATTAACGAAGATGGGGTGAAGGACGGTGTCGGGCCCTTTACCCATGGCAGTGCCTATCACACCGATGTGATGAAGACCCAAGCGCTGAAGGCTGGCCTCGATAAATATGGGTTCGACGCAGCCTTTGGAGGCGCGCGCCGCGATGAAGAAAAGTCTCGCGCGAAGGAACGCATCTTCTCTTTCCGCGCACCGGGGCACCGTTGGGATCCTAAAAATCAGCGGCCGGAATTGTGGAACACGTACAATACCCGCATTCATAAAGGGGAGACCATCCGCGTCTTCCCCCTATCCAACTGGACCGAGCTTGATATCTGGCAATATATTTATCGCGAAAAGATCAAGATCCCTGAGCTTTACTTTGCCGCCGAGCGCCCCGTAGTGGAGCATGAGGGCACTCTTATCATGGTGGATGATGACCGTATGCCCCTGGACGGTAAGGAGCCGGAGATGAAGTCTGTCCGTTTCCGGACGTTAGGCTGCTATCCCCTCACGGGCGCGGTAGAAAGCACGGCGTCCACCTTAGAAGAAATCATTCAAGAAACCCTCCTCTCCACCACATCCGAACGCCAGGGCCGGGTGATCGACCACGACCAGGCCGCCTCCATGGAGAAGAAAAAGCAAGAGGGCTATTTCTAAGATGACCCTACAAGATGCCGATACCGCCCTCATCGAAAAAGATGTTGTTGCCTACCTTCAAAAGCACGAGAACAAATCTCTCCTCCGCTTTATCACGTGCGGGTCAGTGGACGATGGGAAATCGACCCTGATCGGTCGCCTCCTCTACGATTCAAAAATGTTGTATGAGGATCAAGTTGCCGCCCTTGAGAACGATTCCAAAAAATCTGGGACCCAAGGGCAAGATATCGACTTCGCCCTCCTGGTCGATGGCCTCGCCGCAGAGCGGGAGCAGGGCATTACGATTGATGTCGCTTACCGGTTTTTCTCAACCGACAAACGCAAATTCATCGTCGCCGATACCCCTGGACACGAACAATATACCCGCAATATGGCCACCGGTGCCTCAACGGCAGATTTGGCAATCCTCCTCGTCGATGCCCGCGCGGGGCTCATGGTCCAAACCCGGCGCCATAGTTTCATTTGCTCCCTCCTCGGCATCAAAAATGTCGTCGTCGCGATCAATAAGATGGACTTGGTGGATTTCTCCGAAGAGAGGTTCAAAGAAATCGAGGCCGACTATCGCGCCTTCGCCCAAAAGCTCAATTTCGACTCCATCCTCTGCATACCCATGTCAGCCCTTGGCGGGGATAATGTTACCCAAGGGTCGGACAAGACGCCCTATTATGATGGGCCCGCCCTTTTGGAGCACCTTGAGACAATTGATCTGTCCGAGGCAGATGATGCCCCCTTCCGACTACCCGTGCAGTGGGTGAACCGCCCAAATCTCGACTTTCGCGGTTTCTCCGGCACCGTTGCGAGCGGTAGCGTCAAGGTGGGCGATCCCATCATCGTGATTCCATCGGGCAAACGCTCCACCGTCGAAAAAATCGTGACCATGGACGGAGAGATTGAGACTGCCGAAAAACGTCAAGCGGTCACGATCACCCTGGAAGATGAAATCGACATCTCTCGCGGTGACATTCTGTGCCATAAGGACCACCCCGCCTCCCAGTCTGATCAATTCTCCGCTCACATCATTTGGATGGCGGATGAAGCGATGCTGCCCGGTCGGCAATATGTGTTCAAAACCGCCAATCGAATGGTTCCCGGTGTGGTTACCGAGCTGCGGAACAAGATTGACGTCAACACGCTGGAGGAGCGGCCCGGCAAAAGCTTGGCACTGAACGAAATTGCTGTCTGCAAGCTGAACCTATCCTCACCTATCGGGTTTGATGCCTATACAGATAATCGTCAGACCGGTAGCTTTATTATCATCGACCGCCAAACCAACGCCACCGTCGGCGCGGGCATGATGGATTACTCCCTCCGCCGGGCGGACAATGTCGTTTGGCAAGACCTTGAGGTCGGTAAAGATGAACGCGCCGCGATGAAGGTGCAAAAACCTGCCCTCCTCTGGTTCACAGGGCTGTCCGGCGCGGGCAAATCCACCATCGCGAACCTCGTCGAGAAACGGCTCCATGATATGGGTCGGCATACTTATATTCTGGACGGGGACAATGTGCGCCACGGCCTGAATAAGGATCTAGGCTTTACGGATGCAGACCGGGTGGAAAATATCCGCCGGGTGGCGGAAACCGGCAAGCTTATGGTGGATGCTGGGCTCATCGTCCTGTCAGCCTTTATTTCTCCGTTCAGGGATGAGCGGCAAATGGCCCGCGGCCTCCTCGATGAAGGAGAGTTCATCGAGGTGCATGTGGACACGCCGCTAGAGGTTGCCGAACAGCGAGACGTGAAGGGCCTTTATAAGAAGGCACGTGCCGGTGAGATCAAGAACTTCACGGGGATTGATTCTGCTTATGAGCCGCCACGCACCGCGGAGATTACGATCAACACGGTGGAG
>CALFRH010000542.1 GCA_937919225.1 uncultured Parvularcula sp.
ACAAAGGGGGGCGTAGATTGCTGTTGGGCTGGTGTGACGACACCAATATTTGGTTCTTTTGATCAGCGCGAGGCTCATGCCCGTTCGGATGTTCTATATTTCCAATCTCCCCGCCTAGAAGATCCGTTGACGATAACGGGGGCGATAGAAGTGGAGATGTATGTGTCTTCAGATGCCCCTGATACAGACTTCTTTGTGCGCTTACTGACAGTTGATGATGAGGGGCGTGCGTTTAACATAACCGATAAAGCGTTTCGGGTACGCTACAGGGAGGGGTTCGACAAAGAAGTGTTTATGGAACCAGGTGGTGTTTATCCCATCAAGTTTCGGTTACCGGATACCGCAATCCAGATTGCGTCGGGCCAGCGGTTCGCGATTTCGGCAACAAGCTCTGATTTTCCCCGCTTTGTCCGTAATTTGAATACGAAAGATATGATGATCGATGCTGTGAACCCGCGCATTGCGAAAAACAAAGTTCATCATTCACAAACGTACCCTTCGCGCATTATTCTGCCGGCTTTGAACGAATAGCATGCTAAACGAATACGACTAAAAAGCATGAAGATGAAAATAACGAGATTCTTGAACGAAAGAGGTAATGTAACATGAAACCGGCAATACTAACATGCGCCGTTACGGGCGAAGGCCCGTTTAATCGTGACCATCCGTCATTTCCTGTAACGCCGGAGCAAATTTGCGCCGCCGTGGAAGAGGCGGCGGCGGCCGGGGCCTCTGTCGTGCACTGTCATGTCCGTGATCCAGAGACAGATGATGGGTGTCACGACCCAGTGCTATACGCTGAGTTGACTGAAAGAATACGTGAAAAGAACATTGATGTTGTTCTCAACTTAACGTGTGGCGGTAACGCGACATTTGCGCCCGAACCATTTGACAGTGGTCAACCGGGGCCTCTGACCGATGCAGGAAGCGTTGATGTTCGTATGCGGCATTTAGAAGAATGCCGGCCTGAAATCGCCTCACTCGACGTGACCACTATGAATGAGGATGATATTGTTTACCTCAACACTGCACCGACACTTCGGGCAATGGCTGAGCGGTTCCGGGCGGCAAATGTTAAACCCGAACTCGAGGTGTTTGGCCCGGGTGATCTCGAGCTTGTCAAAGACATGATAGCAGATGGTATCATTGACAGCCCTCCATACATTCAATTTGTACTGGGTGTTAAATGGGGGATGCCATGGAACGTTGAAACTATCATGTATATGAAAAGTCAGCTTCCGGAAGGGGCGGAATGGGGAATGCTAGGCATTGGCCGGCATCAGATGCCCACGGTGGCACTGTCTACTATCCTTGGTGGGAACGTTCGGGTTGGTCTGGAAGATAATCTCTACCTAGAGAAGGGCGTTTTTGCGACGAATGGGCAGCTTGTTGAGCGCGCTTGTTCCATCGTCAACAATCTAGGACGTCGGGTGGCAACGCCCGATGAGGCGCGAGAGATTTTGGGTCTGAAAAAGTAATCTATACAAAGAATAATAATGATGAAGCAAGAGACCTCAAATGACCCCGGGCGTATTGGCGCGAAAGCGTACTTTTCGCTCTGTTTTGGCTTCATCATTGGTGTTGGTTGGATTGTCGCCGCAGGCGGTTGGATTGCCGACGCGGGCCCCTTCGGCGCATCAATCGCTTTTCTTGCCGGTGGCCTACTGCTGCTGCCGGTAGGGCTATGCTACGCTGAGTTAGGGGCTCAATACCCCGTAAATGGTGGAGCGCTCTACTACGCATATCGTGCCTTCGGAAAGAATGCAGCGTTCTTTATGGGCTATATCCTGCTCGTATCATTTATCTCTGCACTCATTTATTTCACGCTTTCTGTTGCGTGGATTGTAGAAGTTATTTTACCAGAAATAAAAGGTGACGCGCTCTACACGATCAGAGGGGCAAATATCACATTAGGCGGAATGATGACCGCCATATTGGCGACGATCGCCTTAGGCGTTCTGACTTATCTTGGTGCAACTGCGTCGGCACGGGTGCAGGAATTGGTGGTCGCGCTACTGATTCTGATTGTATTGGGATTATCCATTTCTGCGTTCATCCATGGCAATCCTGAGAATTTGTCACCGGGATTTGTCTCCGGCGGGAACTCTCCATTACTTGGAGTGGGGGCCGTACTGATTATAACGCCCTTTTTCTTGTCCGGGTTTGAGGCTATCGCTCAATCGTTTGGAGAAAAAGAGAATGCGGTTACGGCGAGAACCATTGCAACGATCATAACGATATCCATCGTCGGCGCTGCTATGTTCTATATCGTTATTATCTTAGCAGCCGCCTATATCGCGCCAAGAGAAGAGTTGATCAGTGCGGACCTGCCTATCGAGGCGGCCTTTCGCATTGGTTTGGACTCCCCCTCCACGGCGAAACTGGTACTGATCGCCGGATTGCTTGGATTGCTGACCAGTTGGAATGCCTGTTTATTTGCCACAGCGCGTATTTTCTCCGTGATGGGACGCGCTGGATTGATTTGGTCTATTTTTGCACCCCAGAAGGGTCGCTTTGTTTCTTGGCCAGCGGTTGTAGTGCCCAGTGTCCTTGGGTTGTTAGGGGTGGTGGTCGGACGCGAAATGTTGACGCCGATCCTCAATGCCTCTTCTTTATCGATCGGGATGATTTTCTTCGCGGTCTGTGCGTGTCGCATAGCGCTGAGAGCAAAGATATCGGAGGAGCATCGCATAGCGCGTGGGTTTTGGGGCGCGTTCTTTCCCTATTTGGCGGCGTTTACAACATTCGCGCTTGCTTTATATATCGTTTACGAACCTTTATCGGCGTCGGAGGGGTCTATTCCTGTCGAGTGGATAATTTTTGCGGTTATCGTTGTTTTAATTGCCCTTGGCTGGGTGAAATTCCGCATGCATTTGAATACAACAACTGACACTGATTTTGAGGTGAAGATAAAATCTTGACCGTCTACTGATAAGGGATCGAGTTTACCTTCAAACAGCTTCCGTGAGGGCGAGGTCAATATAACGGGCCCGTAGATCCCGGGTGATTGGCCCCGGCGTACCATCGCCTACGGACATTTCATTGATGGATACGATGGGTAAAACAAACATAGACGCGCTTGTCGCAAATGCCTCCGCAGCATTTATCGCTTCTTCGACGGTAAACGGACGTTCTTCGATGGTGAGGCCTAGGTTTTGCGCAAGATCCAATACCACCCGGCGGGTGATCCCGGGTAAAATACTGCTTGATAAATGGCGTGTCACAATCCTTTCATCGCGCGTAACGATATAGGCGTTATGTGAGGTGCCCTCGGTCACCGTATCGTTTTCCACCATCCACGCATCATCTGCGCCTTTTTCGATCGCCTCCTGTTTGGCGAGAACGGGCGCCAGCAGGCCGACAGACTTGATATCCCGACGTGCCCAACGAAGATCAGGGACGGAGACAATATTGAGGCCTATTGCCGCTTTCGGATGGTCAAGGATCTTCTTTTCCTGTGTGAACAAAACAATAGTCGGTGAGCTATTTTGAGGGCAGGCAAAGTCACGATCCGCTGGCCCGCGGGTGACCTGCAAATAGACGACCCCTTCTTTAAGGTTGTTTTGCTCGATAAGTGATTTCTGAACCGAACATATTTCATCATCAGTAAGGGGACAGGAGATTGATAAAGCTGATAATGATCGTGCAAGCCGTGCCATGTGGGCGGCGTTATCCACCAGTCGCCCATCAAGAACGCTACACACTTCGTACACACCGTCAGAGAACAAAAAACCACGGTCAAATACGGAGATACTCGCTTCGTTTTCGGGTACGTAGGTCCCGTTTACGTAGACGATCCGTTCTGACATCCTTGACATCTCCTAAGGCAGTTGCGCATGCGCTGGTGCGCGGCATTCTATCCTAAAGTGTCTCCTCCTCAATCGGATTTAGGGAGATACTTTAAATCTTTGTTTTTTCGCATTTCCGGCGGGCCAACCGTATACACTTGGCCCGGAAAGGCTTGAGATGGCATATTCCATCGCTTCTCGTGCTTCAAGTTACACAATGTCTGTGTCTTCACGTCCGCCCCATTCCGCCCACGACCCATCATATAGCCGAACCTTATCAAAGCCGCTGACGTTAAGGGCGAGAGTGAGAATAGCGGCGGTGACCCCCGAGCCACAGGACGTGACAATCGGTCCATCGTGAACCAGCCCTAGATTGTCCATCACCTGCGTGAGGTCGTTATCTGCAATAAGGCGACCATCTTGGACTACCTCGCCAGCGGGGAGGTTCAAAGCGCCAGGCATGTGACCTGACCTTAAGCCTTGGCGCGGCTCGGGCGCCTCTCCACGAAAACGGGCGGCGGGACGCGCGTCCAGTATGTTGTCACTCTTTGTAGAGATAATATCTTTCATTTCAGCAAGGCCGACCACCGCGGCTCGGTCGAAGGCAGGGGTAAACTGGGCCGGCGCCGGGCGCGGCTCACCGCTTTCCAGGGCGCCGCCCACAGCGCGCCATGCGGGGAGGCCTCCATCGAGAATCCGCACCGATCGGGCCCCCATGATTTTGAATGTCCACCACACCCTTGCGGCGGAAAAAAGGCCGGCCGTGTCATAAACGACGATGTCATCTCCATCGGCGATCCCAAGGATGCCGACCAACTCGGCGAACCTTTCGGGTGAAGGAAGCATATGCGGCAGTGAACTGTCCTTGTCCGATATGGCATCCACATCAAAGAAGACCGCGCCGGGGATGTGCCCCTCCAAAAACTCGGTCCGCGGAGTCCTTGTCTGGTCGAGGAGCCACGTCCCATCCACCACGCGCGTTTGCTGGTCATTCAACTGATCCGTCAGGTCGGCGGCGGAAATAAGGTAAGCATCGCGGGACATGGTCACTCCTACCCTTAAAGGCCCTTTGGCATCTCAGCGGGTCAGGCTACATCACTAATGGGAACCGGGAAAGGAACATCACCCTATGGCAGGCGCGCCCGTCGATAATGAGTTTTTGGTCCAGGCGTCGCTCTATCTGGGCGCAACGGCGGTCGCTGTCCCTGTTTTTAAGAAGCTCAAGCTTGGCACCATCTTAGGTTTTCTAGCGGCAGGGATAATCCTTGGTCCGTCAGCGTTGGGGTGGCTCAAGGTCGAGGAGGGGGTCTTCCACGTTGCGGAGCTTGGGGTCGTCCTCTTTTTGTTTGTCATCGGATTGGAACTCAGTTTCGGGCGATTATGGTCGTTGCGACAGACGATCTTTGGGCTGGGGCTGAGCCAGATGGTGGTCACCGGCGCGGCTTTAAGCGCGCTATTTATCTGGTCCGGTGTGTTTCCCATGGGCGCAGGGATTATTGCCGGGTTTGGTCTTGCCTGTTCGTCGACGGCGTTCGCTCTGTCGCTGTTGCAAGAGCGCCGGGAGATGAACAGCCCCCACGGCACCAGGGCCTTTTCAGTACTGTTGCTTCAGGATGTGGCGGTCATTCCGCTGCTCGCGGCGATCCCCATCGTTGCGGCCCAAGCAGCGGGGGGTGAAGACGGCGTTGCAGTGAACTGGGTCGCCATTGGTCAGGCGGCCGGGGTGGTCATCGCCATCATTCTTGTGGGTCGGTTTTTGCTCAACCCATTCTTTAAGATTGTCGCGGTGTCGGGGTCTCGCGAGGCCTTCACGGCGGCTGCCCTTTTCGTGGTCGCAGCGACATCCCTTGGGGTGGCGGAGGTGGGGCTATCCATGGCTCTGGGTGCCTTCCTGGCGGGGGTGATGCTCGCCGAAAGCTCCTTCCGCCATCAGATCGAAGCCGACATTGAACCTTTTCGCGAGCTTCTGCTTGGCCTCTTCTTCATCGGTGTTGGAATGCAATTGGACCTTGGCGTCCTTCTCGATAGTTGGTGGATCGTCTTGTCCGGCGCCATTGGGCTCATCGCGATTAAGTCTGTCATCCTCTTTGTACTAGCGCGGACATTTGGCGCTGAAACACCGACGGCGCTGAAGACGGCTGGGGTGTTGAGCCAAGGGGGGGAGTTTGGTTTTGTTGTCTTTAGTCTCGGGGTGGGAGCCGGGCTGTTCGCGGGCGATATGGCGACGATCCTCTCGGCCGTCATTACGCTGTCCATGATTGCCACGCCCATCATCATGATGTCGGTCTCGCGGATCCAAGGGACAACGGTCGGTGAGCTGACCCCCGCCGAGGAGGCGGAGGCCCCAGGCTCCGTCCTCGTTGTGGGGTTTGGTCGGATTGGGCAGGTGGTGACCCAGGTCCTCAGGGGCTCTGGCGTGACCGTTACGGCCATCGACAATGACCCAAAACGGATCGAGATGGCGGCCCAGTTTGGCACGAAGGTCTATTTCGGCAATGGGGCCGATATCCACCTTCTCCTCCAGGCGGGGGCGCTCAATGCTGATGCTGTGGTGTTCGCGCTCGATGCCCGGGCGGAGGTCGGCACCACCGTTGCGGCCCTGCGAGAGAAGTGTCCGAACATCCGTATTCTCGTCCGGGCCTATGACCGCCTTCATGAGATTGAGCTGATGGATTCAGAGCCCGATTTTATCATTCGGGAAATGCTTGAATCTGCCATCACCCTGTCCGAAAAAACCTTGGAATATATCGGGTTTAGTGACGACATGATCGCGGATATCACAGCTGAGCATCGTGAAAGGGACCTCGACCGCTTGTTGGCCCAGCGGGTCGAAGGCGCGCACGCGAAAAAAGAGACCCTGTCCAAACCGTTCCAAGCTTTTGACTCATCGAATGTGAGCGGGCGTTTATGGGGTTTGCGCTTACCTATCTCTCTTCGCTTGCCATCATTTGGCTACGGTACATTCTGTTTTCCGGCATGTTCTGGGCCGCCATTTGGGCGCGCCCTGAGGAAAAAGTCGGAGGGGTTCGCCTCGCTGACCGACGTCCCACAGCGCAAACCATGTGGCGGGAGGCCCGCACCTCGATGGCGGTCTCCCTCATCTATGCGGTGCCTGCGGCGATCCTCATCCATACCTGGAAGGAGGGGGGGACAGCGATCTACTCCGGGCCCCTATCCGCCACGGACTGGGCATGGATGCCAGTCAGCTTACTGATCTACCTGTTTCTGCACGATACATATTTTTACTGGACGCACCGGATGATGCATCATCCAAAGCTCTATCCCGCCACCCACCGGACCCACCATTTGTCTAAGCAGCCCACCCCTTGGGCCGCTTTTTCCTTCCATCCGTGGGAGGCCATTATCTCTGCACCCTTTATCCCGCTAATGGCGTTCTTCATTCCCATCCATATGGGTGTTTTTCTGTTCCTCCTCACCTTGATGACGTTCAATGCGGTTGCCAATCATTCGGGGTGGGAGATCTGGCCAAAACAGTTCCTCGACGGGCCAGTGGGGCGGCACCTTATCACCGCGCGCCATCATAATCTTCATCATACGAAATTCAGCCGTAATTATGGGCTTTATTTTCGCTTTTGGGATCGGTGGATGGGCACCGATGATATGAGCGGTGACCCCATGGCCGCCCGCTAACCTCTTTTCGGCAGGTGGATACCCGCCATCATGCAGCGGGCGCTGCCGCCAGAAATTTCGATGGTCGGCAGATCAACAGGAACCACCTTGACCCGTTCCATTAAGGTCTTTCGCTGGGCCTCACTCAGGCTGTCGAACCCACGATCTGAGAGAATAAGAACGTCCCCATACTCACCATTCACTTCAAGAGCGTTCCCGGCAAAGGCTGCAATTTGATGATGGGACAGGGTGATGACTGCCCTGTCGCTGCGGGCAAGGGCTGCCAATAGGTGCGCCCGGTCCTCATCCATCTGTATACAGGATGGGCTTACGAGGGCCGTTTTCTCGCCCACCGCCATCATAACATTCGTGTGATAAATGGGGCGCCCATCGTGATCGACGGCGTCGAAAATGAAGGGCTCATAGGACAGTTCTGCGCAGAGGGTGGTCAGCAGCGCCTCATCAGCCCGACGGGAGCGGGCCATGAATGCAGTCCGATGGGTATGGTCAAAGACCACGGCGCCTGTTCCTTCTAGGAACTGCGACGCTTCGGCAAAGGGGGACAGATCAATGTGACGGGAGACCTTATAGGTCTCCCCTAGATAATCCAGTACGTCTTGGCGCCGCTCTTTCCGGCGGGAGGGCGCGTACATCGGATAGGTGACAAGGGTTCCGTCATGGTGCGTAGTGATCCAATTATTGGGAAAAACCGCGTCGGGGACCTCTTCTCGCGCTTCGTCAAAGACGTGCACCGTAACCCCCGCGGCCCGAAGGGTATCAACCATCGCATCAAATTCGGCGAGGGCCCAACTCTTAGCGCTGCCGTCCGCGACGTCCCTTTGGAAGTGGTTGTCCGCCATCGTCTCCGCATTCGATGCAAAGGCGAGGGGGCGGACCATGACCACGGCGTGTGGGTTTTGGGGCAGAAGAACGGGGGATGAGGCTGTCATGGCATACAACAGTGGCGCGGCCTCATTTTTCCTTCAAGCGGTTCTTATAGCAACGGCAGCTTTTCATCTCTTTTTTGCCGAGGGTTTCGAGATACTGATCGACCGCCGCTGCCAAGATGGTCTGTTGAGACTGATTGCGGATTGCTGCGATCATACGGATAAGCCTGCGCTGGCGGGCGTTCACGCGGACGGACAGTTTGAAGGGTAGCGACCCCATGCGTGGCCGCGGCGCTCGGCTGGGCGCTGACCTGACAGCCCCGCAACTTGTTTCGCAGGGGCCGAAATCTTCCGTATCGACCTCATCCATCTCAACACTTGGCTCAGGCGCGCGAAGCGCGGGAGCAGTGGTCGTGAGCCGTCTGCTGGGAGGTGTATAGGCTGGTTTTGCCCGATTTGTTTGCGTCTCGTTGCGATCAAACGATGTATCCTCACCCGGTGTTTCGTACACCGAGGGGTCTAAGGGACCATCAACCAACCGACGAAGGGAGGGGCCCTGGTCGGTAAAGACTTTTTCGGAAAGAGGGTGAGTAGACGCAGGTAGGGCTTCCCCCTTCCGCGCAAGAAGCCCGCTATGGAGCGACGCGAATTTCGTTCGAGACATCCGTGACCCCTTCAGCATTGACAAGAGCGCTTGTTGACGAAAGCATGACCTGGGCGCGTTCCTGGTTGGTGGCGGCTTTGGTCCGACAAGGCTCAATACGATAAAACAATTCTATGACTTACTATTCCGGCGACCAAAGGTGGGCGAGCGCCGTCGATCCGGAAGACCAGAGGGCGGTCCCACATCGATACTGCGTCGATCAAACTGATCCCAGACGGAGTTTTCAAGCTGGTTTTGCAGCGCCGATCGTACACGGCGTTCAAGACGTGCTGGTGCGGAGCCGGGTTCTTCGTCGAACAAGGGTTCCAAGTCACCGGAGGGAAGGACAGGTTCCGGCGGCGGCACGGCGGCCGCAATCGGTTCTTCCACGGGCTCGTTCGCGACACTGCGGATAGGGGTGAGAAGCTCGACCTCAAACTGCGGACCGGAGTAGGTGTCGTGTTTCTCGACGCTGCGGGTAAGGCGCCGAAGCCGTTCCTCAATATAGTTCCATAGGGTCACAACCTCCTTGGCGGAGCGGGAGCCTGGGTTAATCTCCCCCACTGTCCGTCCATCAATCATACTCGCTGCAAAGTCGACACGGTTGTGGAGTGTTGCGGGGGCAACGGTACCATGCTGCGATAGGCTGACAGCTGTTTCGCTCGTGATCCGTGCACGGGCGGTTGCGCAATTCACAACGAACACTAACGGTTTGCCTTGCTGATCAACAAGGTCGCCCGTTACCCCAACTGCTCGCAAGTCGTGGGGGCTTGGCCGGGTGGGAACCACGACGAGATCAGCATAGGAAATGACCTCGGTGATCGCGGACGTCACCGCGGGGGGGGTATCGATGACAATGAGCTTGATACCACTTTCCTTGAGGAGGGCGATATCACGACCCAGATTCTCCACCGTCGTCCGGGCAAAGACGGGTGTTTCACTGGCGCGCGCATTCCACCATTTTGATAAGCTTCCTTGCGGATCGGTATCAATGAGGGCGACAGGGACTGCGCCTGAGAGTACGGCCTGGACAGCATTATGTCCGGACAAGGTGGTGTTCCCCGATCCCCCTTTTTGAGAGGCGAAGACAACAACTTGGGTTTCCTGGGTCATAGCATCACCTTTGATCTGACACCGGACGGCTTCGTTTGGTGATGGTTCGCGTGGGGACAGACCCGTGCCCGTCATCGCCACCCAACACATCACGAGGGATACCCAAGCATGCGGGTGTTACGCGGCAACTAAGGGGAAGGGGCGTTATTGATTAGAGTTTTAGGTCAATTCGATTGTTCGGCTTCAGATGGTTTCTGCAAACTCTTATTTACCTCAATCAGAGGGTATCGTTTCTTGCGATTCATCATGTATGGAACAGTATGCGGTTTGGTGGAGGGCAAGCGTCTATGGGAGGAATAAAGTGAATACTGAATATCGTTACCGGCTCATTGCACCGACGATGCAGCATTGGGTGTCCATTGCTCTCTTCATGATGATCGCAGGGTCGCTTATTGGGACAGTGATATCTTTTTTCATCGGCATCGCTGTTCAAGTGGTTTTTGCGAGTGCCTTTGGGTGGGGAGGCTCCAATAGTGTGGGCGCAGGCCTTCTTTTTGGGTTCGCTACTATCATTATCTCTGCGATAGGCACCGTCGCGGCAACGATATGGTGCACAATAAGGTGGTGGCGGTTTGGGGGTGCTGAACTCGCCTTTGTCCGCCCGAGTTTGATCGACAAGGCAGAAATTGGGGCGAATACTCGCTCACTATCCCATAAAGCAGGCTCACCAACCTTAGATGATGGTTGATCTTCCCCCCGTCGGCGGCTAGTTCCTGCCCCTTCCTGCGTGGGAGGTTCGGGGCCCAAGACCTGGTCTCGCCGTACCACGCCCCTTTCAACGCATTGGCTTCATGTCGCTGCGTGCCATTTAGAAAGGTTTGAACGATGGCAAAGAAGATCGAAGGCTACCTGAAGCTTCAGGTGCCTGCGGGGGCGGCGAACCCGTCACCGCCTATTGGGCCGGCGCTGGGTCAGCGGGGCCTCAACATTATGGAATTCTGTAAGGCCTTTAACGCGGCCACGCAGGAGATGGAAAAAGGGATGCCAATCCCAACCATCATCACCATTTTCACTGATAAGTCCTTCACTTTTGAGACAAAAACACCGCCAGCCTCATATTACTTGAAGAAGGCTGCGAAGCTTCAAAAAGGCGGTCAGACCCCGGGTCGCGATGTGGCGGGCACCGTCACAGACGCCCAGCTGGGCGAGATTGCCGAAGCGAAGATGAAAGACCTCAATGCGAACGATATTGAGGCGGCTAAGAAGATCATTGCCGGGTCCGCACGGGCCATGGGCCTGAAGGTGGAGGGCTAAACCATGGCAAAGCTTGGAAAACGCATGACCGCAGCCCAGGACGGGCTTGATAATCTCGCGCTTCGCCCGGTTTCTGACGCGGTTGCCGCCGTGAAAGAGCGCGCAACAGCGAAATTCGATGAAACCATTGAAATTGCGATGAATTTGGGGGTCGACCCCCGTCACGCTGACCAGATGGTACGCGGTGTTGTGGCGCTACCCAATGGGACAGGCCGCTCAGTGCGGGTCGCTGTGTTCGCGAAGGACGACAAGGCTGAAGAAGCGAAAGCCGCTGGCGCCGATATTGTTGGTGCAGAGGATTTGGTGGAACAAGTGCAGAACGGTCAAATGGACTTTGATCGGGTTATTGCAACGCCAGATATGATGCCGCTGGTTGGTCGCCTTGGTAAGCAGCTTGGGACGCGCGGCCTGATGCCGAATCCTAAGGTTGGGACGGTCACGCCAAACGTGAAGAAGGCTATCGAAGATGCCAAAGGCGGTGCCGTGCAGTTCCGGGTTGAGAAAACCGGGATCATCCACGCCGGTATCGGTAAGGCGAGTTTTGATGCTGCGAAGATCGAAGAAAACGTCAAGGCGTTCATCGAAGCGGTGAATAAAGCCAAGCCATCAGGCGCGAAGGGGACCTTCATCAAGAAGATCGCTCTTAGCTCCACGATGGGGCCTGGCGTCCGGATTGACCCTCAAGAGGCACTGGGCGTCTCATGATTTGGGGCTTCGCACTAATTTGAACTAAGAACGGCGCCTTTTACGGCGCCGTTTTTGTTATCGGGGGAATTTTGATCCCGGGACACCCATCACCCATTCTGGAATCCGCGGTATTGGTAGTCGATTAATGGCTTGCCGCGCTGGGTGTTCGATGAACCGATAAGATAGCCATGCCAGCACAGTCGTGATGCTCAACAGAACGGCAAAGGCCAACATCGGTCTGGCTGTTGCCCAAGCATAATCATCCAATATCCATAAGATGGGCATGTGCAGTAAGTAGAGTGAGTAAGAGATCTTCCCGTAAAACCCCATCACCCCTCCACCGAGCACTTTCTCTGCCCATGAGGAGTGCAGGCACGCCCAAAGAAAGGCGGTTATCACAATCACATAGGTCGGCGTGGTCCAAAGCGTATGACTAATGTGAGTTGTTGGATCGTCTCTAGGTCCGATCCCAATAGCCTCACTCACCTCCGGGAAGCTGAGCACGTAGACGGCAAAGAAGATGACAAAAGCCCAATTGGCAAACGGCACTTTGTTGGACGAGGCAGACATCGCCACCACCATGCCGGCGAAGAAAAAGCTGCAAGCCCGGAGCACGCCAGGCCATTGGGGGTAGCCGAGAAGCGCGACGGTCAGGGCAGCAACAATCATGACGGCAATCAGCACTGAGGGGCCAAAACACCGAAAGATGAGCCAGAAGACGGGGAACAGCGCATAGAACTGGACCTCTACCGGTATCGTCCAGAGAACGCTGGTCCCGGAGTGAAAGGCAAGATGGTGAAGCAGGTTGTTGGAGGTAACGGCGTAAAGGGCGGTTGCATCGCCATAGAGGAGGCTTGCACCATGCGAAGCAAAGACCACCAGCAGATAGAGGGGGATGACCCTGGCAATCCGAGCGCGGGCAAAGCCCAGGAAGGTGTCGATCCTCAACGGCCTGTCGATATACAGTCGGGCCATCAGAAAACCGGACAAACAGAAGAACAGCATCACCCCGAGCTGCCCGCCGCCTTTGCCGAGAAGGCCGTCAAATAGTCCGGTTAAATTGGAGTGGTGGGAGATAATGACAGATAGCGCAGCGATTCCTCTTAAGCCGTCTAAAGCTGGATACCGCATAATGTCGCCTCTCACGGGTAGGCGATCATATCGCTCCCGTATCAATCCCAAAAAGACAATGCCGCGCGTTCAGGGAATGGGCAATAGCGATTACAGCTTTGACGTGTCGGATTGACAGCTCAAGACGAAAAAAGGCCCCGAAACAATCGGGGCCTTTTCCAGAAAAACGAATGAAAAGCCTGAGAAGACTTAACGGCGCTTACCGCCGAGGCTGATTGATACCCCAGCCGCCACGACGCGGTGATGGATTATTCACCGACACGTCGTTGATGATCGTTGGAACAGTGTCCAGGTGACCGATGGTCGAGATCTCAGACCCGGTGTTCCCGTCAATGTCATTGTCCTCAATCAGACCGCCGGAGCTACGGATCTTAATCCCGTCTCCTTTGTTGGACCAGATTTGGTTCAACCGTACGAGGACCTGGCGTGCATCCTCGTCGAGGAGGACGCCGTGGCTCGTATTGTTGAGGATCCGATTACCCACGAGGGTGGCGGCGCCGCGACCATTATAGACAAGGCCACGACCGTTTGAGTTGATAAGGTTGCCAGTGGCCAGCATGGAGGACACGCCATCCAGGTGAACACCTTCAACAAGATTATCAGAGACAATATTGTCGATAAGAAGGGTGCGATCCCAAAGGGCGTGAGTCTGAGCCACGGAAATACCGCGACGACCGCCGGTGACCTTATTCTTCTCTAACAGAGCTGTACCGCCCTTGATGGAGATGAGATCACCCCGGTGAGAGCCTTCACCATCGATGGTGGACTCGACCATCGTGAACACGCCGCCCATCACATCGACGCAAGGCGCTGAATCTCCACTCCCGTTGAGGAACACATCGCCCGTATCCACGATAGACTTGGTGGACAGGCGGCTACCCGGCCGGAACGTGATGTTGGACACCAGCACGTGATCATTGAAGTTCAACGGCTGGAACTGAAGACAAGGTGCGTTGGCATTGGCGGGAATGACTTCCACACCCGCGCCGGGACCACGGTCCCCTTGCAAGCTGACACCACGATTAAGCGTGATGTTCTCATTGTAGATGCCCGGCATCACAACGACGACGCCGCCATCCGCCACGGCGTCAACCGCGGCTTGAATGCTTGCAAAGCTTTGCCGACCTGAACCGCCGCTCGGGCCGCCCTTGTCGACCACCACATAGGCGGGACGCTTCTCTTTTTTCTTGTCAGACTTCACCGCGGTGGCCTGACGCTCTTTCAGCTTGGCTTGGCCTTGAGGGGTCACCGTCGGCAGGCCGCCGAACGATTGCGCCTGGGCCGCGCCGGATAGGGCGATCGCGGAAGCGGCGCCTATCGCCACTAGGGCGGTACTGACTTTCTTAAGGCTCACTGTTCTCAGGGCTTTCATCATGGTCTCACCCTCCCACTTAATCGTTCGCAAAATTGAACTCATAGAGTTCGTTGAGTTCTTTCTGGGCCGGATCGTAGCCGAGGGCTGCGGCCTGACCGAGATGGAAGCTGGCATCCGCCCGGCTTGGGGCAACGGGATTATCGCCATAAATGCCGCTGCGGTAGTATTTGCCAAGCGCGTAATGGGCGAGTGGGTAGCCAAAGCTAGCTGACCGTTTCAGCCAGCGGACCGCCTCATCACCATCAACCGGCACCCCAATGCCTTCAGCGTGCATGACGCCATAAATGTACTGGGACTGGGCATGGTTCACTTGAGCCGCTTGGGCAATCAAAGCGACTTTCTGAACCGGCGAGAGTTTGCCGGTCATCACGTTCCGCTTTTCTTCTGCGGTGAGGTTTTCGTCCTCTTCCACCAGGATAAACTGGAACCGCTCAACAGCCTTGCGGGTTTTGGGACCCATCTCGCCGTCGATCTCGTCGAGATAAAGCCCAAGAGCAGCCAATGCGTTTTGGATCACATGGTCATTGGCGCTCGTGAATTCCCGCTCGATCTCCTCGATGGCGAGGGCCAGCTGGCGCTCGCGAAGAATGCGGTTTTGTTCCTCTAGCTCGATAGAGCGGGGCGAGGGGCCCTGAAGTGCCTCCGGCAGTGGCGGTTGCCAGCTGCGGGTCAGCTCGTTGGCCTCTTCCACCTCTTCCTTTGTCATAATGGTGAGGAGGAAATTCTTCCGTTCCGCCGCATATTGGTTAGCGTTCCGGGCCCGGCTCAAAGCGAGGTTATAGTACTTAAGCGCCTCGACATTGTTCTTGGGAAGGCCGTTACCGCTTTGGTACATGAGGCCCAAGCGATAGAGATCGAACTCGGACTGGCTCCCCAGAATGGTGATAACCTCTTCATGGGCCCGATCCACCTGAGTGGTGGTCATCGTCGCCTTCAATGCTGGGATGCGGGTTTGGGCCCGAACGCGTGCATTAATCTGGCGGAAATCAGGTTGCTGACTAAAGTCTTCAAAATCATGGGTTGCGGCAATGGTGTACCAGGCCAGGGCCTTGATCTTGTCCTCAGCAATGATGCCGGTGTCTTGAGGCAGGGTGAGCCGTGTGGCCTTGCCATTCTCGTCAGTCTGGAAAACCGGCTGATTAGAGTAGACATCGCCCAGGAGCTGGCGGGACAGAATGTCACCGGCCACGGCGTATTTGTGCCAGAGGTCGAGAGCCTCAGCCACTTTCGCCTGATCCACTTGTCCGTTTGCCTCAGTCGCGTAGGCGCGCAGGGCGTCGTCAAAATCCGCCGCGGCGGGGGTCACACCCATCGCCATCAGGGCGAGGCTCGACACCCCAAAAACCCTTGCTACCTTTGAGTTTACACGTTTTGAGCCC
>CALFRH010000543.1 GCA_937919225.1 uncultured Parvularcula sp.
ACTCTCTTTCCTATCACGACGCTCTTCCGATCTATGAATAACAACAGGGCGCCAATCAAATACGGCGTAGCATTTGTCTGCAAGTTCTCAACGGTCGCCGCGGGGTTATCGGAGACGATGGTCTGCCCTATAAAATGGAAATTCGCGATCGGCGCACAGAGGGTCATGACCAGCAATCCGGAACCCGCGATCAATGCGGAGCTGCGAAGGGACAAAGCGCCATTCGCGTCGGTCTTCGTGAGTGAGTCCATACCATTCGTGGTACGGTTTAAAGGGACTCGTCGCAAGAGGTTCCAAGGCAGGCTCTAAGGCGACGTATCACAATTCCGCAGATTTCATCTCCCAAGAAGTCCGTTTTTTCAATATTCGTGAGATGTAACCTTGACTACTCCTTCCATCTATGTCACCTTAGGGTTACACTAAAACCAAGCGAGGTGGACGGATATGATGGAAAAGCTATTACGACGACGCACAAGCATGCTGTGGTTCGCGCTCATTGGGTTTTCTCTTTGGCAAGGCGCAATAGTGGCTGCAGAGCTATACCCGCAATGGGACCGTGCGAGTGATTTCGTTCAAGCGCCTGGCATGGTCATTTTTGGAATGGCAATGCTGCGCTTAGCCCAGCTGTCCCACTCGATCAAGAAATCCGATGTCGCAAGCGTTTTGAATGATGAACTGACGCAACTGCTAAGGTTCAAGGCGTTCTACTTCTCTTATCTCGTGCTTGGCGGGACAGTTGGTCTCCTAGTGGGGCTCTCGCCGTTTATCGAGTTCCGGCCCGAGATTATCTTACGAATTCTGCTGGTAACGGCCGTCATCGTGCCCTTAGCTAGTTTCTTGTGGTTGGACCACAAAGCCGGGGCCGAGACCTAAATGACGGCTCTCAATCCGGCAAGCGCTCTCGGTAACCATATGAAGGCCTTGCGCGCGCAGCGAAAGCTAACACAAGCAGACCTCGCCGACGTGGTGGGCGTGACTCGCAAAACCGTATACACCGTTGAGAACCAGGTATTTTTTCCATCAACCCTTTTGGCGCTGAAGTTTGCGCAAGCGCTGGGCGTAAACGTCGAAGAATTGTTCTATCTTGAAGATATGGACACGCCCGGCGATTGAAAGAACGAGATGGTGAGCCAGGCGCTCGTCCAGAGATTTGTCAGCTAATTTCCGCTTCTGACCCAATGCGGGCGTTTGCAGTCGCGATGAACTTCTGGTGAAGTCACGGCCGAGTTCGACAACACTTTAAGCTCCAACCAGAATTTACTTGACGCAACAAGCCCAGCTATGACATACGCCCGCCCATGAGAATGACGTGGAACATTTCCAGCCGACTATCAGGCCAACAGCCCCTGCTTTCGTAAGCGGGCGGTTTGGCGATTCTCTGACTCTGAAAATCTCAAACCTTCAGCGCTTGCGGGCTTAGCCCAAGCGGTAGAGGCACTGGACTTAAAATCCAGGCAGTGTGGGTTCGACTCCCACAGCCCGCACGCTCAATTTCCAGGGAGCGTAGCCCAATTGGTAGAGGCACCGTGCTCAGACCGCGGTCAGTGCGAGTTCGAATCTCGCCGCTCCCACCATCCTTCGGGAGGGTGGCGCAAATGGTAGACGCACTGCCCTGAGACGGCAGGTGTTGCGGGTTCGACTCCCGTCCCTCCCACCAAGTCCTGCTCGGTCGTCTAATGGTAGGACAGTCGGCTTTGATCCGATCAATGCTGGTTCGAATCCAGCCCGAGCATCCATCTTTTCAATCGTCCGCTCCTGACCCAAAGCGGAAACTAGTCTGACTTCGACGTCTTTGACTGGTCCGGTGGCGTCCAATTTGGTCGCAGACCATCTTTCCATTCCTGCATCACGAACTTTAACGAAGGCTCCCAGCCTTGGTTTGCCTCTATCTCACCGATGCAACCCCAGCAGTCACCGCCACAGTCGCCGGATAACGGATCGGACGCTACGTTTAGTTCGCGCTTGCAAATAGAGCATTTCGACATTCTGCCAGGGAAACACATAAACAAGATTATGTCTGCTCCTGACCCAAGGAAGACGTCGTGCATTCCGCTGAACCCATTCATTGGCAATACAGAAAATGAGTGTACATTCAGGGGCATGGCAGATTTTCTTTTCATCGATCACTTTATCTCTGACCCTGACCCACTCTTCCATCAGCTTTTGGAAGAGACGGTCTGGGATGAGCGGATGAAAGCCAGAAAGACGGCGAGTTTTGGGATTGCCTACAATTACTCGCAAATCACCTATGCCGACGCGCCGTTTCCAGACAGCCTGTCCGCCTTGTGCGGACCAGTGCGCGAGGCCGTGGGGTTCGAGCCGAACAATTGCCTGTTGAACTATTACCCGGATGGCAGGTCTTCCATGGGATTCCATTCTGACACGGCGACGGGCCGTTCTGTTGGAACTGGCGTGGCGATTGTGTCATTAGGCGCGGCGCGCGAAATGCGGTTTCGGCACAAACAAGACAAAGAAAACACATCTGCGCGCATGTTAATCGCGGGGTCCTTGATCTATCTCGACGATGCGACCCAAGAGCATTGGCTCCACGCCATTCCAAAGGCGGAAGAGTCCGGGCCGCGTATTAGTCTGTCTTTTCGGTCCATAGAAACGGGCGACCCCGTTAATCATCCCGGAACCGGTTCGTAATCGGATAGCGTCGGTCACGGCCGAAATTCTTGGACCCGACTTTGACTCCGGGCGGCGCTTGGCGGCGTTTGTATTCGGCGATGTAGAGCAAATGCTCGATGCGGCGGACGGTGGCTTCGTCATGGCCGCGCGCGAGGATGTCTTCGACATCCTCTTCGGCATCGACCAGACCGCGCAGGATATCGTCGCGCGCGTCATAAGGCGGCAGCGAGTCTT
>CALFRH010000544.1 GCA_937919225.1 uncultured Parvularcula sp.
TGGGGAGGGACGCTACACTCACCCCAGCACCCAAGAGAGCTATCGGCTGGTTGACTTGCCCGGCATTTCCAGCCTCGCCCCCCGCAGCGCCGATGCGCGGGTCACCATGGAGGTCCTCTCTGGAAAGTCGGCGACTGTCGGGAAACCTTCCGTCGCTATCGCCGTTGTAGACGCTACTCAGCTTCGGCGTCAGTTACCCTTCCTCCTCGAGGTTTTGTCCCTCAGCCTGCCGACAATTGTTGCGCTCAATATGGCCGATCTTGCGGCGCGCGATGGGGTAAAGGTCGATAAGGCTTCTCTTGAAGCCTATTTGGGGGTCCCTGTGGTGGAAACCACGGCCACCCGCAGGGCTGGCCGCACCTCCCTTGAGCAGGCCCTGCTTGAAGGTGGGCGTATGAGCCCAAATGATCTGGGCACAGGTCATAAGGCGGCACGAGAGATCGCCGATGCCGTCCTTTTGGAGGAGCCAGCACTTAACGGCCTCACGCAAAAGCTCGACAATATTATCCTCAATCCCTTCGTCGGACCCGCAATTCTCCTCACCCTGTTGTTCTTGGTATTCCAAGCGGTGTTCAGTTGGGCGGCATGGCCCATGGATCAAATCGACGCGAGTGTTGGTTGGCTTGGTGATACCATGGCCGGTGTCTTACCGGACAATTGGGTTCAGGGGCTTGTGGTGGATGGTGTGATCGCGGGGGTGGGGAGTGTTATCATCTTCCTTCCACAGATCGTTATTCTCTTCTTCTTTATCCTCCTCCTCGAGATGAGTGGTTATATGGCCCGCGCGGCCTTTCTGATGGATGGGTTGATGATGCGGGCGGGCCTTAACGGTCGGGCATTTATTCCCCTGCTGTCGAGTTTTGCATGTGCGATCCCGGGGATGATGGCGGCGCGGACATTGTCCAATGAGCGGGATCGGCTCACGACGATTTTGGTTGCGCCACTGATGACCTGTTCTGCGCGTATCCCGGTTTACACAGTCCTTATTGCGGCTTTTGTCCCAACCTCAATGGTGGGTCCTTTTAACCTGCAAGGGCTCGTGATGTTCGGCCTATATCTTATGGGGATTATCAGTGGCGTGATTGTGGCGTTCATGTTGCGGAAAACAGCGACAAAGGGCGGGACGCAGACGCTGCTCATGGAATTGCCCACCTATAAGGCACCCCAGATCAGTGATTTGGTTCTTGGTCTGTTACAGAGGGTGGTGATTTTCCTCCGCCGAGCGGGAACAATCATTTTCACTGTCTCCATCGTTCTTTGGTTCATGGTGAGCTATCCCGGTGACACATTGCGGGAGAGCTTTGCAGGGCGTCTTGGCGCTTTGTTGGAGCCCATCTTTGCGCCCATTGGATTTACGTTAGAGATGATCATTGCACTCGTGCCTGGTCTTGCGGCGCGAGAGGTGGCTGTTGGCGTTCTTGGTACGGTCTATGCTGTCCAAAATGCGGAAGAGAACGTGGACGGCCTGGCAGCGGTCCTCCAGGCGGAGTGGACGTTGCCAGCTGCGCTCGCCTTCCTTGCCTGGTTCGTTTATTCGCCTCAGTGCATTTCGACGATCGCGGTCGCGCGCCGGGAAACCAACTCATGGAAATGGACGTGGTTCATGGTGGGCTATCTCACCGCCCTTGCCTATGTGGCGGCCGGGCTGACCTATTGGATTGCCCGCGGCGTGCTGGGGTAGGTCTTCTGCCCCATTGGCTCCATGGGGGGCGGAATACTTTCCTACTAAATAAAGTTGGCTTTTTTCAGCAGCTGGTGCGCTTTAATCACGTCTTGTAACTGCGCCTCCGCGCTCCGGTCCCCTTCATTGGAATCGGGGTGGAAGCGTTTGACGAGCTCCGCATACCGTTTGCGAATGTCGCCGCTCGAGGCTGTGGGCTTTAAATTCATGGTACGGAAGGCTTGCACCTGTAGACGGGTAAGGCGCCGACCCTCGCGATAAACGCCATCGTCCCCGGTGCGCGCGGCCGCATTGGCGCCCGCGTCGCCCATCTGGTCGTCGATTTCACCTTTAAGACCGCCCATTGCGGCTTTGGCGGCCGCTGAGGCGCGCCCGTTTTTGGACATTTTCCAAGTGGGGCGGTCGCCGTACCGGGACTGCTCTCGCATCGCTGCCGCTTGAGCGTCCGACTTTCCTTCGAAGAAGTTCCAGTTTTTATTATGTTCCCGCGCATGAGCGGGGCAGAGCCACAAAAAAGCCTCCAGATCGTCTGGTGATTTTGTGACCCGAACCTCGGCGGCTTTGTCGCACCCTGGCCATTCGCACGCGCGTTGGTCGCTAGTGCCGCGTACCCTTCGCTTCTGGGCAGCATTTGTGCGGCCTTTCACGCGAATATCGAAGCCCATACGCGGCTTGTACTTATAATCATCACTTGGCATTTTCTTATTATGGGGTGGGTTGGCCACGCAAAACAGTCTTGACAGACGACGCGTTCGGGTGCGTTCTACAAGACTTTTTCCACCGGAGTGAGAAATGAGCGTCGCGGAGCGCATTAAGCAAAAATTGACCGATGCTTTTTCACCGATTGAGCTTGAGATCGTTGACCAATCTCACCTCCATGCCGGCCACGCTGGTGCGCCTGAGGGGGGAGAGTCACATTTCCGTGTGCGGATTATAGCGGCCACTTTTGATGGTCAATCCCGCGTCATGCGGCAGCGGGCCATCAATAAGGTCCTTGCGGAGGAGCTGGCGGGCCCCGTTCACGCCTTATCGCTAGAAGTGCTCGGTTCCAGGGACGCTGCTTGATCCGTATTTGTAGCGGCATCTGTCTTGCCGTCGCTTGCATCAACCTTCCGCATGGTGAGCGAGAATGGGATGAGGGCGGCCGCAAGAACCAGCGCGGCCAATAGCCATGGCGCACCGGGGAAGGTGAAGTCTCGCCCTTCCGCGGTGTACCGTGCAAACACTTGGGTCATGGCGAAGGGGCTGATGACAAGAGTAAGGCTCATAATACTCGCTATTGCCCCTTGTAATTCGCCCTGTTCGTTGGCGGGGGTCGCCCTCGACATAATCCCTTGCATACCCGGCATCATGAAGCCGCCAAGGGCGCCCACCGTCACCCAAAAATAAACATAGGCGCCTGTGGGGACAAAAAATGCGTAGCCTAATAGCGAGGTGACTAATGCGGCGATGCCGATAATTACCGCTTTTGTCTCACCGATGCGGGGAACAACTTTGCGCGTGAGATATCCTTGGACGAATGCCGCTGTCAGCCCGACATAGCCAAGGGAAAGGCCAGTCTCAAACGCTGTCCACCCAAACTTTGCATTGGTGAAGTACGCCCACACGGCCGGCAACGAATTATGGGCAAACTGCATCAGGAAGTAGGCGAACAAAACCCCAATGACGATAGGGTAACGTGCCATACTTAAAACGCCGCCGAGTGGGTTTGCGCGGGACCACTCAAACTTTCGACGGTTCTCGGGCTTAAGGGACTCTGGCAGCACAAAATAGCCAAAGGTAAAATTGGCTAGGGTGAGCACGCATGCAATGATAAACGGCCAGCGCGTACCAAACTCTCCAGCGAAGCCGCCCAATAGCGGGCCAATGATAAAGCCCAATCCATAGGCTGACGCCTCGAGGCCAAAGTTGGCCGCCCGTTTCTCCGGTGTGGAAACGTCCGCGATAAAGGCGTTTGCCGTGGCGAAGGTGGCGGCACACGCCCCCGATATCATCCGCGCGACGAAAAGCCATGCGTAAGTGGGCGCCATGGCCATGATGGCAAAATCGACGGCGTAGGAGAATAGCGACACGAGTATGACGGGTCGCCGGCCGAAACGATCCGACAGCGCCCCTAGAATAGGGGACGCTAAAAACTGCGTCAGCGCGAAGGCGGCCACCAGATAGCCTCCAAGGCGTGCTGCTTCAGATACATCTGTACCCGTCAGGGTCATGATCATGTCAGGCATCACGGGGATGATGATCCCAAGCCCAATCATGCTGAGCAGCACCGTGATAAAAATAAAGGTTAGCGCCTTGCCCTCGGCCATAGGCTGGCCCTCAGCGGGATCGTTGACGGGAGTGGACGACATTCAGCTCTCCAAGGGCACAATACGCAGGGACGTGACCTGGTTGCGCCGCTTTTTGAGCACTTCAAACCGATAGCCAAAGAACGAGAACATCTGTCCTGCGTCGGGGATACACCGGCCTTCGTGAATGACCAGCCCGGCAATGGTGACGGCCTCTTCGTCGGGGAGGCGCCAATCCATCATGCGGTTCAGGTCACGAATGGTGACGTCCCCTGCCACCACGACACTGTCGTCTGGTTGCTTCCACACGCCTTGGACGGGCGCGTCATACTCGTCCTCGATCTCGCCGACAATTTCTTCGAGCACATCTTCAAGGGTCACCAAACCTTGGAGAGAGCCATACTCATCGATGACCAGGGCAAAATGTTGCTGGTTCGCTTTGAAGGCGTCAAGCTGTTCCTGTACGGAAGTTGTTTCCGGCACAAAATAGGGCTCCATCGCCAGTTCACGCATATCAATGCGGTCAGGCTCATTCTCATTAGCCCAAAGGGCGCGGAGAAGATCCTTAGCGTGTAGCACGCCTATGACATTGTCAGGATCTTCTTCGAAAAGGGGAATGCGCGTATGAACCGATGCCAGCATTTGTTCCACCATGGCGCGGTTCGGCATGGCAATATCCATCATCTCGATATTTTTGCGGTGGATCATGATTTCCTCCACATCGATATCGTCAAGTTCAAGGGCGCCGCGGATAATGTCCCGCGCCTCTTTTTCCATCTGACCTTCCTCATGGTGCAGATCGATAGCGCCCTTAAGCTCATCGTGTGCAGAGAGGACAGAGTCTTGGTCCGAGACATCAAGGCCAAAGCTGCGCAAGGTGCCGCGCACGATGAATTGCACGATGGCGGTGACCGGGGCGAATACCCGTACGAGAAACCGCATGGGGAACGCGACCGTCATCGCAAAATCATCCGTGCGCGCAATCGCAGCGGTCTTCGGCGTCACTTCGGCAAAGACCAGAACAAGGATCGTCATCACCGCGGTGGCGATGGCGACGCCCATGCCGCCAGGAAACAGGCTGGCAAACAAGCTGGTGGCCAGCGCAGACGCCAAAATATTGACGAGGTTGTTGCCTAACAGGATGGCCCCGATGAGCCGCTCCCGATTTTCGGTCAGCTTCACCACATCGCTGGCCCGGCGGTTCCCCATCTTTTCTAAGGCCCGCATGCGCGCGCGAGATGTGGCGGTAAGGGCCGTTTCAGACCCAGAGAAAAAGGCCGACAAGCATAAAAGCCCGCCAATCAAAAGGATGGTCGTTGTCATGGGCTGACCCGTGAGAGCTCCTGGTCGAGAAAGGATTGAACCGTCTGCGGATCGACGCCCTTGGCCACAAAGGCCTCGCCAATGCCGCGAACGAGGATGAGAGTGAGGGCGCCGGCCTCCACTTTTTTGTCCTGGTACATAAATTGAAGTTGCTGTTCAGCGCTCGTGCCCAGCCCTTCAATATCGCTGGGCCCAGCCGGCAGGCCGGCGGCTTTCAGGTGCGCTTCTACGGCGCGCGCCGCATCTTCGCGACAAAGGCCCTGAACGGCGGAATAGCGAAATGCCATCGCCATCCCGGCGGCAACCCCCTCACCGTGGAGAAGGCGTCCGTCATAGCCCATGGCGGCCTCCAGCGCGTGGCCGAATGTGTGCCCAAGGTTGAGGAGGGCCCGCTGGCCCTTTTCCGTTTCGTCGGCAGCAACTGTCGCGGCCTTCGCTTCGCAGGAGACCCGGATGGCTTCGGTTAGGGGACCGGCATCCCCCGATAGGACAGCGGCGCCATTCCCGTTGAGCCAGGTGAAAAAATCTGCGTCCCCCAGGAGCCCATATTTGACCACTTCGGCATAGCCAGCGCGCAATTCCCGCGCGGGGAGGGTGCTCAGCATATCCGTATCGGCGATGACGAGCCGGGGCTGGTGGAACGCCCCGATCAGGTTTTTGCCTGAGGTGGCGTTGATCGCCGTCTTTCCGCCAACGGAGGAGTCCACCTGGGCGAGGAGCGTCGTTGGGACCTGCACAAACTGGCACCCGCGGCGGAGGGTGGCGGCGCAAAACCCGGCCAAATCTCCAACCACGCCGCCGCCAACGGCAATGATTGTACCATCCCGGCCGACCCCTGCGGTGAGGAGGGCTTCGGAAACGCGTCCATACTCCGCAAAACTCTTTGAGCCCTCGCCAGAAGGGACGAGCGTCACGGGCACGTCGCCTACAAGGTCTTGCACCGAAATGCCATGCACGGCCCACACGGTCTCATCCGCGACAATGGCCGTTTGCCCCTTGCCGATAACGGTCGCGAGCGTGTCCGCAGACGCGCTAAGCGCCCCAGGTCCGATAAGGATGGGGTAGGAGCGGTCGCCCAAGGACACGGTGACGGTCTTCAAGCTCATAGGGGGTTCCCCGCCTTCTTATACTCTTGCAGGGTACGAATGATTTTATCCACTGTTTTGTGATGGGGCCCCTCAATAGAGTCCACAGAGATGTCGGCGTTGGCATAGACCGGTGCGCGTTCCTTCAGGAGCTTGTCCAAAATCTCTCTGGGGTCACCGGTGCGGAGCAGCGGGCGGTGGTTTCGGTGGGCCGTCCTTTTGACGAGCAGATCAAGGTCCGCCTTTAGCCAGAGAGACGTCGCCTGTTCTTTCACCAGCGCGCGGGTCTGGTCGTTCATAAAGGCGCCGCCACCCGTGGCGAGGACATGAGGGGGACCATCAAGCAGACGTTCAATCACTTTACGTTCCCCATCACGAAAGGCAGGCTCGCCATAGGCCTCAAAAATATCGGAAATCCGCATATGGGCCGAGGCTTCGATCTCTTCATCGGCGTCGTAAAAATCAATGCGCAGCTTATCAGCCAGGCGGCGGCCCACCGTGGTCTTGCCGGCGCCCATAAGGCCAACCAGCACAATAGGCCGCGTCAGCTTGAGAGCTGGGGCGCGGGAAAGGGATGGAATCATCGATACTTATCTTTCTTCCCGTCGCTCATAGCTGAGCCAGGGGCAGGCGGGAAGGGCATGAGCCCGAGGCTTTTAGGTCTCGTCCGTTAAACCGTTTTCCAGGCTCCAATCCCGAAGGGCGTTCAATATTGGGCCCAGCGAGTGGCCCTTTTCTGTGAGGCTATATTCAACTTTGGGCGGGACAACCGGGTAAACTTTACGGGCAACCAGGCCGTCGGCCTCCAGCTCTCGCAATTGTTTTGTCAGGATACGCTGGGTCACATCCCCGACCGCGCGGTGCAATTCGTTGAACCGCAAGGTCCCGTCGAGCAAATGGAAGAGCACGACTCCTTTCCACTTGCCCCCAATGATCTCAAGGGCCGCCTCCACCGGGCAGCCGCGGGAACAGTCGTAGGTCGCAAACCTCTTCATGGCCGAACAGTATCCTTTTGGTATGTATAAGCTAACTTTGTACGTACTTGCGATAATAACTATGCGCTTTAGGTGAGAGGCGTCAATTCACTGGAGAACCGCCATGAAAGCCCTTGCTCACACCAACGCTTGTTCCATCGATGATCCCAACGCCCTTGTGGAGCTCGATATACCAATGCCAACGCCGGGTCCCCGTGACCTGTTGGTGGAGGTGCGCGGTGTTTCAGTGAACCCGGTCGATGTCAAAGTCCGTTCACTGATGGCGCCGGAGGGTGACCATCGGGTTCTCGGCTGGGATGCGGCCGGTGTCGTAGCCGCCGTGGGGGCGGAGGTGCGCGATTTCGCTGTTGGGGACGAGGTCTTTTACGCAGGAGACATTACGCGCCCCGGTAGCCACGCTGAGCAGCAATTGGTCGATGAGCGCATTGTGGGGCGCAAGCCCGCATCCCTTGGGTTCACCGAGGCGGCGGCGCTTCCGCTCACGGCCATCACGGCGTGGGAGATCCTTTTTGATTGTTTCCAATTGAAAGAAGAAGAGGGGGCGGGGGATGCCCTGTTGGTGATTGGCGGCTCGGGCGGGGTCGGCTCAATTCTGATCCAATTGGCAAAAAAGCTGACGGGCCTTACCGTCATTGCCACAGCCTCCCGCGAGGAAACACAAGCTTGGAGCAGAAAGATGGGGGCGGATCATCTCGTTAATCATCGTAAGCCCCTTAATGAAGAATTGGAGGCTCTGGGTCTCTCCCCCAAATATGTTGCGGCGCTGACGGCGACCGAACAGCATTGGGACGCTATCGTCGATCTCATCAAGCCCCGGGGGCATATTGCGATGATTGACGATCCAAAAGATATCGATCTCCCCGCCATCAAGCCGAAGGCTTTGTCAGTCAGTTGGGAGTTCATGTTCACGCGCTCGATGTTTCAGACTGACGATATGGCCGCCCAAAGGGCGCTGCTCAATCGGGTTGCCGACATGGTGGACGCGGGCGAGATCGTGACGACCGCAAACCATCATGGCGGTGTTTTGAGCGTGGAAACACTGACAGCGGCCCATCGCCTCCAAGAAACGGGCGCGGCAATCGGGAAGACGGTTCTTGACGGATATCCAAAGGCGTAGCGGATATCGTTCGTGACTTCCGCCGGTGCACCGCCTATGGCGCTTCGATGTCTTTGGTCACTTTGTCTGCTGTGGCGCTTGGCGGTGCCGTGGGCGCGGTCGCGCGATACCTTGTCCATCAGGGGTTAACCCTATGGCACGGGGCGGCGGCGGCCTGGTCCACCTTGGCCGTGAACGTTACGGGCTCATTTCTCTTAGGTCTCGCAGTGGCGACGCTGATGGGTCGCCCCGGGGTTCTGGCGCCTGCGGTGACGGTGGGGCTGCTCGGCGCGTTCACCACCTTCAGCGCCTTTGCCCTTGATGCGGTGACCCTTTTCAAAGATCGGGGGATACCGGTGGCTGCGCTTTATGTGGCGCTGTCGGTCAGCCTGTCCATTCTCGCCTTTGTGGGCGGTACAGCGGCTCAGCGGGGCCTGTGATGAAGGAGGCGGCATGAGCGGTGTCCAGCAGGTGACAGTGACCGACGCCGATGAGGGCCAACGGCTTGACCGGTGGTTCCGTCAGCACTTTCCTCAGGTGAAGCAGGGCCAGCTGCAAAAAATGCTCCGTAAGGGGCAGGTGCGGGTGGATGGGGGCCGGGTCCAGGCGGATAGGCGTGTCTATGCTGGAGAGGTGGTGCGGGTGCCGCCCTTAAGCGATGCGCCCGCGCCAAAGTCCCCGCCGCGGCAGGGTCCCTCGGCGGCGGATCGTGACTTTATTCGCGACCTTGTTCTTTATGAAGATGACGACATTATTGCGCTCAACAAACCTTTCGGACTCGCCGTTCAGGGGGGCGCGAAGACCACTCGCCATATTGATGGGATGTTGGACGGTCTCGCCCGCGGCGGGGAGCGGCCGCGGCTGACCCATCGCTTGGATCGGGACACGGGCGGGGTGCTTCTTTTGGGTCGTACCCGGAAGGCAGCAGCGTCCTTGGCCGAAGCCTTTCAACAGCACAGAATTCTCAAAACCTACTGGGCCCTTACCCGCGGGGTGCCGCATCCGTTACAGGGGCGTATTGACTTACCTGTGGGGAAAGAGGGGGCCGAGGGGCGAGAGAAAATGGCGCCAGGGGCCACCGGCGGGAAACGCGCCGTGACCGACTTTCAAGTCGTCGAAACCATGGGCACCCGCGCGGCCTTTGTGGCGCTGCGCCCGGAAACGGGCCGCACCCACCAGTTACGCGTTCACCTACAGGCCCTGCGCACCCCTATTGTTGGGGATCGGAAATATGGGGGGGAGCGCGCGATGCTGGAGGGGGTAGCGCCGAAGATGCACCTCTTCTGCCAGGGAATGGTGGTCCCATTGCCTGGTCGGCGGCGGCCGCTTGTGGTGACCGCGCCCCTCACAGGGCATATGGCGGACAGTTGGGCCTTTTTTCATTTTGAAGCGCCCACGGATTTACAGTGGCCTGAAAAGTAATGAGTGAGTTAAAAAACGTGTCGGTGAAACGGTTTTACAAACAGGTGGCCCTGGCGGAGGGCAAGGGCGGGTTTGCGATCACCCTTGATGGTCGCGAGGCGAAGACGGTGGGGCGTCACCCGTTGGCGACGCAAAGCCGTGCTTTGGCCGAAGCGTTGGTCGTCGAATGGGACGCCCAACAAGACGAGATCGACCTTGCCGCAATGCCGCTGACCCGGCTTCAGGGCTTTGTGCTTGATGGGGGGGAGAGCGCGCGGGGCGAATGGCAAAGCACGATCCTTTCTTATGCGGGGTCGGATCTTCTTTGTTACCGGGCGGATGATCCACCATTAGCCAAGCGCCAGGCGGATCTATGGCAACCCCCCTTGGATGCGATGGCGGAACGCCTTTGCCACGCCTTCGCGGTCACCGAAGGGGTGATCGCGGTGGAACAGCCCGCGGCCCTTCTCTCTGGCTTTGAGGGGGCTTTGGCTCAGGAGACCTTGCCCGCGGTTCTTTCCCTCAAGCTGATGACCGAAATGCTGGGATCAGCCGTCCTCGCCCTGTGTGTTCGTCATCATGTTCTGTCAACAGAGGATGCGTTCGCTGCCGCCCGTCTTGATGAAACCTATCAGGCGGAAAAATGGGGCGTGGATGCAGAAGCCGCGGCCCGGGACGCCAGCGTGAGAGCTGAGCTGGAGCAGGTGGCGCGGTTTATGGCATTGTCGTTTGGGACGTCAGGTGAGTGACCAATATCGGAAGTTTTCCGTTCCCCACGCTTTATGCGTAGGGTCCATTCACCGCTTAGCCAAATAGGCCTCTGTACGGACACCATGGATGAACCGAAGTGAGCGGAGTTTTTACGATGATTTTCTACTCTACCTCGTAAACCCGTTTCACTCTTTGCCCAACGCTTGTCAGCAACTCATAGGCAATCGTGCCGGCCTCGTCCGCTAAACAATCAATATTGATATGCGGACCGAAGATTTCAGCGTGGTCGCCCTCGGCCACCGGCTTGGGGGCGTCGGTCACATCCACCATCGTCAGGTCCATGGTCACTGCGCCCACAATGGGGCAGCGGGTACCGCCGAGAAAGACTTCGCCTTTGTTCGAAAGGGCCCGGTGGTAGCCGTCCGCATACCCAATGCTAAGGACTGCAATGGTTGAGGGGCGTTCTGCCTGCCAGCGGCCATTATAGCTGACGGTCTCGCCTGCCGTGACTTGCCTCGTCATCACCACGGGGGCGGTGAGGGTGGCCACTGTCTCAAGCCCGTGACCAGGAACCCCGTCGGGGGCGCCGCCCCAAAGGGCGATCCCTGGACGGACAAGTGTTTCCTTGGCGTCGTGCGGCATCATCATACCGCCCGAAGCCGACAAGCTGAACCGAGCGTTCGGCAGTAGAGGCCTTAGAGCCTGTTCGATGGTGTCAAACTTCTCAACCTGGGCTTTGTTCTCGGACGCCGCCGGGGCACTGGCATGGGAGAGGTGCATGACCACCAGGTTAACATCGTCCTTACCCAGTATGCCTTGGTTCAAAAGGCACAGTGTTTCTTCAATCCCAAGGCCAAGACGGTTCATCCCCACATCAAGGGCAATGGCGCAGGGCCCGCCACCGTCCTTCGTCCAAGCCGTTGCCTGAGCCGTGGAATTGAGGACGGGCCTGATATCGTGGCGGCCAAACACGCCCTGTTGCGAGGCGGTATAGCCGTTTAGGACGTAAAGGGGAGGCGCGTGCGGTAAGAGGAGGGCGATGCCCACCGCCTCCTCTACCGTGGCCACAAACAGGGTTCTCACCCCATGATGGGTCACCAAATGCTCCGCCACCCGATGGTCACCAAGACCATAGGCGTTCGCCTTCACCACCGGGGCGATGTCGGTGCCGCCCGCCTGGTTTTGGAGGTGGTCAAGGTTCCGGCCTATGGCGGCTAAATTCACTGTGAGGGTGGGACGCGAGGTTTCAGTGGTCATCCGTGCGCCTTACCGGACCGTCGAGGCGGTGAAAAGTCTGCCAACCTCAGGTGAACTTTGGTGTCGGGGTGTATGACGTGATGAAATGGAATACGCCAGCCGCCTCCGCCATATCGCGACATTTGTACCGGACCGTATAGGCATCGGTTCGTGTCATCATAGGCAGGTAAGATAAGACCTCCGCGGTCCAATGGTGCTTAAACTGCACATCTATCTGGACTGGACCCTTCACGGTATAGAGGTCGGGAAGCGGGGATGTAAGAGCAATCTTCGTTTGCTCACGGACGAAATTTTGGGCCGCGGCGGGCATTAGACTTCGTATAGACTCCCGCCCATAGTCTGACTTCACGGCCGCAACCGTGAGACTGTCGCCAATAATGTCTTTACCCTGCTGGCAGGTGGCTTCGTCGCCGGTGACAAGGGCGATAGGCACCCCAAACTGGCCGGCAATCGCTGCACTGACGGTCAATTCCGTCGCCGCCTCTCCATTCAATGAGACCTTGGAGATTTGGCGCCCATGGAAAGTATGGGCGAACGCCCCTTCAGCATGGTGGGCGCCCGTATGGTACCCCATCAAAAGAGCGACATCGAAGCCCTCATTAACGCCCTGCATCATGGACATTGGTCTGGGCCAGGAGGAGACCACCTCCACATCCTCCGGCAACGCATCAAGGATGAGGTTTGTACCCGGCCCATGGCTATCAGCGATAAGGATCGATGTCGCTCCCGCCGCCCGAGCGCCTTCGCATGCAGCGCGCGCCTCGGCGGTCATCCAACGGCACCCATCCTTATACCCCAACTCCCCCGGCACAGTGTGGGTTGTTGAGGCAACACCGGCGATGCCTTCAATGTCGATGGAGATAAAAACACGCATTGGGAGCGCCTTTGTTTGATGGTTTACGCGCGGACCAGACAGGGTTTGCGAGCGCTTTTCAAGAGAGGGTGAGATAAAAACAGTATGATATGCATGTAAATGTGTTACATTGCTTCTGACAACGAGAACAAAGGACGATGAGATGGGTCGCGCAATTTATGTCATCATTCTCATGCTTTTTCTTCCGTACACGGCGGCGGCGGAGGCGCCCGCGACGTTGAAAGCTCTCGATGAGGCTCTTGCTGCTGCGGTGGCGGAGGGGGCTGTGCCCGGTGCATCCGTAGCCGTGGTGGAGAATGGTGAGCTTGTATTCGCAAGGGGGTATGGCTTTGCCGATGTGAAGAACGACGTTCCGGTGACAGAGGATACGCTTTTCAAGGCGGGATCGACGTCGAAGAATGTGACTTCTCTGCTCGCGCTCATTCTCGCCGAGGAAGGGCGGCTGGACCTCAACACGCCATTGCGGGAGATTGATCCGGCAATCACCCCTCACAACCCTTATGCGGAGGAGCATCCGATTCGGCTCGTCCATTTGCTCGAGCACACGGCGGGGCTCGAGGGGTCGACCTACAATGAGTACGCTTCATCGGAGATGGGCTATTCCCCGACGGCTTATGCTAAGCGAATGGCCCCAAAGCTAAAAGTCCGCTGGGAACCTGGGCATTATTGGTCCTACGCGAATGGTGGCCATACCGTGGCCGCTGCCGCGATGGAAAAGGTGACGGGAGAGACGTTCGATGCCCTTGTGGCGACACGGATCTTCGGCCCACTGGGGATGCAGGATGCAACCTTCACCCGCGCAGAAGTGGATGCCGAGCGCCTCTCGAAAAGCTATGGACCCAGCGGGCAGGGGGAGCAGCCCCACTGGGACATGCTGATCCGACCCTCAGGGTCTCTTATCGCAACGCCTACGGACCTTGCCCAGATTATTCGGGTCTATGCGAAGCGCGGGGCGATTGATGGCGGTAAACTGGTGGACGCCGCGGCTCTGGAGCGGATGGAGCGGACTGAGACCACGGCTGCTTCCCGTGTTGGGGCTGTCAAAGGCTTCTACGGGCTTGGCAATTTTGGCTTTATGGAGGGGGAGCATCTGTTCCAAGGCCACTGGGGGTCCACCGAAGGGTTTCGCACCCATATGGGGTATTCGGTGCCCGCGAGGGGCGGCTATGTCGTTATGGCGAATTCGGATGATGGAACCAGTCATCGGCTGCGCAATCTCATCGCAGCCTACCTTACCCGTGATGTGCCCACCCCGGCGCCGATAACAATGGACACGCCGCCGGTCGATTTGGCTGCTGCGGCGGGGTGGTATATTCCTTTTTCTGAGATCATGCCGTTGCGGAGTTGGTTGTTCCGCATTTTGGGGCCGGCCCATTTGTCTGGTAGTGACGAAGGGATGTTGATCGCCAAATCGCCAAACCCCTTCATTGGAACACGTATTTTTGAACCGAGGGGAGGCGGTCTTTTCGCCTCTAAAGGCGCCCATGTCCCCACCGCTGTGATTGCCGAAGGGGCTGACGGAGCCCCGGTTTTCGTAAACAATATGACGTTTAAAAAAGTCAGCTTCGCAGAGGCAACAGCGCCTTTGGTGATCTTTGTAAGTGGCGCCATTGTTAGTCTTGTGAGCATTCTTGTAGGGAGTGTATTCGGCGTACGCCGCTTAATGGGGAGGGAAAGTGCCGCTGTGGCATCGAGGGTGCGGGTGAGTTTGCTCCTATCTGGCGGCGCATTCGTCCTGACGATGGTTCTATTTGTGGCGACGGGGATGCTTGGGGATTGGGCAACCATGATCCTCATGGGGACGGTGACATGGCTATCCTTGTCCATTGCTGCCCTTAGCCTTTTGGGCCCCGTGGCGACAGTGGTGGCAGCCTACTCAGTTTACCGCCTGCCCACGGAGCAAAGGGGTCTGAAGGTGTGGGGCGCTTTTGCTGCTCTTTCGCTTTTGGGGCTTTGGGGCCTGTGTGCGATGAACGGTTGGTTCCCGCTGCTGACATTTTTGGAGTAGAGAAACTCACAAACGAAAAAGGGCGCCACACCAACGGTATAGCGCCCTTCCTTATTTTTTCGTAGGCGGCTGATTTACTCAGCGGCCACTTTCATCGCGGCGGCAGGGGCAGGGTAGAAAGTCTCGCCTTTGGCCACCATATCTTTGAGGATTTGTGGTGGTTCAAACCTTGCTCCATGAACCGCCGCCAGCTCCTCACAGTCCTTCAGGAAGGTCGGTAAGCCGATATCGTTGGCGTAGGAAATAACGCCGCCGGTCCAGGGGGCAAAACCCCAACCGAAGATCGACCCAATGTCCGCGTCGTCGGCTGCGGTGACCACATTTTCTTCCATGCACCGAAGGGTTTCGACCGTTTGAACGTGCAGGAACCGTTTGACGAGATCCGGTACAGAGGGTTGCTCACCCTTCGCGGGGAAGCGCTTGCTGACCTCAGGCCACATGTCTGCCCGCTTGTTTGATCCGTCATAGTCGTAAAAGCCTTTACCGACCTTTTGGCCGGGGCGTTCACACTCGGTGACGATCCAGTCGAGAACCTGCTTGGCCTCCAAGGGTTCACCTTTGGCAATAAGCTCAGCCTCACCCACTTCTTTAATAGTGGCTTCGATGATCTTCAGGCCCGTGTCGATGCCCACCATGTCGATGAGCTCCAGCGGCCCCATTGGCATGCCGGAGGCGCGGCCTGCATTTTCGATGAGGAAGGGGTTCACCCCTTCCAGCAACAACATAAAGGCTTCGCGGGTGTACGTCCCAAAGACGCGGGATGTGTAGAACCCGCGGGCATCGTTCACTACGATGGGTGTCTTCTTGATGAGCTTCACATAGTCCATCGCGACTGCGGCGGCTTTGTCCGAGGTTTTTTCTCCCCGGATGATTTCCACCAGCGGCATTTTCTCCACGGGGGAGAAGAAGTGGATGCCGATAAAATTGTCAGGCCGCTCAGCAGCTTCCGCCAGCCCGGTGATGGGCAGGGTGGAGGTGTTGGTGCCAAAGACGTGGTTCTCGTCCGTGGCCGCTTCTGTTGCTGCGGTGACCTTGGCCTTAATGCCGCGATCCTCGAACACCGCTTCGATGGTGAGCTGAGCGCCGGCGAGGTCATCATAATTGGTGCTCGGATGCACGCGGGCGACAACAGCTTCACCTTCTTCTGCGGTCATTCGCTTTTTGGCCACCTGACGCCCAACATAGTCTTTGACATGCTGAAGGCCTTTCGCGGCAGCCTCTTCGGAGATATCCAAGAGAACGCAATCGCAGCCCGCCATGGCCGTACAAGAGGCGATGCCCGCGCCCATCACGCCGGCGCCAATGACGCCCACCTTGGTGAACTCTGTATTAGGCACACCCGCTGGGCGTTTTTCGAGCTTGTTCGCTGCGTTCCGGCCGAACCACAGGGTCCGGATCATCGCGCGGCTGACCTTGCCCAGGAACAGGGTCGTGAACTGCCGCCCTTCGAAGCTGAGGGCTTTGTCAAAGGGGAGCTGGAGGCCATGGTACACCGACGCCATGATCCGCGCCGGCGCTGGGTAGTTGCCTTTAGTTTCCTTACGGAGGAGGGCGCCTGCACCTGCAAAGGTTTGTGTCCACTCGCCCGTACCAGGCTGTTCACCAGGGGCTTTGAAGCCTTTTTCGTCCCACGGGGCCTTGGCGGGGACTTTGCCGTCCTTGATCGCCTGCTTGGCGGCGGACACAACGTCGGCCGCAGGCACAACTTCGTGGACAACACCGGCCGCAAGCGCCTTTGCGGCGCGGAGGTTTTTGCCAGTTGTCAGAACGCCGAGGGAATCTTTCGCACCCATCAGACGCGGCAGGCGTTGGGTCCCGCCCGCACCGGGCAGAAGACCAATCATCACCTCAGGGAAGCCCATCTTGGCGTCGTCCGCCATCACCCGATAGCGGCAGGTGAGCGCGAGTTCCGCACCGCCGCCAAGGGCGTCGCCGTTGAGCGCCACGGCGGTGGGCTTGGCGGCTTTCTCAATCGTGCGGAAGGTTTCGTGCAGGCGTTGGTTTTGCGCGAAGACTTCCTCAGCGGACATGGCTTGCATCTCTTCCAGCTTGCCGATGTCGGCGCCGACGATGAACGAGCTTTTGCCGGAGGTAACAACGATACCCTTAATGGCATCATCTGCGTTTAGCTTTTCCCACTCTTCGAAAAAGGCCAGCATAGAGCCTTCGGAAAGAGTGTTTGTAGACTGACCGTCGATGTCCCAGGAGATGATCCCGATATCGTCGTCGCGGGTGACTTTTACATATTGTGTCATTAATGCTCTCCCGAAGTTAGACGCGTTCAACAATGGTGGCGACGCCCATGCCGGCGCCGATACAGAGGGTGACGAGAGCGGTTTCTTTATCCGTCCGCTCAAGTTCATCGACAACGGTGCCGAGAATCATCGCGCCAGTGGCACCCAGCGGGTGGCCCATAGCGATGGCACCGCCATTCACATTCATGTCAGCGTGATCGACATTGAGTTCATCCATGAAGCGCAAGACCACCGAGGCGAAGGCTTCGTTGAGTTCGTAAAGGTCAATGTCCGTAGGCGCCATGCCTGCGCGATCAAGCGCCCGGCGAGCAGAATCGGCTGGGCCCGTCAGCATGATGGTGGGTTCAGACCCAATGGTGGCGAAGGTTTTGAACTTCGCGCGGGGCTTGAGACCTGATTTTTGTCCGGCCTCGGCAGAACCGATGAGGACCGCCGCGGCGCCGTCCACAATGCCGGAGGAGTTGCCGGCGTGGTGACGGTAATCAATTTTCTCAAGCTCGGGATAGCGTTGTACCGCTACCTGATTAAAGCCTGCCATTTCGCCCATCATCGCGAAGGAGGGGGCGAGGGAGCCTAAAGACTGCATGTCCGTGTCAGGGCGCATCAGCTCATCATGATCGAGATAGGTAAGACCGTTTTCATCCTTTACCGGAACAACCGATTTGTCGAACCGGTTGTCGTCCCAGGCGGCTTTGGCCCGCTTCTGGCTTTCTACGGCGTAAGAGTCGAGATCGTCGCGGCTATAGCCATACTTTGTGGCAACGAGGTCCGCGGCCACCCCTTGGGGAATGAAGTATGTGGGGATTGAGAGGAGAGGATCGGTTGCCAACTCCATCCCTGAATCGCCAATCTGCACACGGCTCATGCATTCAACGCCGCCGCCAACAACAAAGTCTGCACCGGCCATGACTTTTGCCGCTGCGGTGTTGCACGCTTCAAGACCGGACGCGCAAAAGCGGTTGATCAGCATACCGCCCACGGACTGGTCATATTCCGCTGCGAGCACGGCGGAACGGGCGAGGTTGCCGCCCTGCGC
>CALFRH010000545.1 GCA_937919225.1 uncultured Parvularcula sp.
ACCGGTAAGTCTATTGATGAGATCAAGGTCGCGGTCTCTGGCGCGGGGTCGTCCGCCCTGTCGGTGGTGGGTCTCATGAAGACCATTGGGGTGCGCCACGAGAATGTGATCCTGTCGGACCGCAAAGGCTGTCTTTACGTCGGCCGCGAGGAGGGTATGGATCAATGGCGCTCCGCCCATGCGGTGGAGACGGACAAACGTACCCTCGCCGAGGCAATGGAAGGCGCGGATGTGGCGGTTGGCCTGTCAGCGGCCGGGGCGATCACTAAAGAGATGGTGGCCTCGATGGCGAAGAACCCCATCATTTTCGCGATGGCAAACCCAAACCCCGAGATCACGCCCGAAGAGGTGGCCGAGGTTCGGGATGACGCCATTATGGCGACGGGACGGTCCGACTATCCGAACCAGGTGAATAATGTTCTTGGTTTCCCTTACATTTTCCGCGGTGCCCTTGATGTGCGGGCACGGACGATTAATGATGAGATGAAGGCGGCCTGTGCCCGTGCATTGGCTGAGCTGGCGCGGGAGGATGTACCGGACGAAGTGGCCGCCGCCTTTGGCAAGCGGCTGCAATATGGGCCGGGCTATATCATCCCTACACCCTTTGATCCGCGGCTTATCTCCCGCATTCCGCCCGCGGTGGCGCGCGCAGCGTGTGAGACGGGTGTGGCGCGGAAGCCGATTGAGGATTGGGATGGGTATAAGGCGAGCCTCGCTGGGCGCCTCGATCCTTCCGCGGGCTTCCTGCAAAAAATCTATGCGACGCTGAAGGGGGCGGAAAACCCAAAGCGTATCGTGTTTGCTGAAGGAGAGGAAGAGAGCGTTATCCGCGCGGCTTACGCATTCCAGCAGGAGGGGATTGGCCAAGCCATCCTCATCGGGCGGGATGATAAGGTCCAGCGGGAGATGCAGCGGCTTGGCCTGTCCAAAACCCATAATGTGGAGGTTTGGAACGCAAGGCACTCTTCTAATACACCCACCTATACGGAGTATTTGCACGGTCGGTTGCAGCGGGAAGGGTACCTACTGCGAGATTGCCGACGGCTTGTGAACCAGGACCGCAACGTTTTCGCCGCCTGTATGCTGGCCCATGGCCATGCGGACGGTATGGTGACCGGCGTCACCCGTCACTACAATGTGGCGCTTGAAGGCATCCGCTTGGCGCTCGATCCGCGACCTGGGGAGCGGGTGATTGGCGTCTCGGTCATGCTGGCCAAGGGCCGGACGGTCTTTATGGCGGACACAACAAATGCGGAATTACCGACGTCTGAGGAACTCGCCAATATTGCGATCCAAACCGCCCACGCGGTACGGCAAATGGGTTTCACGCCGCGGGTGGCGTTCCTTAGTCATTCGAATTTCGGCAATCCAGACTCTGAGAATAACCAACGGATCAAGGGGGCCGTCCGCCTGCTTGATCAGTCTACGCCAAAGGCGGACTTTGAGTATGAGGGGGAGATGACCCCCCGCATGGCGCTTAATCATGAGCGGTTGACGGACCTTTATCCCTTCGCCCGGCTGACGGGTCCCGCCAATGTGTTGATCGTCCCGGGCCTTCACTCAGGCGGGATTGCGACAAAGCTGATGAGCGAGATTGGTGGCGCGACGGTCCTCGGCCCCGTTCTTATCGGCCTGTCGCGGCCGGTGCAGATTGTCCAAACCGGGGTCAATGTGGCGGATATTACGAGCCTTGCCGCCATGGCGGCCTATGAGCTTGATCAGGAACATCGTGAGTGGACGGATAAAGTGGCGGAGTAGAGTGTGCTTACTCTTTTGCGAAAGTTATGGATTCGAACAGAACGTCTGTGATGACGTCACGCTCGGTAGACGTTGTTATCAACTGGAATCCCATTCTTTCGAGCTTGATTGGTTAGCTGCGGAAAACCCCTAAAGAACTTTGGGGTGGGGAGCTTCTTGTCGCGGGTAACGGTAAGTGTCCCAAAGAGGACGGTATCCTTTACCTCAATAACTTCGCTCCAAGATAGAAAGAGTTTTTTCCGTATTCCGTGGTGCTCAAGGCCTGCGTCATTGAAGCGTATTCGGATAAAAAGTGTCCAATATGATGTATAGAGAGACAATACCACCAACGGCGGCGTGATCATAGCGACTGCTATGAAAGTCGCGAGATTTCGCTCGACGAACAGCACTCCAATGGAAATAAAAAGCCATAGGAAGGTAAGCGTAGTGCTTATGACCCCCAGTAGTCGTAACGGCAGAGTGGCTTTGACTGGTATCCAACCATCTGGGTCAGTAGGTACTGGCGCTTTGCTCTGAAAGAATAACGCCCACATCATTGCTGGCGTTAATAGCGCTGCCCATCCATATGCTGGAATTTCTTCCAAGAAGTTCAACTCAGGCATTCCTTAGATTCACAAATATCTAATCAGATAATATTGATCGATAAGGAAGCAAGAAGACGCGGATCAGGTTGCAGCGCTTGTCACCCGAGTTCCCGTTCTATCTATAGCTACCCCCTAGCGCCAAAAATCGCTGACCCCACGCGCACATGGGTGGCGCCCATTTGGACAGCCACGTCATAATCGCCTGACATCCCCATGCTGACTTCGGGCAGGCCCGCTTCCGCAGCAAGCTTTGCCGTCAGGGCAAAGTGGGGGGCGGGTACATCTTCGGCTGGGGGGATGGCCATCATCCCGATCACGGGGAGGTTCAATTCATCTTTACACCAATTTGCGAACGTAACGGCTTCGCCCGGGGGGACGCCCCCCTTTTGCGCCTCTTCGCCGGTATTGACCTGCACGAATAAATCTGGGCGGCGATCCGCGGTGTCCATCGCCTTGGCCAGCGCGCGGGCCAACTTCTCCCGGTCCAGCACTTCGATCACATCAAAAAGAGCGACGGCGTCAACCGCCTTATTGGTTTGGAGAGAGCCGATAAGGTGGAGGTGGGCGTCGGGGTAGGTTTCTTTCAGCGCCGGCCATTTGCCCTGGGCCTCTTGCACGCGGTTTTCCCCAAAGGCGCGATGACCTGCGGCGAGGACCGGTTCGATGCGGTCGGCGGGGAACGTCTTGCTCACCACCGTTAGGGATGCAGCGTCCGCTGGGCGCTCTGCCTCCGCTGCGGCCTTGGCCATTCTGGCTTTTACGGCCTCAAGGTTCTCAATCATGTCGATCTTTGTCATGGGTATTTCCATGGCGGATTTTCAACCGAATGTCAGGGCCCTGTCGGCCGCGGCATGGCGTCTACGGGCGGCCTCCCCGCGCCCCTGCCCGTTGCCCTTTGCTCTCACCTTGTTCACCGACGACCGACGCCAAGGGGATATTGAGGGACTGGTGGCCGCCTTGCCCAAGGCCATGGGGGATTTCCCGCCCCTCGCCATCGTGTTTCGCCATGATGGTCTTGCTGCCGCAAAGCGAGAGGCTTTGGCCCATCGCGTGCGAATGGTTGTTCAGGCGAAGGGGCACTATTTCCTGATGGCGCGGGGGGGACTGCCTGGCGCTGATGGGATCCATGCACCCCGGCGGATGCAGGACCGGTTGGGGCATATGGTAAGTATACCGACCCATTCATTGGGCGAAGGGCTAACCGGTGCAATGAAGGGCGCTGATCTTTGCTTCCTGTCGCCGGTGTTTCCAACCGCCAGCCATCCGGGGGCTGCCTCGCTCGGCCCCGCCCGCGCGGCGGCGATGGCGTCACAACTCCCGCTGCCGGTCTTCGCGCTTGGCGGGATGAATGAGATGACTGCCCGGCGCCTCCATGGCGGCCTTTTTCAGGGCATTGGCGCGATTGGAGCTTTTAATTCATCTACGACAGCTTAGCTGGCGTTGGTGCAAGGGCATCATGGTCCGGCAGCTCATGGCTAAAGAGGCCCGGCGGCATGCCCACATGCCAGCCCGAGCGGCGCCAGTAGGCACAGTTCAGCTCTTTCTCTATGTCGGGAAACCCGTTGACCCGCCGGGGGCTTGGGTGTGCAGCGGCATAGGCGATGATTTTTTCAAGGAAAAAATCTTTGCGCACCATAATGGACTGGTTCGACCAGTTCATGGTGGCGGCACTGACCCGGTAATAGCCTTCGGGTCGATGGGTGATCCAGTGGGGGAACATCGCGTCAGGGGCCTCTGGCCGAAGGGGGGCCGGCCTTGGGTCCGCGCCGCTCAAATCATAAGGGTCGGCAAAGGGGTCGGCATTTTCATAGAGAATATTCCCCGCCAACCGTGCCGCCTTACCGGGGCGAAGACCCCGGCGAAGGGCGGCGAGGTGCCGTTGGGCAGCTGGTGCCCCTGGTGGCGGGAAATAACGGTGAAGCTTTTCAACGATTTTGTATCGTGGGCCCATGCCGGGGAAGCGTCGATGCCGCAATCGCACCACTTCCACATCGCCCGACAGAAGGGCGTGGGCACTTATCGCCAGTTGGCGCTGGGACTCGTCTTGGTTAGCCACCAAGGGAACATCATCCTCAAGAAGAAGGAGGAGATCATTTTCGAGGGTTTCTGCCATCCATCGAAAACCGCCAAGGATCCCCAGATTTTTGGGTGCGGTCAGCACTTTAAGGCCGTGTGCTTCGCCTGAGGCAATGGTCCGGTCCTCAGGCTCGGGGAGGAAAAGAATTGTTTCGGTCGCGAGAGAGAACAGGTTTTCTTTGGCGTATGAGGGCAGCGTCCGGCTAAGGCTGTGATGCCCGCGCCAGGATAGAATACCAAGGCTGATAGGGGGCAGGGGGGTGTCCATGACCCCTCTTAAGAACCCCCACCGCGCCGGCCAAGGCCCTGGGCTTGTGAAACAAGGGTCGTAATGGGCGCGTGACGAAACGGAAAGGTCGCGCTATTAGCGAATTATGCTTAATTTCGATGCCCTTGCCGCGGGCGAGACCCGCACCGCTCCTTTCACCTATATGGTCGCCTCAGGGGTGTTGAGTGACGACGAGGCGGCCTCTGTCCGGGCTGATTATCCACCCATATTCAAGACAGGGTACCTGCCGCTGTCGAAACTGAAGGTGCAGGGGCATTTTGAAGAGCTGATCCATGATCTTCAGTCGCCGCAGCTGGCGCGGATTTTATCGGAAAAGCTGGGCCTCGATCTTGTGGACAAGCCCCGCATGATCACAGTGCGAAAGCTATCGAAAGTGGGGGATGGGCGCATCCACAATGATAGTGAGAGTAAGATTTGCACCATGCTCATCTATTTGAACGATGGATGGGATCCGGCGGAGGGCGGGGCCATCCGCGCACTCAATGGTGACAAGGATATGGAAGATTATGCCGAGGAGGTCTCTCCCGTGGCGGGCAATGTCTTTGCGTTCGCCCGGTCGGGGACCAGCTGGCACGGCCATCCGCCGTTCGCTGGCGAGCGGTATGTGATTCAGACCACCTTCCTCACCAGCCAGGCGGAACTTGATCGCAAGGAAAATCGCGGCGGGCTTCAGTACTTTTTGAAGAAGCTCAACCCGTTCGAGGGGCGGGGGTAGCGCGCTGGGCGATCACATTGGATCGGAGAAAGATAACGGAGAAGGTTTTTTGTCACCCCGGACGCGCCGCAGCATAAAATGCTGCTGCGCAGATCCAGGGCCTTTGCACTGTTTTCGCGAAGATCCCGCGTCTGCGCCGCATCCCTTCGTGCTGCGGACGCGCGCAGGATGACGAGTTTATTACCCCTCAAGCGATCCTTGATGCACGCGCACATCGGTTTGACCAAATCGATCACTTTTGAACAAAAGCGGTGCTTCTAACCCAGTGGCCAGGGCGTATGTCATGCAGTCGGTGTAGCTGAGGCTGGCTTTGTGTTGGCCCTTACCAAAACGCTCAAAACCGATGGCGGCATGAGGCCAAAATTTTTCGGTGAAGCCCAGCATTTGCACGTTGGGCTGCCGCGTGATTGCCATTAAAAATGTGTCGGGGGACGCATCACTATGTTTGGCCAATGCCATTTTGGCTTTGAGCAGGCTGTGCCAGCCGATTTTGGCCTCAGAGGCGGCTAAAATCGGCTTAAAGGCGATGGCTTCTGGTTCGCCCAGGGCGATGGATACCAGTACCGATGTGTCCACCACAATCACTTTGATTTGCCTTTTGGCGGCGTTTCGCCGTCCGGGAGTGTTGCAGCGAAAGCCTTGGCGTAGCCGAAAATATCGCTCCAATCGGGTTCTTGTTCCTGCCTTTTCTTGAGCACCGACTCGTGGAATTGCGTTAAGGATTGCACCACGATATCTTTGCGGGACTCTCCTGTGCTAGCATGGATAGCTTCAACAATTTCAACAGCTTCGTCAGATCGAATGTTCAGTTGTTTTGGCATGCTAGATCTTAAAATATTTGCTATCTATAGCATGATAGATTGATTGCTAGCTTGCTAGCAAGAGTACTCTGACTTTTGCTTGCCCCCGTCCTTCGAGATGACCTCACCCTGAGGGCAGCTAAGCAGTCTACCCATCCGAAAACCCAAACGGAGCCTGAAGTCGTCGATAATCGTCGGGGAGCAGGGTGCGTCCGATCGGCGGCTCGGCCCGGGCGGTGCAATCGGCGCGATGGCAAAGGCGACAAGTGACCCCAATGGGGGTGGCTGGCCCGTTGGCCAAATCATCCCGTCCTCGGCTATAGATAAGGCGGTCGGCATGCTCAATCGCGCACCCCAATGCGGCCGCTCGAGTGATTGTTGCGGCACCGAAAGCGCCGCCGCCGGCTGTGACCGTTCGGGCGATGGAGAAAAAGCGAGCGCCATCTGGTAGCTCAAGGACTTCTGTCACCACTTCTCGCGGTGTTCGAAAGCAATGATGCAACGACCAAAGGGGGCAGGACCCCCCGTGGCGCGCAAAAGGGAAGGTGCCGCCGTCGAACCGCTTGGAGATGTTCCCTGCCACGTCCACGCGGATGAAAAAGAAGGGAATGCCGGACTGTCCCGGCCGTTGAAGGGTGGTTAGCCGATGGGCGGTTTGCTCAAAGCTCGCCCCAAAATGCCGTCCCAGGGCCTCTACATCATAGGCGCGGGCCTCCGCTTCCTTGAAAAACGCGCCATAGGGCATGAGGATGGCGCCAGCCGCATAGTTGGCAAGGGCGCGTCGCGTCAGCCGTTCTGCGGCTTCCTGGGTGAATTGTCCCTCATTGAGGGCAGCGTCGATGGTATCGCTGAGCTCAGCATAAGCCAGTTGGAGCGCGATTTGGAAACTCTCCCCCGCAGCGTCGAGGGTGTCATCCAGGGCGAGTTCCCGTCGATGAAGGTCGAGGCGCCGAATAGCCCCATGCATCACGTCCGGGGGTTCCCGTCGGATTTGGTAATGGTGCGCTTCCTCCAAATAGGAGGCCATACCGCCGACGGTAGAGATTTTTTGCGCGCGCCGTTCGGCCTGTTCATCAAGGACCGGAAAGTAGTTCTTTCGGGCGGTGAGAAAGGCCCGGGTTTCCTCAAGCGGATTGGCGGTATGGCCGGTATCGCTTTGATCTGCCAATGATAATTGGCCCTCTCGATAGGCTGTGTAAAGGCGCACCATGGCCTCGGCCATACCGGGATGGCTGTTTGCGAGTTCCTCGGGCTCCGTGGGCCCGTGATCAAGATCGGCGAACAGGGGGTCACGCAGAATCTCCCCAACGCGGGCGCCGACCTCAGCGCCGCCATCGCCCGCAAACTCCCCCACATTTACCTGGTAGGTCTGGGCCAGGCGAAGGAGAAGGTCCGCCGTCAACGGCCGCTGATTGCGTTCAATGAGCGCCACATAGGACGGCGAGATATCGAGATCTGTCGCCATGGCCGCCTGGGTCAGGCCGAGGCGCCGCCGCAGCTGCCGTAGGCGGGGCCCGATATAGATGGTGCGGTCCTTACTCATAGGGAGCTTATAAGAGTTTGTACAGAAAGTGACAATTGCACAAAACTCAATTGTAAAGTTTTACACTCTGACTTGTGCAGGTGCGAAATCTTCAGAAAGTTGTGGTTCTCTCCCGCCACTTATTCACGCCCGCGGGATCGTGCGGGCTTCCCTAAAGAGTAAAGGATTCCCCTTCATGTCATACACTGCCGATATGACCGCCATGACCGACCTCATCAAAAGCTATGATGGGACCTGGGACGGCATCAATGCAGAGAATGTGGCCCGCATGCGCGCCCAAAACCGGTTCAAAACCGGTCTCGACATTGCTCGCTACACCGCGAAGATCATGCGCGAGGATATGGCCGCTTATGACGCTGACCCCGCCAACTACACTCAAAGTTTGGGGTGCTGGCACGGCTTTATCGGTCAGCAAAAGATGATCTCCATCAAAAAGCACTTTGGTGACACGAAACGGCGCTATCTTTACCTCTCCGGTTGGATGGTTGCGGCGCTCCGGTCTGAGTTTGGCCCCCTGCCGGACCAGTCCATGCACGAGAAAACCTCTGTACCGGCCCTTATTGAAGAGTTGTACACCTTCCTTCGCCAGGCGGATGCCCGTGAGCTGGGCATGATGTTCCGGGAGATCGATGACGCCCGCGCCGCCGGCGATACCGCAAAGGAAACGGAACTCCTGGGGGCTGTCGATAATTACCAAACCCATGTAGTGCCGATTATTGCTGACATTGACGCTGGGTTCGGGAACGCTGAAGCGACCTATTTGCTTGCAAAGAAAATGATCGAGGCGGGCGCCTGCGCACTGCAAATTGAAAATCAGGTTTCTGACGAAAAGCAATGTGGCCACCAGGATGGTAAGGTGACTGTGCCGCACGAGGACTTTATCGCGAAGGTTCGTGCCTGCCGCTATGCCTTCCTCGAACTCGGTGTGGAAGATGGCATCGTGGTCACCCGGACAGATTCCTTGGGCGCTGGCCTCACCAAGCAAATCGCTTACAGTCAAACGCCTGGCGATCTGGGTGATCAGTACAACGCCTTCCTCGACTGTGATGAAGTCACCGCCGACGAGTTGGCGCCATCTGATGTTGTGATCAAGCAGGACGGCAAGCTGATGCGGCCAAAGCGTCTGCCCAGCAATTTATTCCAGTTCAAACAAGGCACAGGCGTTGACCGGGTGGTTCTCGACTGTGTGACGTCGCTTCAGAACGGGGCTGATCTTCTCTGGATTGAAACCGAGAAACCCCATGTGGAGCAGATCGCGGAAATGGTGGATCGTATTCGCGATGTGATTCCGAATGCGAAGCTCGTCTATAATAACTCACCTTCCTTCAACTGGACGCTCAACTTCCGCCAGCAGGTTTATGATGCTTGGGCGGAGGAAGGCAAAGACGTCTCTGCCTATGATCGCGATAAGCTGATGAGTGTGGACTATGATGGGACTGAGCTGTCCGCGGCTGCTGATGAAAAGATCCGGACATTCCAGGCCGATGGGTCCAAGCGGGCGGGCATCTTCCACCACCTCATCACCCTACCCACCTATCACACCGCGGCCTTGTCTACGGACAATCTCGCCAAGCGGTACTTCGGCGATGATGCGATGCTGGGTTATGTGAAAAATGTTCAGCGTGAAGAAATTCGCCAGAGCATCGCCTGTGTGAAGCACCAGAATATGGCAGGCTCCGACATTGGTGACGATCACAAAGAGTATTTTGCTGGTGATGCGGCCCTTAAGGCCGGCGGCAAAGACAACACAATGAACCAGTTCGCCGCCGAGTAAGGCGTAACCAATTGAGGGGGAGGCTATAAAAGGCCTCTAAAGGGCTCAGTTGTAGGGAACAGCCGCCGCGGGAGCGATCCCGCGGCGGTTTTGCGTTTTCTCTGCGGGATTTCTGCACCACAGCATCAGGCGTTTTGATTGAAACACGCCGATGCTGCGGAGTCTTCGTTTTTCGCGCGTGAGCCAACTTTCTCCGATCCAATGTGATCGCCTGGCGCGCTCGTTCACCCTTTTCTTGACGGTCGGGCACGCTTTGCCCTGTGGGTGGCGCAGGCGGGCTAATCCGTTAGGATGGCACCTATGCACGGAGGAGAGCATGATGATGGCGCGAACTGATGGGGCGGCGGACGGCCCGCTTGAACGGCTTTTATTTTTCGCGGTCCCCGGGGCCCTTCAGGGCTTGGCTTTGTGGGCATTGGTAGAGGCGTCTGACATGGCGGCGCCGTTGCAGTTTTCTCTTGCGCTCCTCCTGTTCGCTACGCCCCTTGCTTATTTTCTCAGCACCACCGGCGCGCGCCGCTTAGAGCCAGCGCTGTTCGCCCTCGCTTTGGGAGGCGGTATCGCGGTTCTCGCCTATCTCTCACAACTGGGCCGAGTAGACACCATCTCCGGGGGTGATGGGGGCATTAGCCCGTTCGCAGCGGTTGTCAGTGGCGTTGGAGCGGTTCTCATCTCCTATATCGCTTTGCCCTTCTATCGAACCGTCCGTGAGCGTCGTGAGGCGCCGAACCATTATCCCTCCCTTTTCGAGTTCGCGTGGAGCTTACCGGTCATCGTCGTGACCGCCGGCTTGTTCGTCGGGGTCGCATGGCTCGTCCTGTTGCTGATTGGCGGTTTGTTCAACGTGATCGGTATTAGCGCTCTTGCAGATCTATATCGAGAAGCATGGTTCGCAATGCCCTTCACTTATGCCGCGGGCGCTCTTGGCATCGCGGTGGTGCGTCAACGCGAGGGGGTCGTATTGGCGATGCGCGGCATCATCCTGGCCCTGCTGTCTGTTCTAGCGCCCTTCTATGCCGTGGCGACGGCGATTTTCTCCGTAGCGCTCCTTATTCAAGGGATTGACAGCCTTTGGGACGAGGTCAGCCCGGTCGGCGTTTTGTCGAGTGCAACCATCGCGGGGGTTGTGTTCCTCAACGGTGTTCTGCGGGACGAGGGCAATATTGAGAATAGTTGGCTTCGTTGGTCGGTACGGATTATTGCCGTTGTGATCGTGATTTTTGCGGCGTTGAGCGTCTATGGCTTATGGCTGCGCCTTGGGATGGAGGGGCTTACCCCGGCCCGGATTATCGCGGTCATCATCGTCGCACTCCTTGGCCTCTATACTATTTGCTACGTCCTTGCGGTTGGGATGGGCGGGCGATGGGGCATTGCCCGGCAGGGGAATGTGCTGCTCGCCGGGGTGGTGATGGCCACAGCCATTTATCTGCAGACCCCGCTGTTCCAGCCTGAACGGTGGACGGTACAATCCCAGACGGCCCGCGTCCTTGCGGAGAACATTATCAGCATTCAGGATATAAATCTCTTCGCGTTTGAGTTGGGCGTGCCTGGCCGCGATGCGTTGGAACAATTCGCTGACGACGATAATTTCTCTGATGAAAGGAACCGGGATCAAATTCGGTCCGCCTTGGCGGCTGACACCCGCTATGGGTGGGACGATCGTTTTGTTGAAGAAGAACGCCAGTCCGCTTGGGCGCTGGCTGTTCAGGAAGGCCGTGTCGTCACCACTCCCACTGACGCAGCGCCCCTTTCGGCGCGGGCTGCCTCCGCCTCGGAACGGGCCATTGGCCTTGCGCAGGCGACTGTTGAAAATCCGGTGCTGCTCCTCCGCCCCGAAACAAAACAAGATGATTTATTCGTCCTTGTCCGGCAGAGTGAAGATACTCTAATGCGCCGGGTCATGGTGCGTAATCACAATATGCCAGTGGATAACGAAATTTGGTCTGTTCTCGTCCGATCTGATGTGACTTTCGACAATGTGGATGTGGCCAAAGCAGCATTCGGCCGGATCAAAGAGCGGGGCGTCACGGTTGCGCCGCGGGTCGTGCCGGTTGTAACGATTGGTGGTGATGCCATATCGCCCTATGAGACGCGTTATGAGCGGTCAGTGCCGCCTTATCTGCTAGAGATGGATCCTGTCCCGTCGCAAACCCAGTCTGACCAATAGGACCCCGTCCCCATTGACCGAAGGAGCACCCGTTGCAAAAGCTGATATTGTTTGCCCTATCCCTTGTCGCCGTCAGCGCTTGCGGCGCTGATGCTCCATCCGAAAATCATCCTTCAAAGGAACCCACGCCCATGGTTGTCACCCGCCAATCTGAACTGACACCCCCTCGTGCTGAGAAACGACCCGAGGAAATCACCCAGCACGGCCAGGTGCGGACGGATAATTATGGTTGGTTGCGGGATGATAATTGGCAGGCAGTATTGCGGGACCCCGATGTCTTAAAGGCCGACATTCGTGACTATTTGAAGGAGGAAGTCGCCTATTACGAACAGTCTACGGCGCATTTGGAAGGCTTACGCAAAACCCTTTTCGCCGAGATGCGGGGACGGATCAAGGAGGACGAAAGCTCCGTCCCAATGCGGGATGGGCCTTACGAATATTATGTTCGCTATCGTGAGGGGGGACAGTATCCGATTTATGCCCGTCGCACGGGGGAGGGCGCGCCGGAGGAACTTCTCTTTGACGGCGATAAAGAGGGGGAGGGCGCGGACTTCTTTGACATTGGCGGTGTGGACACCTCCCCTGACCATTCGCTCATTGCCTATAGTGTCGACCGGCTGGGCTCGGAATATTACGATATCCGCATTCGCCGGACAGAGAATGGGGAAGAGTTCGAAGAGACCATTCCGTCCACCGATGGGGATGCAGTGTGGGCTGCGGATTCTAAGAGCTTCTTTTATGTCGAGCGAGACGATAATCAGCGTCCCAAACGGGTCAAGCATCATGTCTTGGGAACGGACCCCGCCACTGATCGCCTTGTCTATGAGGAGGCGGACGATGCGATGTTTTTGGGGATTGGGGAGACCTCATCCGATGCGTTTATTGTCATTGGCATCGGCAATGGGGTGACGTCTGAAGCCTATGTCATTCCGACGGGCGATCCCATGGCGGCCCCTCGGCTTGTCGCACCGCGGGTGAAAGACCAGCTCTATGACGTAGATCACCGGGGGGAGCATTTCTACATCCGTACGAATGCCGATGATGCCGTGGACTTCAAGGTCGTTCGCGCGCCGGTGGAGGCACCATCCCGTGATAATTGGGTGGATTGGATCCCCCACCAATCGGGACGGTACCTGTCTGGATTTGTTCCCTTTAAAGATTATCACGCCCGGATGGAGCGGGAAGATGCGCTGCCTCGCCTTGTGGTGGGCACTTATGAAGGGGACGAACACGCCATTGCCTTTGACGAGGCGGCCTATGCGTTGGGCCTAGACGGATGGGGCGAGTTTGACACCGAGATGGTGCGCTTTTCCTTTGAGTCCCCCGCTCAGCCTGAACAGACCTTTGACTATAATATGCGCACGCGGGAGCGCGTGTTGCGGAAGACCCAAGAGGTGCCCTCAGGCCATAATGCCGATCTTTATGCGGTGGATATGGTGATGGCCAAAGCCCAGGATGGGTCCGACATCCCGGTGACGGTCCTGCGCCTCAAAGAAACACCGTTGGATGGTAGCGCGCCGTTGCTTCTCTATGGCTATGGCTCTTACGGGATTTATATTCCCGACAGTTTCTCTACGTCGGTCCTGTCCATGGTGGATCGCGGGGTGATCTTTGCCACGGCCCATATTCGAGGGGGGTCCGCCAAGGGGCGGCAATGGTATCTCGATGGAAAGCTCGATAAGAAGAATAATACGTTTACCGACTTCAACGATAGTGCCAAAGCGCTGATCGATAAGGGGTATACGTCCGGGGGCCGTATTGTCAGCTATGGCGGGTCCGCTGGTGGGCTTCTTGTGGGGGCGGCGGTCAATCTTGAGCCGGACTTATACGCTGGTGTCCTGGCGGCGGTACCGTTCGTCGATGTGATCAACACCATCTCTGATGATACTTTGCCTCTCACGCCACCGGAATGGGACGAGTGGGGCAACCCCATCACCAGTGCGGAGCAATATGGTTGGATCGCCAGCTATTCTCCTTACGACAATATCAAGGTGGGCGCGACCTACCCGCCGATCCTCGCCACGGGCGGGCTTACGGATTACCGGGTGACCTATTGGGAGCCGGCAAAGTGGGTGGCGCGTCTGCGGGAGGAAACCAGTGGCGGCCCGCACCTCTTGCGGATGAACATGACCGCAGGCCATGGCGGCTCGGCAGCCCGTTTTGAGCGTTTGGACGAACGGGCGCACCTTTATGCCTTTGCGCTGGATGTGCTGGGTAAAGTGGAGACCGTGCCGGTGGAGCATGGGGGGTAGACCCACTTAGCGTTCCCCGCGGCGCGTTAGCGTTCGTGGGGTCTATGGGCTTCAAGACAACCGCTCAGCAAGATAGACCCCCCGGGACCCTTTGGGCCGTGGGGAACAACAAGTGTTAGAGCCCTCCTAACCCCTAGCGATCCTGCTTCTTCCCGCTTACATACGCTTCATGAAACAAACCCTACACCGCCTCGCCGTTCTTTGTGTCCTGCCTCTTCTTGCCGCTTGTGGTGGCCGCGGCGATGCCGAAGAGGTGGGCGAGTTCAAGAACGATCTTTATGGGAATGAGATTAAGGTACAGGCGCTAAAGGACCCAAAGGTCGATGGCGTGACCTGTCATATGACCTATTTTGACCGCGGCTTTTGGGATCGCGCCCAAAAGGGGAATTGGTTTGAAGACCCCTCCAACAGCTCAATTGCTTGCCGCCAGACGGGGCCTATCAGCGTTGGCGATATTGATCGGGGGAAAGATGGTGAAATCGTCTTCACTCAGCGCCAAAGCCTTGTCTTTAAATCCATCGGTGTGCGACGGGTCTATGACGAGGAGAATAGTACACTGATGTATATCGTCTATAGCCGCAAACCTGTGGATGGGTCGGCGAAAATGTCCCTCTCCACCGTCAGCCTTTACGGCCAAGATGTGAAGTGGGGGGAGGGAGAGGTCGCTGCCGCACAATAGGCGTTACGCTGCGGTATCCACGCTTCCGGCTTCCGCCACTAGCCAATCTTTGAAGGCCTTTACCTCCGGTAGTGCGGCTTTGGCCTCTGGGTGAACCACCCAATAGGCAAAGTCCGTGGGCGTGGTGAGGTCAAAGGGGATCACAAGCCGCGCGGCTTCAAGGTCCGCTTCGGCGAGAGCGAATTTAGCGAGGGCGACGCCGCGGGCGGCCACGGCGGCTTCGATCACGAGGCTTGATTGGTTAAAGCGAGGTCCCCTCGTGCCGTCCACCTGACTGCCCGCCGCGCGCAGCCACATGGCCCAGGTGGCAATTTCATTATCGTGACCGCCATCATGCAGAAGGGTGTGGTGGGCGAGGTCGTCCACCTCTTTCAGCGGATGTTCCCCGGTGAGGAGACCCGGTGCGCAGACCGGCACAATCCGCTCCCGCATGAGAAGGGTGGCGGTAAGGTCCCCATATTGTCCCCGGCCATAGCGGATGGCGAGGTCTACATCGTCTACGGCAAAATCCACCACATCGGTGTCGGCGTGCACATAGACATCGATATCGGGATAGATTTCCTGAAAGGCATCGAGGCGGGGGACGAGCCATTTGGACGCAAAGGAGGGCGCGACGCTTACCGTGATCCGTCCGGCGCCCCGTTCCTGGGTCATGAGACGCGATGCGGCATGGAGCCTGTCAAAACCATCCCGGAGAGATGGCAGGGCCGCATTGCCCGCTTCAGTGAGGCTTAAGCCCTTGGGATCTCGACGAAAAAGCGGGACGCCCACCGTGTCCTCCAACAGTTTTACCTGCTGACTGATGGCGCCGGGGGTCACCGACAGCTCATCGGCCGCCTTCGTGAAAGACAAGTGCCGGGCAGCGGCTTCAAAGGCGCGAAGGGCGTTGAGCGGGGGTAGGCGTCGCATCATCCACTCCAAGGGTTGGCTTAGGGCGTCTCATGACCCTTTAGCTAATCTATAAGGCGAGGGCAGGAAGTCTCGTTTGCATCCTTTGGGCCACGCCGCCATCTACTGGATCACTGATTACTGTTTAGAATTTCTGAAGGCAAGAACCATGCGGTACTTTCCCGCTTTTTTCGATGTGAGGGACCGACCGGTCTTTATTGTGGGCGATGGTGAGCTGGCCGTGCGCAAGGCGCGCCTCCTGGCCAAGGCGCACCCCAACCTGGAAGTCTTTTCGGCTTCAAAAGGATCATTGATTGAAAAAGAGTTTGGCGCTTTGCCCGGCTCCATACCCGGCCCTTGGAGGCGGTCGATTTTGACCCGCGCCCGGCATTGGTGGTGGCCGCCACCGATGACGCCGAAGAGGATGAGCGCATTGCGTACCTCACCAAGGCGCACGGCGTGCCGGTCAATGTTGTGGACCAGCCGGCCCTTTGCGACGTGGTGATCCCCTCCATCGTGGAGCGGGGCGACGTCGCCATCGGCATTTCTACCGGAGGCGCGGCGCCGGTCTTGGGCCGGCGGTTGCGGGAGCGGATTGAAAGCCTCCTGCCCATCCGGATGGGGGAGCTTGTGTCCTTCGCGCGAGAGCGTCGAGGTCGTGTGGCCGAGGCCATCACGCCCGATGGGCGACGAGGCTTTTGGGAGCGGCTTTTCAGCGGCCCTGTGGCGGAGGCGGTTTATGATGGCGACATGGCGGGGGCCGAGGCGGGCTTTGCCGCGTCGCTTCAAACGGGGGGACTGCAGGCCGGTACCATCCATATTGTTGGCGCTGGGCCAGGTGACCCTGAGCTTCTAACGCTGAAAGCCCTCCGGGTGCTGCAGGAAGCGGACGTGGTGCTCTACGATAATCTCGTCTCCGATGCGGTCCTCGACCTTGTCCGTCGGGATGCGGAGCGCCGCTATGTGGGCAAGAAAAAAGCCGATCATTCTATGGCGCAGGAAGATATTGGGGCCCTGATGGTGAGCCTCGCTGCGGCGGGTAAAAGGGTGGTGCGTCTTAAGGGCGGTGACCCGTACATTTTTGGTCGCGGCGGCGAAGAGGTGGATGCCGCGCTGAGCGCGGGCTTCAAGCCCGATGTCATTCCCGGCATCACGGCGGCGGCGGGATGCGCGGCGGCCTCTTCCATCCCGCTTACCCACCGGGGGTTGAGCCAGGCGGTGACCTATGTGACCGCGCAAGGTGGGAATGGCGGTGCTCCAGACATTGATTGGGAAGCGCTAGCCCGTCTTCAGCATACGATTGTTATCTATATGGGTGTGGGCCGTGCGCGACAGGTGGCGTTTGACCTCACCCGCGCGGGGCTCCCCGCGAATACGCCGGCCGCCATCGTGGAAAAGGGCACTCTGCCCGATCAGCGGATTATCCGCACCCGGTCATCAGAACTTGGTACCGCCGTGGCAGAGGCGGGGGTTGAAGGACCCGCGGTGCTTATCATTGGAAAAGTCGCGGCCCGGGCCGATGGCGCTGGTCTATTGGATCTTATCAAAGAGGAAGCGTTAGCAGCATGAGCAAAGAACCTCAGAAAATTAGTGCTGGCGGTGTCAAAAAAGGACGCAATGCCGGTGAGAAAGTCGTCACCGCCAACCGGCTTCTCGACGGCGTGGTGATTTATGCAACCCCAGATGCAGAGTGGACGGAAGAGTTAAGTCTCGCCGCCGTGGTGGAAGGCGATGAAGCCATGGCGTTTCTTGCGAAAATGGTCGCCGACGAAGGCAACTCAGTGGGGCCTTATCTGATGGATGTAGAGATTGGCGCCGATGGTCTCCAACCGTCAGGCCGAGCGCTTTTGCGGGAAACCATTCGGGACCAGGGCCCCACCATTCACCCCCAATTTGGTCGTCAGTCTGGGGCGCAAGACCTGTTCCAAGAGGAAAAAGTCCGTGTATCAGTATGACACCTATGACAAAGCGCTGGTCCAGGCGCGGGTGGATGAGTTTCGGGACCAGGTGGCTCGCCGGTTAAGCGGTGCCTTGACGGAAGACCAGTTCAAACCGCTGCGCCTGATGAATGGCGTCTATCTGCAACTGCACGCCTACATGCTGCGGGTGGCGATCCCTTACGGTACGCTGTCTTCGGATCAATTGCGCGTGCTCGCCGGTATCGCCCGGGATTATGATAAGGGCTACGGCCACATCACCACGCGGCAGAATATACAGTTCAACTGGCCCAAACTGGTGGATGTCCCCGACATTCTTCAGCGGTTGGCGGATGTGGAGATGCACGCCATCCAGACGTCAGGGAACTGCATCCGAAATGTGACGACGGACCCTTTTGCGGGCGCGACGGCAGAGGAAATTGAAGACCCTCGTGTCTGGTGCGAAATCATCCGGCAGTGGTCAACATTCCATCCTGAATTTTCCTTTCTTCCCCGGAAATTCAAAATCGCAGTTAATGCAGCGTCCACGGATCGCGCGGCCATCAAAGTGCAC
>CALFRH010000546.1 GCA_937919225.1 uncultured Parvularcula sp.
GGCAAAGTCGCCGGGGTTATTCCTGGTATGGGCCGCGTCCCGGCAGCTGTCCTGTCCACTGTTGCCGAACTGGCTGGCGCGTTGGCGTCGTTGTTTTTCATCCTCGCAGGTATTGCGGTCGTTGCGGGTGTCTTTTTGGCCTACATCATCCCGCTGATGCCGTTTGTCTATTTTGTGTTTGCTGTGATTGCATGGGTGCTGGAGATATTCGAGGCGATCGTCGCCATGCCGCTGTGGGCCTTGGCGCATTTGCGCATTGATGGTGACGGCATGCCCGGCCAGGCAGCAATCGGCGGCTACCAACTGCTTTTGATGATCCTGCTGCGTCCTGCCTTGATCGTCTTTGGATTGATTGGCGGATATGTGATTTTTGGAGCGGCGATGTATTTCTTCTCTACGCTCTACAATTCTGCGACCACGATCACTCAGCAGGAAATTGCCGGGAACGATTTAGGGGCTTTTGGGGTGTTCATCTACACCCTCATCTTTGCCTTCCTCACCTACAATATTGCGCTGATGTGTTTCAAAATGATCGACGATGTTCCGAAGGGCATTTTAAGGTGGTTGGGTTCTGGCGCACAATCCTTTGGTGACAGCCGAAGCGATCCGATCAACGGCTCTCGGGATGTCCTTGTTGGTGCGGTTGCTGGAGGGGCAGCGCTCAAGCAAGGCATTGGCCAGGCCAAAGGAAACTTGGCGACATGGAACCAGCGCCGCAACGCGCGTAATGCCGGGCTAGACCCTAATGATCCGGTGCAAAAGGTACAGGTTGTAACCGCTGAGCCAGCCCCAGATGGGCCCAGTCGCAGGCCGACGGAATAAGGCAAGGTTGTGAGTTAGATAGCCGACTCAGGAGCATCGCGAAAAGATCTAAGCGGCGGACAAATTAACCTATAGACACCGCTGGAAGGCAGCGAGCTTGACGAAGGCAAAAAGTCGGCTGCGTGTTTTTCCTATCCGGTTTAACGCTCCAGCAGAGCTTCATACGGTTGGTATCGAGAACGGCATGAGTATTGATTCGTTGGATCGACAGATGTGTCAGAATCCGTTTGAAGTTTTTGGTCCGGTGCAGTGGTTTCAAAAAACGGCGGAGAGCTGACATTCGCTGCGGCGTCGATGAATGACCACAATGGGGCCGTAAGGAGACTATCTCGTATTTATACCGCAAAGAAAAAAGCGGCCCTCTGGAAACGAGATCAATTACGACATCACCAATACCACGAGACTAAAACTCACTCACAGAATTGATACGTAAAGGGCGACCGATCCATCACCATCCATCATGAGTGATTGAACCTATTCCATACAGACTCGAAATCATCCGATTGTCCGCAATACAAAGTGGACTGATGACCCGAACCAGCGACACGGCTGGGGTATCCCAAAAATTGACTGCAACCTCTTGCACAACTCCTGGGTCAATCCCACTATGTCTAATAATGTAGGGTCTGACGGTAATGCACGGTGACATCTGTCGAATTTTGAGTTTGGATGGCGGGGGTGCAAAGGGCTTTTATCCGCTCGGTATCCTTCGCGAAGTGGAAGCCCTTTTGCCTCGTCCGATCCATGAGACTTTCGATCTAATCTTCGGCACCAGTACTGGTTCCATTATCGCTGCGCTGCTTGCAACGGGTCTTTCCGTCGATGAAATCCATGCATTGTACAAAGAGCATGTCCCGCCGATTATGCAGGCCTCTGGCAAGGCGGCCAAGACAGCAAGACTGCGGGAGACTGGTGCGACAGTATTCGGTGACGCGGGGTTCGATACAGTTCTGACCGGTCTCGGCATCGTGGCGACTAAGTGGCAATTCGAGACGCCAATGATTTTCAAAAGCAAGGAAACCCAAGCTTACGGACGTAGGGCCACCTTTATCCCAGGATTCGGATGCAAGTTAGCAGACGCGATTGAGGCGTCTTGCTCGGCGTACCCATTTTTTGAAATCAAATCGCTGGAGACAACTTCTGGTGACGTCGTTGACTTGATCGACGGCGGATATTGCGCTGACAACACAGCACTATACGCGCTCGCCGATGCTACAGTTGCGCTCGGGCATGCTCCTGAGAACTGTCGCCTACTTTCTTTGGGCTGCGGCCATTATCCGGAGCCAAAGCGTGGTTTTATCGCGCGACGGATAAACAGCTTCCTTCCGGTTCAGTTGCTTCAGAAGACACTCGAGGTAAATACTTCCTCGATGGACCAGCTCAGGCGGTTGCTCTATTCGAATGTGCCAACGGTTCGGATTAGCGACACCTATGACAAGCCAGAAATGGCGACAGATATGTTTGAGCACGACCCCAAGAAATTGAGTCTTCTGCGTCAGCGTGGCGTGGAGTCTTTTGCGCGACGTGAAATAGACGTGCGCCGACTACTTTTGGATGAGGGATAGTAATGGCGATTTCAGAAGATCAACTTGAGACATGGTCACATCAGGGTTCAGTGCAACAGTCGGCGGCAACCTATCAAACAATCAAGATTATTCTGGAAAGTTCTCAAGCGCCTTATGCCAATCGAAACTTCAAGGTCTTTCTTCAGGGGTCATATGGAAACGACACAAACGTCTGGGCTGAGAGTGACGTTGATGTCGCGATATGCCTGACATCGGTGTATTACTCTGATACCGACGGTCTCAACCCAGAGGAGAAATCGCGCTACGACGCAAATTGGTCTGCGGCTAACTACTCATTCGAAGACTTCAAGGCAGAAGTGTTGGCATGGCTTCGAGCGAATTTCGGGAACTCAGTCGCGCCGGGCAAGAAGGCCATCAAAGTACCTGGTGGCAATAGTCGCCGGGATGCCGACATACTGGCTTGCGTCCAACACCGCGACTACCACTCCTATCCAGCCAGTGGTCGACCGAGCTATCACGAGGGGATCTGCTTTTGGACCTCGGAAGGCGACAAGATCGTTAACTACCCGCACCAGCACCTGAGCAACTGTACGTCTATGCATAAAGCGACGAATGCGAAGTTCAAACCAAATATTCGCGTTCTTAAAAACATGCGAAGATCAATGATCAATGATGGATTTATCGGTGAAGGAGTAGCTCCATCGTACTTTATAGAAGGCATGCTCTATAACGTGCCCAATGAACATTTCGTTTTGACGCACCAGCAAACGATTGAGAATGTTCTTTCATGGCTCGAGAGTTGCCATGTCCCAGATTTGCTTTGCGCGAACGAGAGGTACTACCTTGTGCGTGACGGTTCAAACGTCTGTTGGAACGGGAGTGATTTTAGGACGACGCTTACATCCATGGTTAGGTATTGGAATAGCTCGGATCGCTAGTTTTGACTCGGCTGGATCGCGTTCAATGTTTGAGCCCGACCATCGACGAAGAAAACAACTTTGGTTGTTGATAGAACGCAGCATGCGTCTACACCCGTTGCTATCGAAAGCGAGAGAGTACTGTTGTGTGCCGAACCCAGGTTCGGCTCCGAAAACTGAGGATTATGCCGGCTCACGATTCGCAAAGACCATGCAGATAGGTAGTAATCATCGTCGTCCTGGTCTCTTTGAATCAATTTTGCACCATCATGGATTCTTTTATTAACGTTTAGTGCACTCTCCAACTCATGGACAAACGCAGCGCTAAAACGCTGTCCGATTTTTGGCATCGGCTCTCTAGACATCTGTATGCAATCCAGCTCCGAGACGTGACCAGTTGCGAACACTAGGATAACTGGGTGGAACAGTTCGCGGCTTTGATGTATCTGAAGCAACGTTTGTTTTAAATACTCAAGCATGGGTAACACATTGCTCAATAGGACCTCGGTTTCAATACTCCTTATCATCGCCATCGTCGTTTGGGGAGGATTCCTGTGGGTGCTGGGGATCGAACTAACGTGGAAATACGCGCAGCCGTACTCTCTAACGCTTGCAGCAATTACGTCATGTTTATGGCTTTTCGATCGATTTATCTGGAGAATGTGGCCAGTGCAGAAGTTGATCAGCCGACCAGATTTGAACGGGACCTGGCGGGTTACCCTCCGGTCATCCTTCAGGATTCCAGATTCGAAAGACCCTGTTGCTGTGGTATATGGCTTTGCGGTTATTCGTCAGTCATTTAGCTCGCTATCGATCAGATTGATGACTGCGCAAGCCGAGTCCTTTTTGGTCGCTTCAAGCTTCAGCACTCAGCCCGACGGGACCACATACCTCTACGGCGTGTATCAGAGCGACCCCAGTATCCACTTGAGATCTGGAGTGAGTGAAATTCACTATGGAAGCTTCAAATACAAAGTAATCGGTAGACCGCCCAGCCAGGTCAGCGGTCACTATTGGACAGATCGAAACACGAATGGTTCAATTTCATTGGTTGATCGTAAGAGCGTGTTTTTTGACAGTTTTATTGACGCAAAGGAATCTTGGGACGCATGTTAACCCCTCTTATCCAAGTAACAAACTAGCCCATTTCGCGATTTTAGATATCCGCCCTCACAAGTACATCGATCATACATTGTCTTTCAGCGAAGGGCGGTTTCCCGTCGTACCTGCAGCCGGACCTTCATAGCGATTTGACGGTTGCCAGAACTAAATCGGTCTCAGGAGCAGTCGTTAGCAGCCCAAAACGGGATTGCGGATTCGTCCGCAGGGCGAACTTTTGTGCAGAGCGCAGCGAATTCACACACTCCGCCCTCCTATGAATTTGCTGCGCCTCAAGTGAATGTCTGCTTTCGGGCACAGATATTGACGCGTTGAACGTCCAAGTTGGAGGCGCGAAGCCGCCATTGAATTTACAGCTGTTGAATGTCCGCTCTGGGCCGAAAGCGGTCATCGTCGCTCGTTGTGCATCGCCTAGTAATCTACTTCCTTCTAAATCATAGTTGTCAGCTACCGATGTTTGTTAAGCAGTTCCTCGTTCCACTCCGTCCAGAAACTCACAAACGCTCCAAAAGCAAACGGCGCAGTTAGGATAACCCAACCAATCATCGCCGTATCGACCATAGGGCTTATTGTGTGGCGATAGGTCAGCGCGATTGAGAGACAGATTAAATCCAGAACAGCAATCGTGACAAACAAGCCAAGTGACACTTTCATTGCCTGATTTGAGTGAGCCGGTTTGTCCAGTACAGTGTTTCTTACAAACCGGCATATGACCCTGATTACAACAAAGCTCAGCTTGATACCGACAGCACTGCCGATAAGGACAATCAGCGTTTGAGGCAGCGTTCCAATGACTCGGTCTTGGAGCAGGAGGTAGGTATAAAATGCGCCGATCGCTAAGTACTCTGGACGCATCCAAGTGAAACGCTGTTTTGTCGGGGGAGAAGATCTCATATCAAAAGGCTTCCCTATTGATATCATTACCATATTCTCGGATTGAGCGCTTGATTTTCACCTAAGCTATTGATTCACTGAGAACGGAATTTGCTC
>CALFRH010000547.1 GCA_937919225.1 uncultured Parvularcula sp.
GCTATCCCTTCTGCCTTCGTGGCGAACAGCCGGGAGGAAGGGGCCAAGGAAAATCGACTTGGGTGGTGCGGCCCGCAGCCCGTCAGGGCGAGGACACGGCCATGTCTATTTTACTTGGGAGGGAAGGAGGGCGGCGCGCCTCCTTCCCCGGCCGGCACGGCCTGAGAAAGCAGCGCGGCAGCGCTCCAAGCACTCGTGCAAATACATCATGATCATAGTCGCCTATGAAACTAGAACGTCTCTGTGGCTTTCAGCATCGGCTTACGCAGTTGGATAACAGTCACCACCGCGGCGCTAAGACTTGCCGTAAATCAAATCATCGTCGGTTTCACGGTTCGGGAAGCTGTTAAGGAATGCGCGAAGCTTATTATCTGCAGCCTCTCCAACTTCTCGAACCAGCAACTGCTCTAGTTGGATCCGAATTTGGCGCTCTTCCTCAGTAAAAGGCCGACCTTTTTTGCCGAATGCAATTTCGTCTGCATTTTTGACAATCGACTCCCCGCTATCCTGTTCGACAACGAACTTGTCTTCCAATTGGTCGTCAGGCATCGTTTCGAGCATAAAGATATACGCGGCACGGCTGATATATGTCCGATTGCCGATCGTATAAGTATGCTCTTCGCTTTCCAAAAGTCTGGACCAAAAAAACGTACCGAGATCTGCCAGCTCAGCCTTTAGCTGATCCAATTCTTCCTGGGCATCGAAATCGTCCATTTCAAAAATCCTCGACACTCGTTGCTGACCATATGTGTTTTATCAGCCAAGCGCGATTTTCAACAGCTCCGACATAGGATGGACAGATGAGTCTACCAATGCGCACCTGAGACTGTTCAACGCTCACAGCCAAATTCCTTCCACGACTGGCAATTGATTGAGGCAACCGCGCCAAACCGCGCGCTACTCCGATCAACCCCGCAGGGGGGTGACGCAGGGCGTTGGTGATCGTCGCGCCCGGCCCGGCTTTTTAGGGGCCTCAAACGCCAGACGAAAGGAACAAGGCCATGAGCATTACAGGAACACTTCTCGCCGCTAATGATACATATGAAGGCTTCATCGCAGACCTGATGGTAGACGCTGATATCACCCTCGAACCAAACAAAAACAAAACCGCTGACAAGCACCCAGATTTCACCGTTACCGCCAAAAGCCCAAGAGGCCGCATCATCCAAATCGGCGCCGCTTGGTGGAAGACCTCGGAAGCGAAAAACCGAATGCTCTCGATCCGGGTCAACATTGCAGGCAATACGCTGAATGTGAACGCGGTCGGCAAGGCGGAGAATGTTGAAGAACTGACCATTTACCCCTGGGCTGATTAGCCCTTAAGAGGCGACGAGCTCAGCTCGTCGCCTCGCTCTAATCCACCATCTTGCGTTCCTCATCGAACCAGAAGATATAGCTCGCATGCAGGTGCTCCTGCGAGGGAAGTCGCTAGTCCCTTCAAACCCACTGCGTGGCCTACCGGCCCGCTTAATGGCGTTCGCCCCCGGTTTTGGCCGGATGGTGGTGGCCATGTCCAGGGTGCGAACCTAAAAGCTCCGCCTCCTCATTGCGGTGGGGGGTCTAGCGACATCCGGCTCACTCGCAAAACGCCTGCCTCATCGACTGGGGACGCGAAACCATGGACCATTCAATCGTTGATCGATTAGTCGGATTGCGGATCAAAGAAGCTCGAGACGCGGTACAATTGACGCCCGAGGCGTTGGCCCGCGATATGAACATTAGTTTGGACGATCTCTATCGATATGAGAGCGGCAACGCCCGCATCAACGCAGAAACGCTTTGCCAATTCTCGAAATGCCTGGACAAACCCATCAGCTATTTTTTTGAGCGCGACTCGTCAGCTACCCCAAACATCACACGGCAAGATCTCAACTTTCTATCGTCGTATATAGGCCTCGAAACCTTAGATCGAAAACGCGTCCGCGATTTCGCAGCCGCCCTAATAGTTGAAAGAAAAACCTGAGCCAAAAAGCAGGAAGAGCGCTGCCGCGCTCTTCCCAATTGCAGGTCAAGCAGGTGAGGGGGCCTGCTCTTCCACAATCTCGTTTTGAGTGCCCTCTTTGAGCGGTGCAGGGGTCCAAGAAGCCGCTCTCTCACGGGCCTGCTCTGACAGTGCGGTTGAACCATCGGGGCTGAAAGTTCTACCGAGCGCTGCGACTAGTCCCGACTTTTTGGACTTACCTCGGCTGTCGGCCCATTCATCTGAGACTGTTTCGCGTCCGATCTTCAACAATTCGCCTTTTGGCAATCGGTTAAAGAAGTCGGTATCTGGGGTCCAATACTCAGCATAGTCTGTCTGCATGATCTGCGCGGCACGGTCGAGGCTCGCATTGCGCTGATCTTCCCCAGACAAAACAGGTTCGACACTTTGGCTTGCAACAAAGGCCAAAAGCCGGGTTTTGTCATAGGGACTAAGCGCTCTGTAAGCATCGAAACCTGCAGCTCGGTCCTCAATTTCAATCCAATCAAGCGGCAAAGACGCGATCTCGGCTTCCTTTTCTTCAATACCGCTGACAACGCCCATCAGCCCATTTTCTCCAATGATCCGCCGCCCATGCGGGTGCCTGACACTGATATCGAAAACGCTCGATGTTTTGTGGAAGGCGTGAATGATTTCGAATTGAAACAGGTCCGCAACGACCTCTGGGCATCGCATGAATTCACATTGCAGGACATTACGCCGGATATAGGCAAGATCGTCTCTTAGCCCTTTTCCATAGGGGTCTTTTGGGATGTCTGCGCCATCTTTTGTGGCGGCTGTCTTCGCTTTTGGAACATCTGCTTTTTCAACATAGCCAAGGTGATATTTGAATCCGCTACCATCGCGGTCTATTGTGATCCATCCGCCCGACATTGCCTTTTGATCAACGCTAAATTGCCCAAGCATTTTCAGGGCTAGAACTTCTTCCTCCAATTCATCGATCAGACTTTCATCGCTGTCATCGTCAGCCATGAGGGTTCCAATCTGCTCCTCGATAGCGGCAATTTTCTCTATCGTGGCATCATCCAAATCGGTCTCAGCCGGATCGAGCTGATCATGGTTTTTGGCGTGCTCCCACTCGTAGAAATAGTCGACCTTCGTAATCCAAGCCCAGCCGTCCTCTTCCAACCGCAGAATCTCAGCGGCGACTTTATCGTCCGCCAAATCCGCCAGAAGCCCGCGATCCTGAA
>CALFRH010000548.1 GCA_937919225.1 uncultured Parvularcula sp.
CCTGACGGTAAATAAGATCCGCAAACACCGCTGACCGCGGCGCGTAGGCCGTTGTCGACATGTTGGCGATATTGTTAGCGATGACATCAACGCGGGTCTGTTGGGCGGCCATGCCGGTGGCGGCTGTTTTCAGTGCGTCCATGGGTTAGCCCTGCTGTCTGATTGCATTGATGAGGGAGGTGAGCCGTTCATGTTCCTGCTCAGTGACGGTTTGCCCAGCGTCGAAAAGGCGTTGAGCCATGATAAGATTTGCCATCTCCGCCACCGGGGAGACATTTGATTGTTCTAAGAACCCTTGCAAAACACTGGGGAACTCAACGGGCTGGTCTCCGTCAAGCGAGACCCAGTAATTATTCCCCACCCGATCCATATCACCTTGCGGTTCGAACACCCCGATATTGCCGAAAAGTTCGCCATCAACACTGATGGTTCCATCAATGGCGACGGCAACCGTAACGGCATCGGGCGGGATCTGCACGGCAGAGCCACCTTCATCGACCACATTATTCCCGATAGCATCCACAAGGAGGCCCTCTGCATCAAGACGAAAGGCACCTGCTTTTGTCAGCATGGGTCCTTGGGGCGTGTTCACTTTGAAGAAGCCTTGACCATTAATGGCCAAGTCAAAGACACCGTCCGTCTTTTTCATAGAGCCAGCGGAGAAATCCGTACTGTGCGCCACCAAATGCCCCATGGAGAGGCTAGGATTATCCGCCCCAGCAGCGGCGACATACTCTGAGAAAATTGTCCCTTCCGCTTTAAATCCAGCGGTTGACGCATTTGCGATGTTATTCGCAATGATCTGTGTGGTTTTTAAAAGCCCTGATTGGCGGGCGAGGAGGGCAACGGAATTATCCATTAAGCAGCAGCTCCCTTAATCGCGGCTTCAAGATCATTGAAGGATGGCCGCATCCCAGAGGGAACGTGACGACGGCCGACCTCGACACAAATATTGGGGGCATGTTTATGCAGGGTAGAGACCAACACTTCCCGAATAAGTTCGTAGAAGGCGTGCTCTTCTTCCCGCACGGCTTCCACCCGGGCGGCAATCGGGCCAAACACCGCGTACGACAGAAACACACCGAGGAAGGTACCGACAAGCGCGCCGCCAATCATCTTTCCCAGCACTTCAGGCGGCTTATCAATCGAGGCCATGGTCTTAATCACCCCGAGCACCGCCGCCACAATCCCAAGAGCCGGCAGCGCGTCCGCCACATTCGATAAGGCGTGGGCGCCGTGCAGATTAGCCTCTTTTTGCGCTTCCAGCTGTTTCTCTAAAAGCTCCTCCACCTGATGAACGTCATCGAAGTTCATCATCATGGAGCGGATGGTGTCGCAAAGAATATCAACTGCGGCTTTGTCACCTTGGATCTTTGGGTATTTCGAAAACAGCGCGCTGCCCTCAGGGTCCTCAATATGCGCCTCAATATCGACGGGGCTTTCGCGGAAAATCACGATCATCTCGTGCATCAGGCACAGAAGGTCCTGGTAGTCCTGCTTTTTCCACTTCGGGCCGGCAAGGGCCGCCACCATGTCGCCGCCCACATGTTTGATTCGCGCAAAATCATTCGCAACAAGGAAGGCGCCAAGAGCCGCCCCCCCAATCATCATCATCTCATAGGGGAGGGATTTAAAAATGATCCCGAGTTTTCCACCGGCGATGACGTATCCGCCAAACACCATCGCGATAGTCACCACTAATCCAATGATTATAAGCATAAACGTTAATTGTGCGCGTGAGGTGTACAATTGGTTAAATACTCGGCTGACGCGGCTTTTCGCTACACCTCACGACACACCTCAACAGCAGGCATGACGGGGTTTACGAGCGTATCGCGCAAAAGTTGTGCTATTGACCGGTAGCATCCTGCAGTGTACACAACCCGTAATTGAGTCGTTGCCACTTACGGGAGAAAAATATGGCCACTGTCCGCGCAATCACCGATAAAATCGACCTCGATCAACCCGCTGCGGAGCTGCCCGCAACGCCCCCGAAGGAGGTGGATATTCGGGTCGGACAAAATCTGAGGAACGCTCGAAATCTAAGGGGCCTCACCCAAAAACAACTGGGAGAGAGTGTGAGCCTGACCCTTCAGCAGATCCAAAAGTATGAAAACGGCTCCAATCGAATCACCGTCTCCCGGCTGCATCAGTTCTCAGAAGTCTTGAATGTGCCCGTTGCACAGTTTTTCTCGGGCCCCCTTCGGGATGCGGCCCCCGCCGACGGGACGGGACAAAAAGACGGCCTTAATTTCTCATCGGATGATTTCGAGATCCTGTCCCTCACCAATACGCTTTCGCCCCGGCTCAAGCGTCGGCTTATTTGCCTTATCGAAGAAATGACGGATACGGCGAAACCAAGTGGGACCGTAACGACCCCCGCGGCAGTCCCCGCCGCACAAGCTTAAAGCACTTCCAAGGCTACAGCGTTTCGCGTTCCTTCGGAATCGCGAAGCCGCTGTAAGGTGTCTACCTTCTTTTAGTTGAGGAGGAGCGCCGCCCCGCAGCCTTCGCCGCAAGTGAACGAAAAGCGATAGTCTGAGTGAAACGGACTAGCTCGTGGATTCAATTTAACCATATGATGATGGCAGCGATGAGGACGAAACCG
>CALFRH010000549.1 GCA_937919225.1 uncultured Parvularcula sp.
AAACGTAAAACTCATGAAGCGCTCACCTGCTCCCGTTCGGCGTTGCGGTAAAGCGCACTTAAGATCCCATCGTCCTTATCCACAGGCGCACTGGCCCCCCGGCCATAATCAAGCCACGCCGGCTTCACCCCCAAAAGGCTATTGGTGCGATAAAGCCGCCGCGACCATAAATCCCCCATTGATAGCCGTTTGACGCCGATTTTGACCCCATGGCGCGGCGCCTCCCTTAAGAGAACCTCACGGACAATCCCCGGCAAGATACCCGCTGAGAGCGGCGGCGTGAGGAACCCGTCCCCCGTCTCCACAAAGAGGTTGGCCATAGTGGTGGACGTTACATCTCCCCGCTCGTTCAAGAAAATCGCATCTGCAGCCGCCTCGTTCTCAGCCCAGGCCTTGGCAGCAAGATTATCAGTGTAGGACAATGTCTTCATCCGCGCCGACAAGCTGCCCGACGCTCGGGTAAAGGGCGCGATCAATAAGCGATCAGAGGGGGACCCCGGCTTTCTCGCCCCAGCCCCTTGCAGGGAGGGGCCCGGCGGCGGCGCAATGGTGATGAGAGCGACGGGCGATTGCTCACGCTCTGGGATGGGAGAAAGCCCCCTGGGGCCGGCGCCGCGGGAAATGGTGATCCGAGCCGATCCCACCTCACCGGCCGCATCTTCGATCAGCGCCGCCAGCCCGTCTCGTAGGGCTGGCCGATCAACCGGCAGACCGATCTCCTGCGCGGCCACCGCGAGACGGCATAAATGCTCCGTCAGGAAGAGAGGGCGCCGGTCAATCACCTTAAGGGTTTCAAACAGCCCATCCCCGAGCAGGAAGCCACGGTCGGACGCCCCCACCACGGGCGCGGTGTCAGGCAGCAGCTTACCATTCAACCAAATCGTCATGGGCCCCCCTTTAGGGCTTGGGCCAGAAAATTCTCAAGCACCCTGCGACCATGGGGGGTAAGTAAGCTTTCTGGATGGAACTGCACCCCCCAATGCGGATTGTTCCGATGCCGAAATGCCATCGGTATTTCATTGCTTTCCGCCCAAGCGATGGTCTCTATCGGTCCCCTCACGGGCGCTTGCCCTAGAAGAGAGTGATAGCGGCCCGCCTCGAACGGACTTGGCACGCCATCAAAAAGAGCGTCTCCCCCATGGCGGATAGGCGATGGGCGCCCGTGCATCGGCTCCGGCGACGGGATTGTCTGGCCGCCATAGGCCTCGGCCAGGGCTTGGTGCCCAAGGCACACGCCTAAAATCGGGATGTACGGCGCTGCGTTAATAAGATCGAGGCAGATGCCAGCTTCCGGCGGTCGGCCCGGCCCCGGCGATAAAATAATCGCCATCGGCCGAAGAGCCAGCGCGTCCTCCACCGATAGAGCGTCATTCCGCACAACCCGTGTGGTCGCCCCCGCCTCCCGCGCATATCGAGCGAGGGTTTCCACAAAGCTGTCATAATTATCGATGACAAGGATCATGTCGTCATGGCCCTGAAAGAATAAGCCTTGTCGACAGTTTCCTCATATTCACGGGACGGATCGGAGAGGATGGTCACACCGCCCCCGCTGCGCACATCCAGTCGACAGCCATCGCCCTGCCGACTTAACACGCCCGTTCGGATGGGGACGGAGAAAATGGCCGGACCCTCATCGGGGATATAGAAAATCGTGCCGCAATAAGGGCCGCGCCCCTCCCCCTCTTCCTGGGCGATAATCCGCATCGCCTCATGCTTCGGCGCGCCCGTAATGGAGCCGCACGGGAAGGCCGCCAGCAGCGCATCCATCGGCCCCAGCCCCTCTCGCAACTGCCCGGACACGCGGGAGTAGAGATGATGCACATGGGGAAGGGTGCGTACGGCACAAATCACCGGCTCCTCTATCGAGTGATCCTCACAGACCTTTGCCAAATCATTGCGCAGCAGGTCGGTGATCATGATATTCTCTGCCCGCTCTTTCTCATCCGCGGCCAATTCACTGGCTAAACGTTCATCCGCCACCGGTGTGTCACCGCGGGGACGGGTGCCCTTAATGGGCTCTGCGGTCACCTGCCGCCCTTCAACTTTCAAAAAAAGTTCCGGGGAGTTGCTGAGAACAGCGCCCTCCTCAAGAGGGAGGAAAGCCGCATAGGGCGCTGCCCCGCCCGCCAAGAGGCGGCGGAATAGAGGCAATGCGACATCCTCCGCCATGCCCTTAAAGGCGGCGAACTGACGACGAGAGATATTGGCCTGGAAAATATCCCCCTTCAGAATATGATTGATGACGCGTGCGACGCTGTCTTCATAGAGGGCGCGCGGCGGATCAGGAGGAATAGCGGCAACCTTTGGGCACAGCCCATCGGAAAACGGAACCGCCCCAAGACGCTCAGAACGGTCGAACCGCGCCATCACCATCAACGGTAAACTGTCCGGCGACGGGGGAAAGTCGATCCCTCCCTCAAGTCCCGCTGCCATTTCGTAAGCCATATACCCCGCCACCGCACCGCCCTTGGGAACCGCCGCCGCAAAGACCCTCGCATCTTTCAGCATGCCAGCCATTTGAGCCGGGCCTGCATCGCGAGGGAGGCTGATCGCCTCACCAGGACCGGTAAGGCGTACCCATGCCCCCGCGCCAAACCCTGGCCCTAAGAGCCAGGGCGCAGTACCGACGCCTGTTGTGGAAACCGCGGGGAGCAAGATGGGCAAGCCTTCCGTTGCATGGGCGAAATGAAGAGCCTGGACATGGGGCCATGCCCTGCGTCCGGCAAGTAAAATCGATGCCGCACCAAGCGGCCCTATTAAAGCAGGCCCAAGGCTTGAAAGCCGCAGTAACCCCCCTACCCAAATGACGCTGCTTGCGATAACCGGCGAACGCGGTACGGCAAAGGCCGACTTCCAACTAAAGGATACCCCTCTCTCATGGTGGACACAGCGACGGATCAAGTGGCGGGCAAAACAGCAGTGGTCTTCGGTGCCTCAGGTTTTGTGGGCCGTCATGTGGTGCGAGAGTTGGCGGACAGAGGCTGGCGAGTACGGGCGGCGGTGCGTCGCCCCAATGTCGCGCAATTCCTCCGCCCCCTTGGCGCTGTGGGTCAGATTGAACTGGTTCAGACCAATATTCGTTATCGGCCGTCCGTGGCCGCCGCCCTTGAGGGGGCCGATGCGGTGGTGAACCTTGTCGGTATTTTGGCGCCCATCGGCGCGCAAAAGTTTGACACCGTCCAGGCCGCCGGTGCCCGCAATGTTGCCGACCTCGCCACCGCCGCAGGGATCACCAATGTGGTTCACGTCTCCGCGATCGGGGCCGATGAGGCCAGCGAAAGCGATTATGCCCGCACCAAGGGCGAGGGCGAAGCGGCGGTTCGGGAGTTCAGCCCCGAGGCGACGATCCTCCGCCCCTCGATCATTTTTGGGCCCCAGGACGATTTCTTTAACCGCTTTGCCGCCATGGCAAAAACCGCGCCGGCCCTTCCCCTGATCGGGGGCGGGAAAACCAAGTTCCAGCCCATCTATGTGGACGACGTGGCCGACTGTGTGGCCAAGGCCCTCGCCGAGCCCGGCTTTGACGGCAAAACCTACGAGCTTGGCGGCCCTGATGTGCGGACCTTCAAAGAGCTTTTGCAGATGATGCTGCGGATTATTGGCCGTAACCGGATTTTATTGCCGCTACCTTTCTTTGCGGCAGGCGCCATGGGCAGTATAGGCGATGCCCTTAGCATGTTGCCCTTTGTCCAGGCGCCCATCACCGCTGATCAAGTGAAGCTGCTGAAACGCGATAATATTGTGGGGATCTCTGGCGAGGACGGCGTTGGCACCATTGACGATTTCGGCATCACGCCTGAGACGATGGAAACCATCCTGCCCACCTACCTCGTCCGCTTCCGGAGTAAAGGCCAGTTCAGCCCTGAGACGGTTTGACTTTTTAGACGTCAGTCATCGACGGAATATCGGTGTCGTCAAATCCGTACATCCAGCGATCGAAAATTGCGGTAATACGGTCAAATCCAAGCACGGTCGCCGCCATCGCGGCAATGTGGGGGTTAAGGACGTGCGCAATCATTAATATGCCCGCAGGAATACCAATGGTGACGGCGCGCTCCCCCAGCTTCTCGAACCCTTTAACAGCGCCGTTGGCAAACGAAGCCACCGCGCCTTTTCGCTTCGCAGCCTTCCCAGCTTGGATCAAATTTTCACTCAAGGCGATTTGGTCTTGCGCGGCGAGGGCCAACTGGATGGCGAGTTTTGCCGCGATATCCGCCCGTTGACTGGGATCAGACGAAGCTTGATAGTCGGCCAGCAATCGCTCGATCACTGGCCGGTTTTGCAACAATGCGCGGTGAACAGAGGGGTCGACCAATTCCGGTAGATCCGCCAGCGCGTTAGCCAATTTTTGTTCAGTGTCGGCCACCCTGGCGAGATCTTCTTGGGCGATATTGTTGGCGAGGGCGGTGTTATAGAGCGCGCTAATCTGGGGGTGAAGCCCACGCAACCGCCCCATCGATTGGGCAAGCCCCGCCAAATGCACACAAGTCATGTCAGGTAGGTTGTGGTGCGTACTGCCCGGCTGAAATGTTTTTGCCAAAAGGTCGAGCATATCGCCGTGGGAAATAAATTCCCCCGGCCGAACCTTGGACACATCGTCACCAAGGGCCTCAAGAAGGCCGCTTACAGAGCTTACCAATAGCGGGTCGGGGGCGACATTACCCGATGCGGACAATCGCCCAACTAAATCAGCGCAGAGATTTTTGAGATGCTGGTAAATCTGCTCCGTATTTGCATCAACCGTTTCATCGACCGCTGCCGGTCGGGCTGCCCACCTCCCATCGCCCAGCGTGTAAAATGTGTGGATAGACGGTAAGGTCGATGCCGCCTCGTCATCCAGCGCCACGGACGGGCTCGCTGGCGCCTTGGCAGCGTAACTCTGGATCAGTCCCGCAATACGCGGATTAACGACCGCTGGACCCTCCTCCCACAGGCCTTCTTCTATCTCAGTGATATCCTGTTCAAGATCGCGATTGTGAGACAGGCCCGCAAGGCGATCTTCGTACCAATCGACCCAGACTGGCCAATGCTCACCGGCGCGATCGGGCGCCAAAAGCACCTCACGAAACGCGGCCCATGCGGTATTCGACCAGCCGGGTGCCCCCCTGGCCACAGCGGCCGCCCCAAAAGGATCGAAACCTTTTCTCCTTCTTCAAGATCGTGCGCATCGGCTTCAATCGCCCCCCAGGCAGCGTAGGCGGCGTTGTCGGCGTTGGCGGCGGCAGCGTAGGCGGCGGCGTTGGCGGCGGCGTTGGCGGCGGCGTAGGCGTTGGCGTTGGCGTTGGTCTGCAGCGAGACCTTACGAGGGCTGTCAAAGCTACTCAATCGGAGAGCGCGGAACAGGCTTAAAAGATGCTGGGGACCATTGTCGATTTCGATGATCGGCGCCCAGATCGGCACCACCCGCAGGGCAGATCGCACCGCCACGGCGACGGCCACATCCCTCGGCTGAACTTTCAACCAATTCTTAAATTCATCGCGATTGCTGATTCTGGCCATGGCACCCCTATGGCATAGACAGTACCATCTCTCGTGCTAGAGCACCACATACTGCAGCCCCTGGTACCTACCCCTACCCCCGCCTGCTTCGGATGCAAAGCTCGACTAGCCCTGAAACGTAGTTAGCACATGCGCGATCAATCTCGGCGCAACCCATACTGATCAAGCCGCCATCTCAGCGTGTCGATCCGGTCTTGGCCGAAAAAGGGCTCACCGCGGACGACCATAGTGGGGACGCCCCAGTGACCGGCATCGTCCAAACCCTGATGGTTTCGTTCGACCTCTTCTAAATGATCGCCCCCTTCAATCGCCTTATCCATATCGGCCGGGTCTAAGCCCGCGGCGAGGGTCGCTTTTTGGAGGTGATCGCCCTCGTCCCACCCTTCCGTTCCGCCGCAGATGAGATGGGAGACCTCTTTGGCGAATGCAACGCCCTTCCCCCGTCGTTGGGCCTCAACCCCCAGCTTCACCAATCGCATAATGAGAGGTTGCTCTTCAGCTACTTCGAATGTCTCATAGTTTTGGACAATGGGGTCGGGTCGCGGCGGAAAACTCATCGGCATACCAAGGAACTCAGCACGGCGAATGCAATCCCTCACAATATAGAATGCAGGCTTTTTGTTTGATGCATCAAAGAGTGTTGTCTTAGCTCTCAGCGCGGTTGGCAGAACGATGCGCATACGCACATCGACATCGTAGTCGGCTGCTAGCCTCTCCAGATCGGGGGTCACAAGATAAGAATAGGGGCTCCGAAATGACCAGTAGACATCAATGGGCTCCATTCTTTCCTCCTAGCGCTCACTCATTGGACACGTCGTTGAACCAGAACACTCTTTTTTGGGAACCAGCGGCGAGAAAGTCTACCGAGTTCAACACCACGACGCCATCGCGGAGCATCAAAATGCCCCCTAGGGCCGCCAGCCCTGGTCTTCCTCTTCACCGCGCTCAAGCCGCGCCGCCTCCTCGACGTCCGCCTTACGCTTGGCGGCGACCATATCCATCATCTTGTGAAGGAGAGGTTGGAGCCCCTGCCCCGTCGCGCCGGAAAGAAGGTGCACAGGACCACCCACCGCAGCCTCCAGCTCTTTTTCTTTTGCCGCCATCTCATCATCCGTGAGGGCATCAATTTTATTGAGGGCCACGAGTTCCGGGCGATTGCCTAATTCTTCGGCATAAAGAGAAACCTCCCGACGAATCGGCTGATACGCCCGCGCTACATCCTCTTGGGTGCCGTCCACCAGGTGCAATAGGGCGGCACAACGCTCCACATGGCCTAGGAACCGGTCGCCAATCCCCGCGCCCTCATGGGCGCCTTCGATGATGCCGGGAATATCAGCGAGGGTGAAACTGCGTCCCGGCCCCAGACGCACGACCCCCAATTGAGGGTGAAGAGTAGTAAACGGATAATCAGCGATTTTGGGCTTCGCCGCCGAGACGGCGCCGAGAAAGGTCGATTTGCCAGCGTTGGGCATGCCGAGAAGGCCAATATCCGCGATGAGCTTCAGCCGCAGCCAGACGGTCCGCTCCTCCGGCAATTGCCCCGGGTTCGCCCGGCGCGGCGCCTGGTTCTTTGACGTTTTAAACCGCGCATTCCCAAAGCCGCCATTGCCCCCCTTGGCCAAAAGGACCCGGGCACCGGAAACGTCCAAGTCCGCAATCAGGGTGTCTTCATCCTCTTCAAAGATTTGGGTCCCCGTCGGCACTTTGATGACAATGTCATCGCCCGCGCCGCCGGTGCGCATCTTGCCCATCCCATTCGTGCCGCGCGGCGCCTTGAAATGCTGCTGGTAGCGATAATCGATCAGGGTATTGAGGTTATCCACCGCCTCGGCAAATACGTGACCACCACGACCGCCATCGCCCCCATCAGGGCCGCCAAATTCGACATATTTTTCCCGCCGGAAGGAGAGGCAACCGTCACCACCAGCGCCGGACGTGATGTAGATACGGGCGCGGTCAAGAAACTTCATGGTCGAAACCTTTCGCGGATGAGTTCATAGTCCGATCCCGGATCAGACCGCCCTCGGACAATAGACCATACAGGTGCCGATGGCCCCCGATAGGCAAAACCCAACTTCTCCAGCACTCGTTTCGAAGCCGGATTATCATCAAACACCCCGCCCCAAAGAGACTTGGCCGGCATGGTGCGGAACGTATGGGCGCAGAGGGCCCTCACCGCCTCGGTCATGAAGCCTTGGCCCCACCAGGCGCGACCAATCATGTAGCCAATCTCGAACCCCTCCCCCTCGCGCTGTCCCACGCCGCATTGACCAATCACTTCGGTCCCATGGATCACCAAAAAACTCTGGTGCACGGACGGGATAAACCCCGATGCGCTCGCGATCCGAAACCGGGCATATTCCGCACTCGCTGGATAAGACCAGGTGCCGGTATTGCGCAACACGGCCCGGTCATTCACGGCACGCGCCAGCGCAGCCCCGTCCCGCACCGTGGGGGGGCGAAGCAATAGACGCTCTGTTCGCAAACTATGGGGCATGACGGTTGGTCATTTCCTAAGGGCTAAACAAAAAAGAGGGCCGCTCGGGCCCTCTTTCACATAAATAGTCGGGTGAACGGACCTTATTCAGCCGCCTCAAGGGGAGCGACACTGACAATCTTGCGATCTTCTTTTGTGGTGCGGAAGGTGACGTGCCCTTCGACCTTGGCGAAGATGGTGTGATCCTTGCCCATGCCGACATTGTCGCCGGCGAAGATTTTCGTGCCGCGCTGACGCACAATGATATTGCCAGGGATGACATGCTCGCCGCCATATTTTTTGACGCCAAGGCGACGTCCAGCTGAGTCGCGACCGTTACGGGACGAGCCGCCTGCTTTTTTATGTGCCATGGGTTAGTCGTCCTTTTTCGCTGCAGCTTGGTCGGTTTTCGCCCGAGGCGGTTTACCGGCCAAAAGCTCTTTTGCCTGTTCGGCCCATTCTTCGGTTTCAGAGCGGGAAAGCAAGCCCACCTCATCCAATTTCGCTTTGGTCTCATCGCTCATTTCGGCGATAGGTTTTAAGCTTTCAATACCAACACCGGCGAGCTTCTCTTTCAGCTTGGGGCCGACGCCGCCAATAAGAGAGACATCGTCCTTGACGCCCTCAGCTGCAGCGGGAGCCGCTTCTTTCTTCGGCGCAGGCTTTGCGGATGCCTTCACACTGGGCTTTGCACCGCCAGTGAGGATCTCACGGACCTTCAGCACCGTCATTGGCTGGCGATGGCCCTTTTTCCGGCGGTAATTCTGACGCCGACGCTTTTTGAAGACGACAATCTTTTTGTCGCGCGCCTGCTCCAGGATCTCCGCGGCCACTGAAGCGCCGTCGAGGAGGGGAGCCCCCACCTGCGCGTCGCCGTCGCCGCCCACCATGAGAACCTGATCGAGGGTCACAATGTCCCCCGCATCGCCGGTCAATTTTTCAACTTTGATGACGTCGTTCGCTGCTACACGAAACTGTTTGCCGCCGGTTTTCACCACTGCGTACATAGATTCTGCCTTTCGCTGTCGCCAGTCGGAGAGCCCGCCAGCCGCCTTTTTCACCCCAAGGTCTTGCGCGCCTTGGTTTTTGGAGAGCGCGGGCGATAGACCAGGGACGAGGAGACGTCAAGTTGAGACTTGCGCGGCCCGCTTTGGGTCTTTATAGCCCCGGCTTCCGCTGGACGGTGCCCCGGCGGAGTGATTGATTTCGGCACCGCGAAGGATAAAAGATGTCTATTTCCCACGCTCGCAAGGCCGAGCTGATGACTGAGTATGCCACCAAAGATGGCGATACCGGTTCCCCTGAAGTGCAAGTGGCGATCCTG
>CALFRH010000550.1 GCA_937919225.1 uncultured Parvularcula sp.
CGCCGCCAGTTCGACTCGTATTATAAGGTCAATTCTGTTGTTTCGTTCCTTCTGTCCGAATGGGACAGCGATCGCAATTAAGGCTTCCTGATTCTCGGCGCGACCAATTTGCCATGGTCCCTGGACTCCGCGTTCCGCCGACCGGGGCGGTTCGACCGCACGCTCTTTGTGCCACCGCCGGATAAGATCGCGCGTGCGTTCATTATAAGGCGCTTGCTCGACGGCCGCCCGGTCTCCGACATGCTAGATTTAGACGCGCTGGTGCAGCGCACGACGGGCTTCTCTGGCGCGGATTTGGAGTCATTGGTCGAAACGGCAGTGGACTATGCACTCGATTCCTCGCTCAGTCCGGAAAACCTGACTTTGATCACCAATGAACATTTCGAAGACGCGTTTGATGAGGTGAAATCCTCGACCCGGGAATGGCTTAGCGAAGCCAGGAATTTTGGCGAATATGCCAATCAGTCCGGCATGTATGATGATCTGCGCGACTTCTTGAAAAAGCATGCGCGCTAGCGAACTCACCGTAAAACGTTCTCGGGCGCGTGACCGAGTACGAATTGCGCTATGTCTGCCTCGTGGAGGGTGAGATAGGTCGATGGATATTCAAACAGGGTAAGCCCAATCAATGACCGCAATCTGTAGGAAAGGCTTTTAGATTTCGGAACAAATACCAGAACGGGAAAGATATGGGGGGTTTTCCATTTTGTATATTCGATGTCGGACCAGTTCAGGACGCAATTCGGATGGGACCAGTAATCTACGATGCCCTGATCCGTAATTTTCAAGATAGGCCCGTCAAAACTACGAAGTCGCCAAAGGCGCAACGTCGACCCAAACAGGGAGGCATACAACCATCCCATGACTCCACCAAAGAGCAGCCAAGCCCAGATGGGTTGATCGTCCTTAAACTTGTCGAAAAAAATCAAGTAAGCCCCTCCGAACGCAAACAGCGCCGTGATGAGACCAATCATAATCGCACCCTCAGTCGCGCTCTTTCGATCTACTTCAATTTTCAATTCCGGCATTCGGAGAGTTAAGGCAATTTGTATCGCAGTGTCTATCTGCCCAGAATGAATTGAAAAAGGCCCGCGACGATCGTCGCGGACCTCAAATTTTCAAACATCAAGTTTGCGATTAGTGCAGGAACTCAAACAGACCCGCTGCGCCCATGCCGCCGCCGATACACATGGTGACCACACCATACTTGGCTTTGCGACGCTGGCCCTCCAGCAGGATTGAGCCGGTGCAACGTGCGCCAGTCATGCCGAATGGGTGGCCGATCGAGATTGAGCCACCATTGACGTTGTACTTCTCAGGGTCGATGCCGAGGAAGTCGCGGCTATACAAACACTGTGACGCGAATGCTTCGTTCAGTTCCCAGAGGTCGATATCGTCGACTTTCAGGCCGTGACGTTCGAGCAGGCGTGGCACAGCCTTGATTGGCCCGATACCCATCTCGTCTGGATCGACACCGCCAACATTGAAGCCCATGAAACGACCGAGGGGTTCAATGTTCCGACGCGCGGCTTCTTCAGCTTCCATAACCACGACCGCAGCCGCACCGTCTGACAATTGCGAGGCGTTACCCGCGGTGATGTATTTGCCTTCCTGGACTTGTTGACCACCGGAGAAGACGGGCGGCAGACCCGCCAACGCTTCGGCGGTCGTGCCCGGACGATTACACTCGTCACGATCGCAAACGACGTCTTGCTCTGTGATTTCACCAGTTTCCTTATTCTTGAGCATCATCTTGGTCTCAAGCGGTACAATCTCTTCAGCCATATAGCCTTTTTGCTGGAACTCAGCGGTGCGGCGCTGAGACTCGGCGGAATACTCATCCTGCGCTTCGCGGCTGACATTGTAACGATCGGCAACGATTTCCGCTGTTTCAATCATGGTCATCCAGATCGCTGGCCATTTCGCCATCAATGCGTCTTCGGTGTAGCGGTGAAGGTTCATATGGCCGGAGCGCGAGACCAGCGACAGGCTTTCAACGCCGCCGCCAATGGCAACCGGCGCGCCTTCATTGATAACGGTTTGAGCTGCATTGGCGATGGCCTGCAGGCCAGACGAACAAAAGCGATTGATCGTGGCGCCAGAGGTTGAGCTTGGGCACCCGGCCCAGAGCGCTGCATTGCGGGCCACATTGTGACCGGTCGCACCTTCTGGTTGGGCGGAGCCCATAAACACGTCTTCGACGGCTTCTGGCTCAATGCCTGCCCGCGCCATGGCGTGCTTGATGGCATGTCCGGCCATGGTGATGCCGTGTGTGTTGTTGAGAGAACCCCGGCCGGCTTTTGCCAAACCTGTGCGGGCGGTGGAAACAATGACGGCTTCGCGCATGATGATAAACTCCCGTAAGTGGTCTTTGTTGCAGCGCACCCTACTGAAGCGAGCAGGCCACGACTAGGGGTGACGTTGACGTAAAGTGCAACGACGTCGCGGCAACCCCTTCACGAAAGTGCGATTCCGGCTTAGTGAACGGGTTCCATCAAGGGGAGTACACAAATGGGCATTTTCAAATTTGCCATGAACAAGGGCAAAGAGATCATTGCTGACCGCAATAAAGTGGCGGAAAAGGCGATCCGAAAAGAAGTTGAGGATCTTGGTCTGGATGACGAGCTGGGCACCGATTTCAAGGTCTCAGTCGAAGGCAAGCAAGTGAAGCTGGAAGGCAAGGTACCGGACCTCGCAACCAAGGAAAGACTGATCCTCGCCGCCGGCAATGTCAGCGGTAGAGGCGCGGTCGATGACTCGATGAAAGTCAAATCGATAGCGAAAACCGCCGACTCCGTTTTTCACACCGTGAAGTCCGGCGATTCATTGTCGAAAATCGCGAAGAAATACTATGGCGATGCCATGCGCTATCCAGATATTTTCGACGCGAACACGCCGATGCTCAAGCATCCGGACAAGATATACCCGGGCCAGGTCCTGCGCATTCCTGGCGCTTAATCTAACGCATAGGCGGAACTCATGCTGCGAATTTTCGGCGTCTTTATTCTCGCTCTTGGTTTCGCGGCGTGTGCGGAAGCCCACGATCACAACGACCCGGGCGGCGAGTCCGCGACGGACTATTACCGGCCGGGTCATAGCATACCCGATACGGCTGATCTCAGCCGCGGGGACGTACCGCGGGACGATTATGGCCGTCCTTATACATATGAAGGCCTGGGCAAGCCTTTGCCGATTTTCGACGGCACGAGAACCGATGGCAGTGCTTTTTCCTCTTTGGATCTAGAGGGACGCTGGACCGTGATTGAGGTTTGGGGGATCTGGTGCCATGACAGCCGCAATGATGCGCTCTTTGCTGCGGCGCTCTCAACGGCTCTGGCTCAGGACCCGGACGTCGACTTCATGTCCATCCATACCCCTCCAAATGAAGAGCACGCCGATCGGGCGCTGCGGGGATATGAGTCCGTATCTGAATGGTTCGAGGAAAAAGGTTGGTCCTTCCCGACTGTCATGGACGAGGATGCTTCGATCCGCACCTCCCTGACCATTCGCTGGACTCCAACTTATCTGGTCATCGCACCGGATCGCAGTGTGCAGGGGTTTCGCACCGGCCTCGCCGATGCAGGCGACTTCGCCGTCAAGGATTTCGTCCAGGATATTGCCGAAACTCGGCGCGACTGGACAGGCTCCTAAAGCCCGACACTGCTCAAAATTTGGACAATCCAAACACGGCGATATCGTGGCTCGTACAGGCGTCCGAAAGTTTCGCAAAAACAAGCCCATATAACCGTTATTTCATCAGAATTTCGCGTTTTGCCCCTATCAAAGCGCCCCTCGGAACGGGTATTAACGCTTCGTTAGCAACTCCAATAGGGTGGACTTATAAATGCTGCACGCCTCAACTCGAAAGTTGATAGATCGCCTGGCAGAAATGACAGAGCTCGGCAAATTGGACTGGACGGAAGATGATGCTGGCAACATCGCCTATGCCACCGAAGGCTACAGCGTCTCCCTGACTGAAAATCCGGGTGAGGTCATCATTACCAGCAAGGATGGCAAAGAGCTCGAGCGTGCAACCGCCGACGAGATCGCGGCCTCCCAACAGGAAGACGGCACATCCTACACCGCGGTGGTGGCGGCAATGACCAAAGAGGCCGCCCGCATTGCCCGCGGCACCGAAGCAGCGATTTCCTCCCTTCTCGCCGGCATGGACGATACCCCCAACGCATCTGAAATAGAGGCAGTCGTCACAGACGACGCCGAGACGCTGCCAGAGGATCCGATTGAGGATCCGGTTGATGACACGACAGTCATCGCCGCGGACTCGATCGAAACCGTCACTGAAGAAGAGACCTCGGCTGACCCCGTCGAAACGGAAGAGGATACGACCGTCGCAACGACCACTGCAAACACTGGCGAGGAGGCATTCACGGAGGACGAGCCAGAATTGGAGTCCGCGACCGAACTGGAAGCCTACAATAGTGACGAAGTCGAAGAAACTGAGTCGATCGAGATGGCCGCGGTTGAACCTGCCGATGAAGACGCCGAGCTCGCTGCGATCGTCGACGAAGAGGGTTCCGAGGAAACGCTTGAAGCCGAGTCTGAAAGCGAAGTACTCGGAGACACAAACACCGTAGAAACACCTACGGAAGCGACGCATGAAGAAGCGACCGTCGAAATCGAACCAGAAGAAGACGCGTCTGAAGCTTTGGTCGCAACCGACGAGACAGAGAACGACCCCGACGCCATTCTCCATGCCGAACTCGAAACAGACGCCGAGTCGGTCGCGGACGTGTTAGACGTTGAGTCTGAAACAGAGGTGACGGAAGCCGTCGCCCGCATGGCTGACGAAGTGAAGAGCCGGGAGGACACAGGCCTTGAGTCCGCAGCGGCCAGCGCGGTTGGCGCCGTGGCGCTGGCGGCAGGCCTGACATTGCAAGACGACGAGGACGCTGTCTCGGAGGAAACAACAGAGGCAATCGCCGACGAGTCCGCGCCGGATAGTTTCGCCGAGTCGCCCGACGCACACGTCGTGGAGACAGCCGAGCCTCCTGCTTATGTTCCGTTCGGTCTGACTGAGGTCGAAGAAGAGGTTCTGGAAGACGATGTTTCGGCTGAACCGGATGACGTGCTTATCACCGCCGCGCCTGAAATCGTCACAGAAGCCACGGACGTGGCGGACGATGTCGTCGAAATCGAACCGGAGATTGAAACAACCAACTCGCCGATTGAGACCCTGGAACAGTTGGCAGATGACACATTCGCATCGCGAAACGAGCTGGATGGCATCGAATCGACCTCTGTGATGGATGAAGTTGAAACTGAATCCATCGCGCTCATTGATAGTGCGCCAATCGACACTTTCGTCGAAACTACCGAATCGCCTGACGCTGATCCGGCGAAAGAACCGGATTTCGTCTCACCCGAAACCGACCCTCTCGAACTGTCAGACCCGACGGACGCACCAGATGCCGAACCGGAACTGGAACCCGTGACAGCAGCTGCTAAGACCGTCCCCGCTTCAGGCGAGACCTACAGCTTAAGCGGCATCGGGGCCGGTTTTGGCCTCGGCGCGCTGTCCGCCAGGACCGAAGCCAGCGGAATCCCCGGACCCAGCTCACCGAGCGTTGAAACGGGTGAGAAAGTCGTTATTGACGCGACGGACGACGTTCTACCCAAGCCAGAAGGCAATCTGAACGTCTCACTTGCTGAAACCGCATCGGCAGCTGTTGGCAGCGCAAATACCATGGCCGACGCCAGCGGCCCGGTAGAAGAAACGTCCGAAACTGAGTCGGATATTCTCAAACCCCGGACCCGTTTTAATCCTTGGGATTGACCCCCGTAGGCATCAATCTGGCTTGAAAAAGGGCGCGCTTTCTTCTTGCGCGCCCTTTTTCGGACCTTTGAGTTGCAGCTCGGCCACAGAATCCGCACGTGTAAACTTTTTTACAGTCACGCACGCACGGAACGCTTGCCGCATAGACAGATCAACGAATATCTCCCGTCGCGAAGGCGTCTTAAATCAAGGTGCCCCAATCTCGAAAGAAAGCGACGACGGATGGCTCTCAAAACGTCTCTTAAACTCTCTTCCGCGGCATTGATCCTGGCAGGTCTTGCAGCGGCCCCTGCCCTGGCGCAAGATAATGAAGACGCCGCCGCGCGCCGTCTCGACCCGGTGGTCACACCGGCCCAACGCGTTGAGCAGGACGCTCAGGATGTCCCGATCTCAATCACGACGGTATCGGGCGAAAAACTTGATAATATCAAGGCCGGCGGCGCCGATATCCGTTTCCTTTCGGCTCGCGTCCCGAGCGTGATTGCAGAAAGCTCGTTCGGCCGTGCCTTTCCGCGTTTTTATATTCGCGGGATCGGAAATACCGATTTTGACCTGAATTCATCCCAGCCGGTTTCACTGGTCTATGACGACGTCCCCTATGAA
>CALFRH010000551.1 GCA_937919225.1 uncultured Parvularcula sp.
TGCCCGAGGTATATGATGTAAACGAACAAATTGGCGCGACCAACGCACAAAAAGAATGGTTGCATTACTGACCGTGGATTGACGATGTGGGCCTCACCATTCTAGGTCTGTTTATCGCAATGATTTGGGGGGTGTGGCGATTTTTAATCCGAGGCTTATTCACGTAGACATGATCCCCGTCTTAGGCCGCCCTATTGGGCAGCCATTTTGCGGCGATAAGTGCAAAGGCGACGACGATTAACTCAACGACAATGGCCGGCGCAACGCCCTCCGGTGGCCCAGCGACAATCACATCCAGAATACGGCCAGAGACAGCAATGCCGAAGAGCGTTGCGGCGCCCAAGAACCAACGTCCTCGACCTGTGAAGAGCCCACCCGCGCTCAACAATGCACTTCCCCAAGCAAACGCAACGATGTCTGCTCGTATAGAATTGCGTCCCATATCCGTCAGCGGAACGAAGCCCAAAGCTTCGCCTGCCCGCTCTGGATTAATCAGCGCAGAAGCGCCCAACAATAAAGAAAAAAGAAAAACCAGTGTCCCGGTGACCCTTGCGATCCAAATCATGTTTGCGCGCTCCCTTCTCGCGTCGTCCGGCGCTTAATCATTCGCCTTGATGCGTTTTTTACGCTTCGCTTGAACCGCCAGCATATTAATGCTTTATATTAATTGTCAAACCCTCATTGCTTGTCTGACCGGCTTCCCAGAGAAATCGCGCGGCTCTGCATGTGGTCGACATAAAGGAATTTGCGAAATGAACTCACTGACGCCTAAGGGAAACTCTCACATGCCACAAGTCCGATTCAAAACTCTATGCAAGGTCGCCGGAATCACTCTTCTGAGCGCGGTTTTGGTGGGTTGCACAACCTCTCCTGAAGACGTTGCCGCGGACGCAGAAGCGGCAGAACAACAGGAAAAAGACATCGCATCGAGTAAGGGTGAAACGGTGCCTCGCATCTGTCCTCGGTCGAGCGATGGCTGGCGCGCGCTCGACGGAAAGCGAATGCTGATCGAGGCCCAAGGGCAGTGGTACTACCTTGAACTCGTCGGCAGCTGCGACCCTGACAGCGCGTTTTCGGCAATCACCACGCGTAGCTCTGGTGCCTCTTCATGTCTCGAGCGGGGCGACGATGTATTCACCGGGCGCCCACGATATGGCGGCGGACGCTGTGTCGTTACGGCCATACACGAATGGAAGGATGAGGACACAGCAGAGTAGTCGACACATTTATCAGCTGAGTGGTTTGCGACAGTTTTGAGCCTCTAACTCACATCTTGAGCAGAAAACATATTGCGCGCGCTAAGATTTAATGTATTGCATTAATTTGTGGGCGCAGGGGCCTTGATTTTTGAATAACACACATAGGAGTGTTTTTTATGACAACTTGGTATTCAGGTCGCAACATCAGACTTGCAACCGTGGCGGGTATGATAGCCTTAGCGGGTGCGAGCAACGCCCAAGCCCAGTCGGCATCAGACCGCCTTTCACGCGCAGACGCCAATGGTGATGGCAGCATTGAATGGCAAGAAGTGCTCGATATGCGAAGCACGATGTTTGGCCGTATGGATCGAAACAGTGACGGCGTCATTGATTCCAAAGATCGCCCAAATTTTGGCCCTGGCAAAAGCCGCTTTCAGGCAGCTTTCAATGACCTATCGGCAACTGCTGATACCAATAATGACGGTCAAATATCTAAAACCGAAATGATGGAAGCCCCTGCGCCGATGTTCGAAAGTGCCGATACGAACGAAGACGGCACCCTCTCGCCAGACGAGCTTTCTGCTCACGCTGATGGCTCAATCTAGAACAACAGACTTGGGGATGGCGGCCCAAATCTCATGGGCTCGCCATTCCGACATTTCTAGGCAGCTTGCGGGCGCGCGTCTTCGGAGGCAAGGTACTTGGTCAGTCTTAAAAACACCAATTGGTTAGGGGCCGCCCTCATCTCGGTCACACTGCCGGGCTGCATGCTGACCCCGTCGCCAGAGTCTTTGCCGACGATTGATGAAACCATGGGCCTGGAGCGATACTTTTCGGATCGCTCTAGCGCCGTAGAATCCGTTCAAACCTCTGAATGGTGGATCCAAGTCGGCGGCGCGAATTTGGATGCAATGGTGGAAACGCTTCGCCGCGACTCCCTCACTCTAAAAGAAGCCCGTTTGCAGGCCGAACAAGCGCTATTGTCGGCCAAGATTGCAGGTGGACAGAGACTACCTTCCGTCTTGGCTTTTTCTGATATCTCGACCAGTCGAGCGCCAGATTTTACCGGCGACTTTTCCTGGTCAGAGGCCTATTCGGCAGGCTTGTTACTTGATTTTGATACCGATATTTTTGGACGATTGAGAGCTACACAGCGTGCGGCACAATTAAATGCGATCGCGAGCCAACTTGTTATCAGCGCCACGGAGCAACGTGAAATTGCGGCACTTGCAAAAAACTATGTTTCGGCGTCCGCCTTGGAGCGTCGCCTTGCACTTGCAAACCGAACAGCGGAGAGTTTCCGAGCGACTTACGACCTGACCAACCAGCGATATGCAGGAGGCTCCGAAGCCGTGTCGGCGAGCGATGTTCAAATCGCATTGCAAAATCTCGAAACGGCCCTCGTTGATATTCCCCAAATTGAAACGGATTTGGCGAAGCAGTTTCTGATCATAGACGAGCAATTGGCGCGCTCGCCCGGCGAAACACAGTCGAGTTATAAGGGCTCAGCGATACCTTACTCGCACTTTTCGATCTCTCCGGGGAGACCTGCAAGTCTGCTTGCCCGTCGACCTGATGTGGCTGCAGCAGAGCTGAGATACCTCGCAGCTTTAGAAGATATCGGTGCAGCAAGAGCCAATCTTTACCCGACGATGGCGCTCAGCGCTTCACTGACCTTTCAAGGCGACACGCCGGATGAAGTCTTTGATTGGGATCAATATATCTCGAGTCTCGCAAGCTCATTAACGGCGCCTGTGTTTCAAGGCGGGCGCATTCGGGCGCAGATCCAAGTCGAAGAAGCGCGCGCCGATGAACTTGCCAATGCGTTTGCGCGCACGATGCTCGCTGCGGTCATAGATGTAGAGCTGGCTTTGTCAGATTTGACCGGATTGGAGACGCAACGCGATCAGCTCAATGAGGCTCTTAAAACGGCGCGCCTTTCGAACGAACTTGCTCAAGGACGCTATCAGCAAGGGCTCACGTCTTTGCTTTCTGTACTAGAGACACAGCGCAGTCTGAATGCGGCGGAACAAAACCTGATCCTCACAGAACAAGCCATTCTAAACGCTCGGATCGATCTGTTTTTAAGTCTCGGCGGAGATTGGTCAGGTCGACGCGCCGTGGGTCAGACGGACCGGACCGGGACGTGACGTAGGAAATCCTTATGACGCATGAAGACGACAGACCGGCAGACGCAAACACTGCTCCATCCACAATGAAAGAGCGCCTTAATGGCTTGATCCAAGTCGGCCTTGTCTTTGGGGTTTTAGCGGCCGGACTAATTGTGAATCAGGTGCTGTCAAACAACTCTACCGCCCCTCAAATTCAAGCGTCTGGGTCATCGGTTGCGATAGTCGACATCATCCAACCCATCATCAGAGATACGCAAATCCGGTTGAATGAGACAGGCACAGTGCAGGTCCGAAACTCCATTGATTTAAGCCCGCAGGTCTCAGGTCGGGTGATATCCGTCAATCCTGCCCTGGCATCCGGAGGACGATTCAGCGCTGGCGAAGTGCTGTTTCGACTAGATGATGCCGACTACCGCGCGAACATCGAACGCGCGAATGCTGACTTGGCGGCGCGCCAAGCAGACTTGCAAGTCGAGCGTGCGGAAGGCGAGATTGCTCGACGTGAATGGGCTCTGGTCCGCCCCGATGAACCCATCCCCGCAAATGTTGCCCGTGAGCCTCAACTGGCTCGCGCGGTAGCTGCGGTTCGCTCGGCTGAAGCCGCGCTCGCCGACGCACGACTGGATCTCTCACGCGTAACGTTTTCACTTCCATTTGAAGGCCGCATTCTGTCCACGACGATTGAAGTCGGACAAAATCTGTCTGCGGGTCAGTCCTATGGTCGCGCCTATGACCCCTCTAGTGTGGAAGTGTCCGTACCGGTCAACTCCGCCGTCCTGGACGGGCTTTCACCGGTCGCGGGACGGGATGCGATTGTGCGCACTCGACAACTCGCGCTCCAACAAGAAAGCCCCTCATATGCGGCGCGCGTGACGCGTGAGGAAGCCGAACTTGATGCCCAAACCCGGCTTGCCGGGTTGATCCTTGAATTCACTGAAGCGGTCTCCCTTCGACCGGGAGACTTTGTAGACGTCGAAATTGCGGGTCCGGTGATCCCGAACGCCCACGTGTTCCCCGAAGGCGCGGTTCAAGAGAATAGAACGGTATGGGTCATTGAATCAGGCGCCCTCGCACCTCGACGTCCGCAATTCGTCTCTGCTGAAGCCGGCAACATCGTCACGCTACCATTCGATGTTGCCGATGGAATAATCATAACAACGCTGAACAATCCTCAGGAAGGTGACCTCGTCGCTATTGCCGAACAATACGGAACCACTGAGGCGCGACCATGAGCGACGGTGGATCTGAGCCGCGAGGACTGATTGCGCTTTTCACGCGAAATGCAGTCGCCGCAAACCTGCTAATGTTCGTACTTCTGATTGGTGGCCTGATCGTGATGGGACAAACCAAGGCCGAAGCCTTGCCGGAAATCGACCCTCGCATGGTCTCCATCGCGGTGGAATATCCAGGAGCGACGCCTGCAGAAGTGGAGGACGCCATAACACAGCGTCTCGAAGATGCCGTTCTCGGCCTCGAAGGTGTTGATCGCGTGAGCTCTACCGCCTCGGAAGGCTTTGGGACGGTGAACCTTGAACTGAGCGACTTTGCCGATGCACAGTCCGTCAAAGAAGAAGCACAATCCGCAGTTGATGGATTATCAGACTTTCCACCACAAGATGCAAACGAACCACGGATTTCGGTGGCGTCGGCCGTCTCGTCTGTGATGCGGCTCGTTGTGATTGGCGATGTCAGCGAAAAGCGATTGAAGCAAGCAGCCGAGACTCTGCGCCGCGATCTAATTTCTAGCGATGGTATCAGCATGGTGACGCTGCAAGGCGTTCGCGACTACGAAATTTCCATTGAGGTCTCAGAGGACGATCTTAGCGCATATGGACTGAGGATCGACCAGGTGGCAAACGCCGTACGCGCGTCCTCGGTCAGCCTCTCTCTCGGCACCATTCGCACCTCCGGCGGTGATATTTTACTTCGGACGGACAATGAGGCACGCGACGCTGAAGCTTTGGCCAATGTCATCGTCTTGAGCGACACTGGAGGCCAGCGTGTTCGGTTGGGTGATATCTCGACCATTCGAGATGTGTTTGTCGAAGTCACGTTGGTGAATACCTATAATGGCAAACCTGCTGTGTTCCTGCAGATTGATCGGGCCACAGACGAGGACGCTTTTGATGTTCGCGAGGCGGTTGCGCGCTTCTTTGAGACCTACACGCCGCCCTCAGGTATTGAGGTCACAGGCGTTGCAGACTCCACAGAGATTATTGGGGATCGAGTCAATCTTCTCGCGCGAAATGCGATCATGGGGCTCGCGCTCGTATTTGTCTTTCTGGCGCTCACGCTGGATCTGCGTCTAGCGGTCTGGACGAGCTTTGGCGTTCCCGCCGCCTTTATCGGTGGCTTCATTCTGTTCGGCCAATTCACCACGATAATTATGACCTCCTAGCTCGGCCTCATAGTCGTATTGGGTATTGTCGTCGACGATGCCGTGGTCGTCGGCGAAAACATTCATGAACAACAAGAGCGGCAGGGTCATGGCGAACGATCAGCGATCCTTGGAGCGCAAGGCGTGTTTGTTCCTGTCCTTGTTGGGGTAACCACCTCGATGCTCGCTTTTGCGACGCTCCTGCAATCGACCGGGCTAATTGGGCAAATGATGCGCCCCGTCCCGATCGTTGTACTGAGTGTTCTCTTCGTTTCTCTGGTGGAAGCGTTTTTGATCCTGCCCGCCCACCTGGCGCACGGCCGTGATTGGAGTGTCGGCGCAATGCGACAGCTCAAGGAAGCGGTTCAATCTGGATTGAACCGCGTCCGAGACTCGGTATTTGTACCGCTCGCGCGTCTTAGTGTGACCTATCCCTACGTTGTTATTGCGAGCTGTTTGGCTGTTCTGATTGCGACCTCGGGGTTGCTTTCCGGTGGGCATATCCGGTTCATATTCTTTCCAACGGTCGAAGGAGATGAAATTACCGTTTCACTGGAAATGCCGGCTGGGACGCCGTTTCAACAAACTGAAGCCGCGATGCAACGCGTCCTCGATGGCTTAGAGGAAAGCCTCTCGGATGAACCTGGAGATCTTTATCGATCGATATCCGTCACGATTGGCGGAGAGCT
>CALFRH010000552.1 GCA_937919225.1 uncultured Parvularcula sp.
AAATGTGCAGACCATGGGCATGAAGGTCGACAAAACCTGGCGCTACGACTTTGCCCGTCGCATCGATTGTCTTTTTACCCTTGATCAAATCGGCGGTAACAGCGGCAATCTTATCGTCGCGAAGCCCAACATTGCGGACAGCATCAAGTCCCGTTTCCGGATCAATAACACGTCCATTTAGTATAACAATATCAAAGCTGCTTTCCGCCGCAGACTTATTGGCACCCGAACCGCATGCGGACAATAAAAGCATTACCAACGCCAAACGAAGCGTGTTCGTCAATACTAACATTCTTTTAGCCTTTCTCTAGGCGCCCTACTGGTTTGATCAGTGTTGTATGCGTCCCCAAAACCCACGCGGCGGCATCATCAGTGACTCACTATATTTCATACCATCGAGATAATCGGACTTAAGGCTGAGCGGCCCGTCCAAATCGATAAAATCGCAAAACTGCGCCACAACGTAGGCCGGACACATCGATAAAGACGTGCCCGCCATATTACCGACCATCACCCGCTTACCCGCTGCTCGGGTCTGACGTGCAATCTCCAAGCCCTCAGTCAATCCGCCAGCTTTATCCAATTTGATGTTGACCATGTCATAGATCGCCAACGTGGCTTGAAGCTCTGACAGGCTTAAACAGCTTTCATCGGCACACAATGCAATGGGAGAAGAATAGTCAGCAAGTTCACTATCCATGCCACGGGGCAGCGGTTGCTCTATCATCTTAATGTCTAGGTGCTCGAAATCTGGCAAAATCGCGTTCAAAAGGTCGATGTCAAAACCTTGGTTAGCGTCAACGACTAAGACCGCATCAGGCCTTGCAGCGCGAATGGCCGTCATTCGTTCAACCGGTTCAATATTATCAAGCTTGACCTTTAAGACCGGGAATTCTCTCGCACCCTTTGCCTTTTGCGCCATCCCCTCAGGCGTATCTTCAATGCCAATAGTGAAGAGCGTCTTTGTAGGCGCAGGATCAACACCCGTCAGTTCCCAGATCGACTTTCCTGACCGTTTGGTCTCAAGGTCCCACAGCGCACAATCGAGGGCATTTCGCGCCCCGCACGGAGGCAGAAGATCTTGGACCTCTTCTATAGAAATACCCGATTCAATGTGTGATCGGACAGCCTCGATCTGCTCATGCATGTTGGGATAGTTATCGTTGAGATAGTAAACACCTAGCGCTTCGCCGCGCCCGGTGTTTTCACCATCACTGACTTCAACGGTTAGGGCTTCAGATTCGTGAAACACCCGTCCGGTGATACGAACCGGAAACTCAAGCGGCCATGACGTCTTATACACACTCAATCGCAGCGACATCACGAAAACTCCGAAGCAATTCGATCAACGATCGGACCGGTGCCGTCGATGATGGGGTCGATCACCGGTAAGCCTGTTTCCTCAGCATATTGATCGAGCAAATCTAACCGTTTGGTTGACTCAATCCGGCTGGTGTTTACCGAAAGGCCGACAAACCGGGCATTGCTGTTGACACGGTGCGCATGCGCCAGCGCGCATTCTATTGTCTCACTAAATGGCAAGATCGGAAACCGATCCAAACCTAGTCCTGAAACACTCGACCGTGCTGCATCATGGCAAAGAACCAATGCGTCCGGTTGTGACCCATGCAACAGCCCAAGGCTGACGCCGGCGAAACTAGGATGCGAAAGTGAGCCCTGCCCTTCGATGACGTCCCAATGGCCTTCATCCGCTGCTGGCGACAGTATCTCCGCCGCCCCCGCAATAAAATCCGAAACCACCGCATCAATAGGTATACCAGACCCCGCGATCATAATGCCCGTTTGCCCGGTTGCCCTAAAGTCTACGTTCCAACGCCTCGCTTGCATTTCTTTTTCTATGGCGAGTGCGGTATATTTTTTTCCAACAGCGCAGTCAGTTCCAACAGTGAGAAGACGTTTGCCAGACCGTTTATCGCCTGTTGCAATCGGTAGATCGGGCGGGGGCGTCCGAATATCTAAAAGACGCGCACCGGACGTGCTCGTCGCCTCTACAAGCACAGGGATACTTGTCAGCCTTGAATGCATACCTGAGACAATATCCAGGCCATGACGGGCAGCAGATGCCAAATCGTCAACCCAATGCGACGGTATAGCGCCGCCAACGGAAGCAACGCCAATGACAATCGACTTAGCCCCCTCGGCAACGGCCTGCTCTATCGTCAGGTCGGGAAGCGCACTTCGAATTTCACAGCCTGGCCGGCTCATTTGCCCAACACAGTCTTCGCGGCGCCATTGCGCCAGTCCCAATCCAGTTTTCGCGAAGCTCTCTTCTTGCACATCTCCGAAATACACCAAGTACGGAGCAGAAATGGAAATTGGGGTATCGGAGTTCATAACTTTATTCATGGTGTCTTTTTGCGCACTTAATTTCAACAAACGGAGGCCGTTTTAAGCCTTCGTCACAATGATCTTTCGTATACCAATCGTCAAAAGAGGGAGGATAACGACAACGATAAATATGTAGGATAGGGCGCCGTATCCCTTGCCGATCAGATCAACAATCCCAATTCTCGTTGCCAAGAAAATGGCAACACTCAAAGAGCTAATCGCGATGACGAACCGTGCCCAGTCCGGCAAAACCCGACTTTTCTCGGCAAAGACATCTGCAACGCGCTCGTTTAAGGAATGCACAATGCCTGCGCCAGTTTCGATGAACGTTCCGAACAAAATGATCTGAAAGATAATGATGAACCAGGCCGCATTCAAACTATCCAATAGTACGATAATCGGCACAGGCGCGTCGGCAATATCCGGATACTGCGCCAGCATCGCAACAAAGACGAATAGCCCAGGGATAATCCCGACTAAGCCAGCCATAAGCCCCGACGTGATAGCTTCTGAACGGGTTTGTAGATTTGGTAGTACGAACAGGACTGCCGCAAGCGCAACCAGGTTGTACGAAGCGTAGCGCAAACCATCCGCTTGCCACGCTCCGATAACTTCGCCCTTTTTGAGTACGCCCACAATGTCGTCACCATATGACGAAACGATCCATACGAAAAATATTCCGTAAACAACATACAGAAGGACAGACCAATAAGCTAGCGCGTTTCCGACAGCTGCACTGCCAAAGTAAGCTAGCACCCCAACAGTGGCGAGAAGAGCCAGAACCCCCACTATCGCTGGCCATCCCAAGGCGTCCGCTACTATTTCCCCTGCAGCTGACCCCAAAACAGCTAAGATCAGAACTGCGAGCAGCAAGTAGACAAGCTCGAACACGCGCCAGAACGGCCCCAGCAAGGCCTGAAAGAAAGCGCGGTAATTATAGCTCTTCGTGATCCGTGCGAATTCAAAGGCGACCGCCAATACGATGCTCCAAGCCAGCGCAGCGATGGACATGCCCAAAAGACCGCCCAGCCCGCCGTGTCCCATGAAGAACTCGGCGATTTCTCGGCCCGTCCCATACCCTCCCCCAACGATGACGGACTGGAACACCAATCCCGGAAGCAAAAGGCGCCGTAGGACCGTTACATTTGGTATGCTGATATTGGCCATTTTGCCCCGTTTCCAATGTCTGTCCGTGATCGCGCAGCATAAGGATCACCACCACAACGCACTCAGCGTGGGTGCTCGCCTGGCAGCGTCACACTAACCCGCAACCAACAATGCTGCAATATTTAATTTTATTGCTGCATTAAATCCAAAGCGCCTTTCTGTTGCCGCCACAGATGTGACGATCCGCACGACGCCAACTCACATACTCAGCTGCTGACCCACGCCTCGGGCAATTGCTTTTTCATAAACATATTGCGCAGCAAGCAGATCCTCAGAGACCATACCAAGCGACTTGAACATAGTGATTTCATCCTGCGTTTCCCGGCCGGGGCACGTCCCAAGAATCACTTGCCCAACTTCACCAACAAGATGATCTTCCGTAATTGCACCATCCGCCAACGCATGGAGGTACTCTCCCCCCAACACTTCTAGGGATGCTTTGTAATCGCAGTAAAACTTTGCCTTTTTGAGGCCCGCATTGTCGATCTCACGCATAGTGGCAACCGATGAACCAATGAGGTTCACGTGCACGCCGTTAGGCAACCAGTCGCCCGACACAATTGGGGTGGACGCACCGGTAGTCGTGCAAACAATGTCTGCGGTCGAAATAGCGTCTTCTGCACTCTCTACCGCTTCGACACTGAGGCTATGCGTCTCTTCTTGAAGGCGAGCAAACGCCTGGGCCTTCTCAATTGATCGCCCCCAGATTTTAATCCGTTCGATAGCGCATATCTCTTTGATAGCTTGAACATGCGTCGCAGCCTGCTCTCCATACCCTAGTATCGTCAGACACTCCGCATTTTCGCGCGCGAGATGCTTCGTTGCGGCAGCCGTCGTCGCCGCTGTTCTGATAGCGGTAATCGCACCACCATCAATGAGCGCATAGGGCGCACCGTTGTGGGCATCATACAAGGTGACCAACCCCTGATGCGAACCGTATGACGTCCCGAAATTATCGGGGAAGACACTAACGACCTTCACCCCGAACGTCTCGGGGGACTGTACGTATCCTGGCATAACCCCAAGTACCCTAGTGCTTTCGGGAATCTGTAGGGATGTGCGAATTGGCTGCTGGGCCTGCCCACCCGATACCGAGCGCATAGCGGTTTCCATGAGAGGAATGCAATCCGCATACGACAATAGTGACACAACGTCGTCGCGGTTTAGAAAAAGGACATCTAGCGTCTTGAGCATCGCTAGGGCCGTCAAAACAACGTCGCCAGTGTCTGGCGTATGGTTGAAATCGTTTGTTGGTGTTGTCGCATCGTCAACTTTAGCGTAATTAAAACACAGTGTATTATTTATTTCATGCCAGATGGGTGACGTCAATTCAAGGGTTGGCGTAACCAATAACAAAAGGGCAATCAGGCAATGGCGATACCGGCCCACACAGAGCCTCTACGACTCCCGGACAAGTCAGAAATTGAAGAGGCAAGAAACCGCATTTCTGGCTTCGCCGTGCGCACCCCACTCATACCGCTATATCTGAACGGCGCGCCGTCGAATATTTACCTTAAGCTAGAGAACTTACAGCCGTTAGGGTCCTTCAAAATCAGAGCAGCGTCGAACGCAATTCAGTCACTGCCCAAATCATCTTTTGCCAAAGGCGTTGTTACAGCCAGCGCTGGCAACTTTGGCCAAGGGCTCGCCCATGCAGCACGCCTAATGAACTTATCATGCACCGCCATTGTACCGGACACCGCAGCGCAAACCAAAATCAACTCTATGGAACGCTTAGGTGCACGCATTATCCGCGTTAAGTTCGAGGACTGGTGGCATGTCCTGCAATCGCGTGAAACACCCGGCGTAGAAGGTACCTTTATTCATCCTGTTGCAGAGCAGGCCGTCATCGAAGGTAACGCGACAATCGGAGCTGAGATCTTAGAAGACTTACCGGAGGCACAAACGGTTTACTTACCGGTGGGTGGTGGCGGATTGGCATCTGGGGTTGGTGCTGCCTTAAAGGGTCAAAATCCAGATATTCGTGTTTTCGCAGCAGAATCGGAAATGTCTGCCCCCGTGAGCGCTGCCCTCGAAGCTGGACGTCCGGTCCGTATCGACCACAAGCTAAGTTTTATCGATGGGATGGGGGGGCAGACGGTTTTAGAGGAGATCTGGCCACTTCTTCAGCATACAGTTGATGGTGCCGTTATCTCGCCCCTTGACGATATTGCAGCGGCGGTCCGTACTTTAATGGAAGCTCATCACGTGGTTGCCGAAGGCGCAGGCGCTGCGTCGGTGGCTGCGGCCTTATCGAACGGCCCATCGGATGCACCAACGGTATGCATCATTTCAGGCGGCAATATCGACCTGTCGGTACTGTGCAGGATTATGCAAGGTCATACGCCATAGCTGTGCCCACCCTTGCGCTATGAGGCCATATCACACAAAGGTCGACTATGTTCAATTGGTGCGGCTGGGCCGGATGCAGGGGTTAGGCTTTATGTTACAGCAGGAAGCAAGCCTGAAAACCCTCACCGCCAATGTGGTCAAATCCTCCGCCATTGAAGGGGAGCAGCTTAATCCCGAGCAAGTGAGATCCTCCCTCGCTCAAAAGCTCGGTATCGACGTTGGTGGTTTCACACCAACGAGCTGTGACGTCGAAGGCATTGTCGAAATCATGATCGACACGACGGCGAACTTCGACAAAACACTGACCGTAGAAAGGCTGTTCGATTGCAGTCGCCCTCTTCCCCCCGGACGCAGCGGCCTCGGCCGCATCAACATAGTCGCTTGGCGCCCTGCATCTGTCGGTCCGATGCAGATTGTCTCAGGCCCTATGGACAGAGGCCGAAGAGCCCTCGGCGGCTGGCTGAGTGTATCCTGTCAAATTTCTAGCATTTTCATTCATTATACTGTATAATTAGTCGAGAGTGTTCC
>CALFRH010000553.1 GCA_937919225.1 uncultured Parvularcula sp.
CGGCTTATACCGCGCAACCTCGCGGTCGCCGTCGGTTTCGTCAAAGTCGACGACGTCGCCGCTGAATGTGTTTTGTTGATAAATCATGAGGTCTATTCGCCTGATGCGCTTGGGGGAGAGATCCCAAACTCCTTGAAAATTTCGGCCGTTTGCTCCCCATGGCGTGGGGCGGCAGCGCTCGGTTGCGCTCGCTCTCCATCGACAACAATGGGTGAGGCGAGGCGGGTGAGGGCGCCGTCTACCGGATCCTCACTTTCGTACACCATGCCCCGTTCAACCATGAGCGGCTGTTTGATCGCCTCGGTCATTGGTAGAACCGGCGTCACGCAACAGTCGGCATCCTTTAGAATCTCAGTCCATTCTGTCAGGGTCTTAGATTTGAACAGGGTGCGGAGTTCAGCCTTTGTTGCGTCGCCGTCTGGTCCTAAGGTGAGGCCCTTTGGAATAAGATCGTGCCGATCAACATGCATACAAAAGGCGGCCCAGAATTTGGCTTCTAAGGCGCCGACCGCAACTTGTCCGCCGTCGGCGGTTTCGTAATAATTGTAACAAGGCAACAGGCCGGTAAGAATATCCTGCATGGGCGCAGGCGTCCGTCCGTGTAGCTGGGTTGTCGAAAAGGCCATGACAGCGGCAGACAGCGCCCCTTCGAGAAGCGATATATCAAGGATAGCGCCTTTGCCTGTCCGTTCTTTTTGAACCAATGCCATCGCAATCGCGGAAAGGGCGGTAAGGCTGCCGCCGGCAATGTCCGCAATGGGGAAGTTGGGGCCAAAGGCCTGACCCTCCACCCGGGGGAATTGATCCACCAGCCCGGCGAATCCCGCCATATTGTTGTCGTGACCAGCTTTTTCCCGCATGTCGCCCGTTTGTCCGTAGGCTGTCATCGCACAGATGACGAGGCTGGGAAATCGCTCGCGCAAGGTTTGGTGGGATAACCCAAGATTATCCATCACCCCGGGCCGGAAGCTCTCTACCAACACGTCGGCTTGGTCGAGCATCGTTAGAAGAGCGCTGCGCCCCTCACCGGTCTTCAGGTCCAGAATGACCGAGCGTTTCCCGCGATTGATCGCGTGGAAGAGATGAGACATTGAGACGCCCATCGCCATCTCCTGGCGGGCATAGTCTCCTCCTTTAGGGTCCTCGACTTTAATGACGTCTGCACCTTGATCTGCCAAGTGCATCGTACACAGAGGGCCAGGGAGAAGCCGTGTGAGATCGATGACGCGAATGCCGTCTAACAGTCCGCTCATACTCCCAGGACCTCTTGCAGCCGCATGACAACGGCAAAATCACCATGCACGTCGAGAAGGCCCATTGTGAATAGGGTGCCAAACCCGACCTCGCGCTTAATCATCCGCAACATGTCCTCAAATTCGATGACCACCGTACAGTCGGCATCGGGGTCATGGTTATTGCTGATCGTTGGCGGCGCCGTGCGGCCGTCAATGTGCAGAACGCCATCTTCGCCAAAGTCAAATTGCAGCCGCGCATCCAGCCCCTGCACCTTTTCAGCGCGGGCCGTCATAGCGGCGGTGAGAAATTCAAGGGACATGGTTCTTCCTATTTTATATACAGTACGTACCGTATGTTTTTGACGGGATCAATCACGATATGTGCTTCTTAATGCTGGTTAGGCTGGGCATATTTGGGTGAGGTAATGGGTTCTATCACCCACTTATACCCCTGATTCTCTTCTTAAAATTCTCTCAGAATCAATGGGTGTTGAGGTGGTTTAGGTCGATTAATTCGTTCGGTTTGGAAAAGGGGCGTAAAGCCGCTCGGTCACGGTGAGGGCCGCTGAGGCTTCTGCTTCGTAGGTGGTGCGCGCCGCATCGCTGCACGTAATGTGGGCCTCGCTCTCACGACGATAGTGTTCGTTAAAGGCGGCGATCATATCAAGTCTGGTGCGCCCCATAGGGGCCTCTAACGGTACCAACTCCCGCATGCGATTGCGAAAGAGGTCCACATTGTCATTGTAGGCACATAATTGTCGCAAACGGTGCAGCGCGCCCAAATGCCCGGCGAGCGCGATGAGGTCCGCCTGGCGTTCGGTAAAGGCGGTCTTTGCATCCACCGGTGCCTGGGCGAACGCGGGCGTTGCCGATGCCACGATGGCAAAAAGGATGACAAGCGGTCGTCTCATGATCACGCTTACTAGCGCATCTTCGACAAAAAGGGCAGCGCCCCCTGGACCGCTCGCCTTGTTTCATCCCAGGCGAGGCGCGCCATGGCTTCCGGCAGGGAGACAAACTCCGCCATTTCGGCATCGTCGCCCGCTTGCACCTCACCCCCTGCATATCGGCAGGCATAGTCCATCATGACATAATGATGGGCCTCAGCCTCTGATTGCGGCACTGACTCGAACACATCGATGAGGCCGAGAATATCGATCTTCACCCCGGTCTCTTCTAAAACCTCACGATGGAGGGCGGCATGAATCGTTTCGCCGAATGTGATTTTGCCGCCGGGGATACTCCAATGACCCTTAAAGGGGGCTCGTCCTCGCTTAATAAGCAAGACCTCCTGGTCGCGGAAGATTACGGCGCCGACAGCGACTTTGGGAAGAGAGGGGCGTTCATGGATCATAATGGACTCTGGAGGTGGTGGTCGTGACCGCGCGTTATGTTTTAAAGGACTCACCAGACACCGTTGAGAAGCATTTCGAGTGTTCAATAGGTGATCAGTTTCCGCCTCGCTACAACATCGCGCCCAGCCAGCCTATCCCGATTATCTGTGCTGGACCGACCGGAAGGCCAGCCTACCGATTGGTCCGATGGGGTTTTGTGCCCGCTTGGGACCGAGATGGGACATGGTTTGCGAAAGCAGTGGTGCGGATCCGGGCGGAAACAGCCCTGGAGAAGCAGAGCTTTCAGGGGGCTTGGCGCCGAAGGCGGTGTCTTTTCCCGATGAACGGGTTTTACGTTTGGGAGAACGCGAAAGGCGATAGGGCGCCCCGCTTTGTGGGGTTGTCCCGTGACGCGCCTTTACTCGCCGTGGCTGGGCTGTGGGAAGAATGGATGGGCCATGACGGCAGTGAGATGGAAACGGCGGCACTGCTCACAGTAGAGGCGGACAGCGCCTCCAATGTGCCGCGGGTGCCACTCATCATGAAGCAGGCCGATTATGCAGAATGGCTATTCGCCGATGAATTGGCGGCGCCTGGCCTCATGCGGTTTGTAGCAGCGCCTTTGCCGCCAACAGTGTCGTGGGCCGTTGGCGCGCGAGTGAACAATTGGCGATCAGAGGGTGCTGACCTCATCCATCCCATTTGAACGGTTGACTAAACAACTCGCCGGCGGGCTGTCGCAACATTCGTCCACACCGGCTAAGGCCTTGGAGCTTCTGGCTTTTCCTTTTGACATGCGGTTAAAAAGCGCACTAAATGCGTGTGCGGGGCGCCTTCCGATGTCGCGTTGGCGCTACGCCCTGTCGAAGAGTGTCCCCTCCGCGTCTCCCAAGACACGCACGGGTACTGCCTCTTCAGGGGCCTGCTGTCCTACCTGCTCAGCCCGTTGCAGGTGGGATGGCAGTGTTTCTTGACGGCGGCATTGGGGCGATGCCGGCATTCTGGCGGTTCAAAATATCAGGAAGCTTGATAAAGCGGGTTGAAATCGCCGCTGTCTCTCCGATCTCTATAGCAGCACAGCTTTTGAGGGAGGGAGGGTTTGTCCGTAAGGGCAGGCGATGAGGCAAAGCAATAAGAGCTCTGGTAAGGGCTAGAAAAAGTTGCGGGAGGGCGCAGTTGTCGGGCGAGGGTGAACCAGACGAGGAGATCGTCGAGGCGATCTATGATGGGGTGATGGATGGGCGTGCGATTGAACACGCCCTTTCGTTAGCGATCAAGCGTTTGGACGCCAGTGGCGGCAATATCCATGTCGTTGATACGGAGACGTTGGAGACCCGCTACTTCAAGGGAGTTGGCGACAGCTATACCGACGAGTCCATCGCTGAGTTTCTCGATCATTGGCAGTATGCCAACATTTATCGTGACGCCATGCGCCGCGCCTATAAAGAACACGGTCGATCAGTGTTCCTGTCGAACGAGGACATACCGGACGACTTTCTTGAGCGTGCTGCTTATTTCCAAGAGTTCTTTTCTCGCATGGGTCAGCGGTGGATGGCGGGGGGCCTTGCCCGTTCGGACGAGGAGGTGGAGGTCTCTGTCGCTTTTAACCGGCCTAAGGGCACCCGACCATTTCGCAAAAAGGATGCGCGGTTCATTGAGAGCCTGCTGCCGCACATCAGGCGTGCGTCAAAGCTAGCCCTACAGCTTGGTTTCCCGCGCGATGGGCAGCCTCCCACCTTTATGAACGGATTCGCCCAGTCCTTGACGGCAACCTTTTTGCTCGATTCCGGCTCAAGGATTCACTGGCATAATGAAGCAGCGGACCAGCTTTTGCTGGCTGGTGAAATCGCTCGATCGGATGGTGACCGCCTCGTGATGGCGGACCCTGCCCAGCAAGACGAATTGCAAGAGTTCATCAAGGATGCTGCTGACAAGCGACTGATCAATGCGGCGCCGATTGTCTCCCACGCCCAAACCGACGCAGGCCGCTTCGATATCGAGGTGTTGCCAGCGTCCGTTCCAAATGGGGCGCTCATGGGGGCGGCTTCTCTCGCATTGATGATGATCCGGCCAAGGGGGCTTGGTGAGCATGTCTACGAACGATTGCGTCAGGATCACGGACTAACCCCCGCGGAAACCGAACTTGCTGTCCTTGTGGCTGAGGGACTATCCATTGATGAAGCCGCTAAGCGCAAAGAGGTCAGCGCCCACACGATTAGAGCGCAGATGCGGAGCATCTTCAGCAAAACCGACCTTAGTCGCCAGAATGCGCTGGCGGCACTTGTGTGGAATTACGCCTAACGGTTTGTCTGCTGTATGGAGCCGGGCCGACTGGGCACTTCTTTGACCGTTTCCATCGAGACGAAGGTGGACGTGCTGGCCACCCCGGGGAGGGTCGAGATCTCTTCCCCTAGGACCCGGCGATAGGCCGCAATATTGCGTGTGCGCACTTTTAGAAGATAATCATAATCCGACGCAATCATGTGGCATTGCTCCACCTCCGGGATGGCGCTCACCGCTGTGTTGAATGCCGATAGGGCGGCCTCGGTGGTGCTGGAGAGTTTGACCTCCGTAAACGCCACATGTTCGAGGCCCAGCTTCGTCATATTGAGACATGCATGAAACCCCAAGATGTAGCCCTCATCTTGGAGGCGCTTGAGGCGAACCTGGGCAGGGCTTTTGGATAGGCCCACTCGCGCGGCAAGGGCGGTGACCGAAATACGGCCATCCTCAGCCAATACCGCTAAGATCTGACGGTCTATGCCATCCAAATCGTCTTCAATATCCATAATTTCAGAGCCACTTTCCCACTTTAGTGTATATTTTGGTCGAATTGGCTGCATTGTCCAATAATTCAGGAAAAAAGACTTCAAGAAAATCGATAAAATAGCGCTGTCAAAGATCGTTTTTTTTGAGGCTGCAATGGACCCGTTAGATAGTCAGCGTCATGCCGTTCGGACAGCTCACCGCGCCGATGAAGCCACACTGCTCGAGAGGGTGACAGATCGATGGGCACCGACGACGGCAGAGCGCGATAGGGCGGTGAGCCGTGCTAGCGAATATGCGAAAACCCTCCGTACACATGGACGACCAGATCTCATGGAGGCGTTTTTGGCCGAGTATGGCCTCTCCACGAAAGAAGGCGTGGCCCTCATGTGTCTGGCCGAAGCGCTGTTGCGGGTGCCAGACGCAGAAACCATGGACGCGTTGATTGAAGACAAAATCGCTCCCTCTGCGTGGGGACAACATTTGGGGCGGTCCAGTTCTTCGCTCGTCAATGCGTCGACCTGGGCACTTCTTTTCACAGGAAAAGTACTTGACGATGAACCATCGTCAGGGCCTGGGGCGTTGTTGCGTGGCGCGATCAAGCGGCTCGGGGAACCGGTGATCCGGACGGCGGCGCTGCAGGCAATGAAGGTTTTGGGCCAACAATTCGTTCTGGGGCAGAATATTGGTGAGGCCCTACGCCGAGCGCGTGGGATGGAGGCCAAGGGGTATACCTATTCCTACGATATGTTGGGGGAGGCGGCGATGACGGCGGCTGATGCGGCCGCTTATTACGACAGCTATCGGGAGGCGATCTTAGCGCTGGGCGAGAATGCAGCAGCATCCACGGTTCGCGATAATCCTGGAATCTCTATCAAACTCTCGGCTCTCCACCCGCGTTATGACGCTTTGCAAAAAGATAGGGTAATGACGGAGTTGGTGCCGCGCGTGATTGCGCTGGCTGCTCTGGCTCGGGAACGAAAAATCGGGATCAATATCGATGCGGAGGAGGCGGACCGCCTCGACCTTACCCTTGATGTGATTGAGGCCGTCTTAGCCG
>CALFRH010000554.1 GCA_937919225.1 uncultured Parvularcula sp.
CGCTGCATCATCATCTTTCGGTAACAGTCGGTATTGTTGCACCGATCGGGACAGCTCGACAATTCAACAGGCCCTACGCTCAGCAGCCCTTTGCCACAACCCAATCAATGGAAAGAAACACGGACGGTTTCTACACCTGAATGGTCCGCATCAGGGGACTGTTTCAGAATCTACGCCCAAAAATTCCTTGATCGAAGTCATGTCAGCATCTGATCCGCAACGATCCTCTTGAGCCCGGCATCCTCAGCCTCCATCCCGCGCTGCAGCTAAGCCTCCGGCGCATCCATATAGCCAAACTTCTTACGCCAACTGTAGAAATTTGCAGAGCTGATGACGTGATACAGACAGATGTCATCCGCCTTCGCACTAACCCCGCTCATCTTCAACCCGCCGATGATTTGTTCCTCTCAGAGGGGCTTACACTGCGTGGCGCCGCCTCCTCCGTCCATTCGAAGGCGGAAAACTACAGTTCACTATGGCCTAGATACCGGGGAGAAGGACACCATCACTTTGCGATGGCGGCAACCGCGCAGTCGCTGCCTGAGAAAAACCAAATAAGGATGAGCTCCAGGTTTAGGAAACAGACATAGCAATAGAGATGGGTGCAAAGTACTACGAACGTAAAAAGTCCAATGCCTCACCTCCTGCTATTGGATCAACGCGAAACGACCTCTAGGAATCCCTATGATATTGGGACGGCCGTCGATACATTTGGGAATATTGATCTTTCTCAACATACCCCCGCACACAACACCATTTACCCTCAATATTTGAGCTCATACAACGAAAGAGATCCCGCAAATGCCCAATAGGCGTTAACTCAATGAGTCTAAGTGGAACCGAAGAACCACCACGAAAACTAATAGGCGCGAGACCAGCGCCATGAATACCTATAATCTCTTTTGCATCCACAATCACTCGAAGCTTCTGATCCACCGTCAAGTCCTCCGGAAAGATCGTAACAAAACCCTCCTTCCTTAGTACCTCTTCAACCTCAGTCAGGTTTGTCAGACTACGCGGACCACGACGCAAAAGTAAAATACGATCTGGCGAGTCCGTACTGCGCTGTATCTTCCCGCCATGAATAGCCGCAGCTACTGGGTTATTGTGAATATCTCTCGCTATCTCTTCGCGCACACCCCGAATCATTGATGGCCTAGGAAACACAATTTCGTAACCTGGCCCATTTACGAGCGCATCCGTATACACACAATTCAATTCAAGAAGGCGACATAACGCTTTAATATACTCAGGGAAACTCTTAGGCAGAATAAGTGTAACTTCACGCCATGATAATTCTAGCTCTCTACATAATATTGCCAATAAGGACATCTTTACGTTGATGAAATGCGACCAGTTCTCAGGACTATTATGCCTTAAGTCAAATATCGGGCCCTTTAAGCTAAGCTCATCATCTCGTTCAATCGATCTGAACAAACGCCTCTTAAGACTCAAACTTGGGCCAAGAAAAGCAGAACAGCTCCGTATCTCAAGATAGCTCGCTTCATATTTCTTTGGCGGTAAATAAACCCACTCTGTCTTGGCTTCAAAGCTATCTGTAAGGAACGAACTTGGCCCAACAAGCCAACCCTCAGGAATAATAGTACTACCAATATTCAAACGGTGCTTCTGCATTGCCCACTCCAAACGCCATGAGTTCGATTTAAAAGAAAAGCCACCTAACTTTCCAAGACCAACTAAATGAGT
>CALFRH010000555.1 GCA_937919225.1 uncultured Parvularcula sp.
AAACGGAGCGTTCTATTCCACCGGGCAACGGTGTACTGCCTCCTCGCGCCTCGTGGTCACCAAAGGTATCCATGACCAATTTGTTGCAGCTCTAATTGATCGTCTGAAGAGCACGACGACAGGACACGCCCTTCACGACGAGACGGACATCGGCCCCGTGGTCGACCAAAAACAGCTGGAGCAAGACGAACGCTACATTGCGATTGGTCGCGACGACGGTGCAACCCTCGCCTATGGGGGCGAGCGACTTAATCGTGATACAGAAGGGTTTTATCTCGCGCCCGCTCTCTTCATAGGCGTTGATAACTCCATGCGCATTGCCCGAGAGGAAATCTTCGGTCCCGTTGCAGGGGTCATTATGGCAGATGATTATGAGGATGCCTTACAGATTGCGAATGACACAGAATTTGGCCTGTCAGCCGCAATCTGTACGACCAGCTTGAAACACGCAACACACTTTAAGCGCAACTCGGACGCAGGGATGGTGATGGTGAACCTGCCTACCGCCGGGGTTGACTTTCACGTGCCATTCGGTGGGCGGAAAGCATCCAGCTACGGTCCCCGCGAGCAAGGTCGCTACGCTGTTGAGTTCTTCACCACGGTGAAAACATCTTACACGATGGCTGTTTAGTTTTTATACATAATAATATGAAGACCCCCACCCTGTGAGAGACCAACATTATGATGGGGTCTTGCCATCACGATCGTCACCATCCTGTTGAGAGCGCCATTGGACAGCGGCCCAGTCGACAGCGCGCACAATGATTTCCGGTTGGTCCCAGGGGATTTCGTGTCCGCTCTTATCGGCAATCCAAAACTCACTACAGGTGGAAAGATCACACAGTGCCTTTTGTGTATTCACATTGAGGGCGTCCGCCTCTTCACGGGTCATCTGCACCGGCACGGGGAAGTCCGAAAAGGCCCGCTCGGAGGCCACAACAATGAGCGGTAGATCGCCGAAGCTACCGACCTTATCCGCTTGCGCACCATTCTCCATAAAGGTAACGAGTTCGTCGTGCATGGCCGCCTCCCCCCTGGGGGTAGCAGTCATTTTGGACCACGCTGCAACGATGTCCTTCAATGGCCCCGCTGGCACGTCTGGTCCTTTTGCAAACATCCTCCACAGGCGGGAAATGCCGAACCGGGCGAGAAACGCCGACCGGCGCATCCCTTTAAACTCAGCGGCATCCGGCATGAGCAATGCCGCGACCTCCGTGGTGCTCGTCTCAGGTAGAACCAAACCAGCGACAAGGTCGGGGTGCTTTGCAGCAAACAGCCGGGCTAGAAAGCCGCTATAGGAATGAGCAACGTAGATATAGGGCGGCTCAATATCTAATTCTTTCAGTAGGGAGAGAAGTTCAGTATTATTGCGCTCCGCCGTTCGGGGACGTTTTCCCGGTGGGCTCCAAAGGTGCCCAGCTCGATCAAAGCTCACCGTTTGGTATCGCTTGGATAGTTCAGCCTCGACCAATGGCCAAGCAAGACTGTTTGCGCTCAATCCACCATCAAGAATAATAGCCGGATGGCCTTCAGCACGGCCCCCTTTCACCACCGCGTGGATTTTTTGGCCATTCGCTTTAATGATCTTTCCAGGCCGTCGACACTGGTCGAAAGCAGCACAGCAGGTTTCGAAGACCCATCCAACGATGGGTATCGCTCCTAATATCGCCAAGATAGCAAAAAAGTTCGTCATATGAGGTTATCCGAGTAAATACCTACTGTAGACATTCGCTCAACCACGTTGCCTAAAGCACAATTCCATCCCTCCAAGGCGCGGGTCGTTGACCTTGATGGCGTCGGCGTCAACCGTAAAAGCAATTTTGCGAGCGGACAAAGTGGCCTGGGTTTTACGGAGATCGCCCACATGAATATCAGTACCCTGTTGGTTTTTGCCTAATCTTACACCAACATCACCTACTACCCAATCTGTATGGGTACTGTTTTTGGATGGACGAGATCCAAACAATTCGGTGAGGCGTTGGCTTACCCCTTCTGTTTGCGAAACAGGAAGATGAATCGACGCCACACCAGCGGCACCATTCTCATGGTTTAGGAGCGCAGACCGGAAAAAAATCTCTGGCGTCAGATGTTTTAAGCCTACGACCTCTATCGTCGCGGTTCCATCAACCATAACCGGGGCCGTCACGGTCATTTCAAACAGGATTTCCGCTGCCCCCTCCTCCGTTGTGGTCGGCCTAGGGTAGGCCTCCGGTGGGGATGGGTTTAACCCTAGCGACGCACACTCCGAGACAAATGTCCTTAGATCAGTTGCGGACAGGATTAGCAGCGGCTGCACCCCTAAGTCCGTCAATTGAGCCGCCACATGGGGTGGGAGCGCCCCTATTTGCGTCTCATCACTGACGATGGTTTCCAAGTCATCAGGAACATCAGTACCAAGAGGGCCTGAGAAGGCGAGCCAGTTGCTTTCGAAAACCACACTGCCCAGTCCCATCGAGTAGGCGGCCTGATGGTCGAGAGACGTGGTCGTAAACCCCATTTCTTGAAGGGCGTCGCGAGCGGCGCGAATGTCGGCAACCTTTGTATAAAGGTGATCAAATCCCCGATAGGTTTTTATCATTGCCTTCTCCTAGCCTCGAGGGCCCAACGGATAGCGAGCGAGCGCTCAACCAAATTTTCGCCGAATTTATCACCCAATGATGATTTTTGCCATGTTAATATATACTTTTGACATGCCACAATGCATCCTTCTGCGTCACCGATGCGGTGCTTTTTTTCCTAAAACTATTTGAAAAATAGCAGTAGCATGGCGGATACGGCAGCATCCGTCGCTCAACTTGGCTCCTCCGTAATCTCTTTTCTAGAGAGATGATGCTGGTGGAAAGAAGTCATGCCATGACGAGATCTCAATCTGATATGTCAATTTTACCAGTTGACGTATAAGGGATCGGGTATCAGATATTGGCGCTCTGTTGATTGTCAGCAACTCTATTATTTTGCTTATTTCGGTGCTTATCCCGCAATGAAAAAGTCGACTTATGACATCGTGATCGTCGGATCTGGTGCCGCTGGCTTAACAGCCGCTGTGACGGCTGCGGCACGCGGCGCGTCGGTGCTCGTGGTTGAAAAGTCGGACTATGTTGGGGGGACCAGCGCGCTGTCGGGGGGCTTGCTGTGGGCACCTGGCTATAAAAATGAAAAGTCGTCCTCCGACGAAATTGTCCAATATATTCAGGCTGCGACGAAAAACGAGGGCAGCCCTGAAACGGTAGAACTATTCGTCCGTGAAGTCGCAAAAACCATGCGCTTTCTCGAGCGGGTCACGCCCCTTCGCCTCAAAAAAGCATACTATCCAGATAGTTTTGCCGAACTGCCGGGTGGCGTTACAAAGGGTCGTCACTTCGACACTGCACCCTTCCGGATGGGTCGCCTTGGCAAACGACGCAGTCTGGTTCGTCCTGATACCGACACGCAAATCGTCACCGTCGATGAGGCGGTACGGCTTGGTTTTGCCTCGAACACAAAACGGGCGATACGGCAAAACCTGCTACGCTTGGCTTTTCGGCAATTGTTGGGGTACCGCGGTATGGGCGGCGGCTTGATTGCCGCCCTCCTCAAAGGCTGTGACGATCTTGGCGTCACCATCAAAACCAATACAGAAGTGGACGCCCTACTTCATGACAAGCAGCATGTCGCTGGAGTTTCCGTTGCAAGCGATGGGGTAAAATCCGAGATCCGTACAGTTAAAGGGGTCATCCTGGCGGTTGGCGGCTTTGAGTGGGATAAGGCGAAGGTCGCAGAGAATTTGCAAGCGGATCTTGCACCGCCCCCCAGCCCCCCCTTGGCCATGGGCGAAAATATCGACCTCCTCGAGGGCATGGATGTCAGCTATGAAAAGCTTGACGATGCATGGTATTGGCCGGTTGGATATGTACCGGGAACGGAGTATGAAGGTCGACAGCTGGGTACACTTATCCTAGCCGAGCGCTGTTTCCCCCATAGTTTCTGGGTCAACAGTGACGGTCAGCGTTTTGTTAATGAGGCAAGCCATAATTGCGCACTCGCGCTGCTTGAAGAAGAGAATAATAGCTGCTGGGCCGTTTTCGATAGCCAGTTCAGGGAGAAATATAGCGTACTGAGCACAGTTTCCCCAAGCGCACCTGATCCCGACTGGCTCATCCGCGCCGATTCACTATCCTCGCTCGCGCAGGCGATCGGCGTTGATCCCGGCGGCCTTGAAAAGACCACAGCGCGGTACAATGCCAATGTGAAAACCGGCGATGATCCCGATTTCGGACGAGGCCGCTACGCCTATGACCGTTACTATGGCGACGGGCAGGCCCCCTACCCAAACCTCGGAACCGTTGAGAAAGCGCCCTTCTATGCGGTGAAGGTTGGGTTGAGTGTCGTTGGCACAAAGGGCGGTGCAAAGACCAATGCAGTCGGCCAGGTCCTGCGAACAAATGGCATACCTGTCTCTGGGCTTTTTGCCATTGGGAACGCATCCCACGCTATACCGGGGCCTATTTCACCGGCGGGCGGCATCACGATCTCGGCCGGGATGAATAGCGGCAGGCTCAGCGCCCTTACAGCGCTGGGAATCAACGACCGATAGGGCACAACCGCACGTTATGGGGCGGTATTCACCGCCTGAGAGGCGTCAAGCCGTATCGCTGCCTCTGCAAACCGACATCTTTTTTTGATTTTCGTTATTAGCGGCACAACAAGTGCTGTCGCGATCTGAAATAATGGCGGCGTAGGAGATGTTTAT
>CALFRH010000556.1 GCA_937919225.1 uncultured Parvularcula sp.
TGATGAATTCATCAAGATTGCTGAGGTGAACGTCGAAGTTCTCAACCATGCTTTGCGCGACGTCCCTAGCGATAAGGTCCGTGTGCACGCTTGTTGGGGGAATTACGAAGGGCCGCATGTGCTGGATATTGAGATGGACAAGGTATTCAGCACACTCATGTCCATCAATGCGCGATACCTCTCCTTTGAGAATGCAAATCCGCGTCATGCCCACGAATGGGCTGTCTTCCACGATCGAAAGAACGAGATCCCAGAGGACAAGGTTCTGATGCCAGGTGTAATCGATACAACGACGAACTTTGTGGAGCACCCGAAACTGGTGGCGCAAAGAATAGAGCGGTTCACGGACATTGTTGGAGAAGACCGCGTCATTGGCTGTAGTGATTGTGGGTTCGGTACGTTTGCCGGCTTCGGCGCTGTAGATCCTGAAATTGCCTACGCTAAACTGGCGACGCTTGCTGAGGGTGCCGCCCTGGCTTCGGAACGGACCGAGGTTTGACGTTAAAGACGCGCCTTCGATATCAGGAACCGCTCGTCGGTACGTTTCTGAAAACGCCTTCTGCGATGATTTGTGAAGTTCTGGGACGCACAGATCTGGATCTGGTTTGTATTGATGCCGAGCACGCGCCGTTTGATCGCAAGGACATCAGTGATTGCGTTCTAGCGCTGGCGCATGTCGGCAAACCGAGCCTCGTACGAATTCCTGCCAATCGCTCGGAGCATGTTTTGAACGCGCTTGATTGCGGTGCGACTGGTATTCTCGTGCCCCATATTATCACCGGCGACGATGCGCGCGCGCTTGCCGCAAATTCGCATTTTGGCACGGGCCGTGGTTATGCTGGCTCGACGCGGGCTGCAGGCTATGGAGCGCGCAAGATGGCTGAGCACAAAGCCGTCAGCGCCAAGAGTACGGTTATCATAGCTCAAATTGAGGATGCCGATGCGTTGGATCATCTCGATGATCTGTTATCGGTTGAGACAATAGACGCCTTCTTTATCGGGCGAGCTGATTTGTCGGTCTCGCTGGGGGCTGACGGCCCGAACGATCCGCAGGTGATTACGGCGGTCGAGCAGATTTGCGCGAAGGGAAAAGAGGCAGGCGCCACAATTGGTATGTTCACAGCCAATTTGGATGAGTTGCCAAAATGGCGCGCCGCCGGAGCGAGCCTGTTTCTGCTTGGCTCAGATCATGGCTTCATGCTGAGCGGCGCGGCGGAGTTGACAACAAAAGTCCGCGCGCACTTCTAGATACGATAGAAACGCTCAGCGACGGTGCGAAACATAGCGTCGCGCTCTGCTGCGGTATAAATCTGACAAATCTCCAAATAGGCTCCCATCGTTTCCTCATAGCTCGCGTAGAGCTTATCGACGGGAAAGTTCGAACCAAAAGCTATGCGGGCAGGTCCGAAGATCTCAATCGCGCGATGCACTAGGGGTGCGATGCTCTCCATCGACCAGTTATGATCGAACATGCCAAAGCCAGAAAGTTTACAGATCACATTCGGTAGTTCGGACAGGGATTGCAATCCGGTTTTCCACTCAGCGAGGCTGTCCTGGTCATGGGCGCTGAGCGAACCTCCATGGCAAAGCGCAACCTTTAACTCCGGAACTAGTGAAAACAAATCGGCTGAGGCCTGCATCAAAGGGGGTGTCAGTTGCAGGTCAAATGACAGACCTTTTCCGGCGAGCGTTTGGAGGCCGCGTTTGAAATTGGGTTCGCTGAGCAAAGCCGACGTGCCAGTCTTACGGTCTTCTTCGGCGCTGCGTCCGATGATTTGCCGAACGCCTTTAACGCCCGGAAGAGCAAGATGCCGGTCCAAATCTGTTTCAACCGATTCACGAGTGAGGTCGCAAAAGGGCACGATTGCTGTTGGCAAACCATGCGTGTCAGCTTGGGCCTGTAACCAAGCTGTTTCATTGAGGCTATCATCGACCTCGACACCGACCTGAATATGGACAGATTTCTTGACCGGAATGGCGCCGAAATCGGCGCGCAGGTCATCAACATAATAGTTTTTTTGGATAGGGGCGGGCTCGCCAAAAAAGCGAATGACGCCGCGCTCGACGAGCCAGGTATGTCGACAAGCTGTTAGGTCCCACAAGTGGTGATGCGCGTCGACGATATAGGGTAAATCATCCACTTTGATACCTCGCGGTAGCAATCTGACGGCGTAGCGCGATATCGTCCCAGATCGTGACTTGCTCGCGAACGCGTCCGTTCATTATGCGAAAGTGCGAGACGCCCAGTATGTAGACCGGTGTTCCGCTAGGCGCGCCATAGCGTCCTGCACCAGTATGGGTGCCAACAGCGCTCCAACGAAGAGACACGTCTCGGGCGTCTCCCAGATAGGGAATCTCGGCGGCGTGATCGATGGAGAGTTTCAGATCGGGTAGGGCGCTCAACAGACCATTGCGCCAAGCTTCAATTAGGTCTGGGCCATAGAGCGGCGAGGTTGATCGCGGGGCTGGTATCCGTTTTGACTTGGTCACCCGCGAGCGTGGCTGCGCGATTATCGGCGTGAAAGTCGATCAAGCTTACACTATTAATTCTGTCTTTCTGGGCTTGGTCTTTAGCGACCCGGTCCGGATCGAACCCAAGCTGCTGAACCGCGGCAAGATTGTCGCGCACCAGCCATTCTTCGATAACGCGATTGTCTTTGCACAAACACTCCGCGATCGTCTGAACGCGGATCTGTTTTCCGGTCACTGGCCCAAATTCACTTGGGCCCTCATTGGTCATTTTTGATGTTATGAGGTGTGATGAATAGAATGCATCGTTTCCTTCTTCAGACCAGATGACATTGTCTGCGTCGAGGCGGCGGTCGGGAAAGGCCTCGAGTGTCGCCCAAGTGTTGTTGACCACGGTTTGGGCCCCGGTGATGTCACCCGCCATCGTGTGAATTGCGCAGTCTTCAGCATACCAGTCTAGGCACTTGTCGACTTCACGGTCATGCCAAATCCGTTCGGTGATGCGAATAATATAATGCGGGAAGTCCACAAACTCATCGGCGAAGCCCGGCAAATCCATGCGCCGCTCAGGCCCTGGATTCATCATCTCCTGAATGTCCATTGTGGCGACTTGAGTGATGGGCTTACGTGTCATCAGTATCCTATTGCGCGGTCCAACCGCCATCGACGACGAGGGAGTGGCCTGTGATCATCTTTCCGGCCGGGCCGCACAGGTAGAGTACAGCCTCCGCAATATCTTCTGTGCTGGCAACCGTGCCGAGCGGGATCATACGTTCTACAAACGCGGCGAAGTCTGGATCATCTAGCATTGGTTTTGTCATTGGTGTTTCAACAAAAGTGGGTGCAACCGAATTGACCCGAATGCCGCTCGGCGCAAGCTCGACGGCCATAGCTTTGGTGAGCCCCTCGACGGCGTGTTTTGTCATACAATAGACGGTGCGCTTGGGCGATCCCACATG
>CALFRH010000557.1 GCA_937919225.1 uncultured Parvularcula sp.
CCTGGACATTGCCTCTGTGCTGAAGCCTCAGTTTCGACAACCAAAATGGGATTCGGTATTCAAAATTGATCTAGAGAGTGATGATTCCATTCCGTTGAACAAGAGAGGTTCAGGTATCAGACGCTTGGTCCTGCTGAGCTTTTTTCAAGCTGAGGCAGCTAGAAAGAAACGTGACAGAGACTCCAATGGTAGGCGCGTGCCCGTTATTTACGCTATTGAAGAGCCTGAAACATCTCAGCATCCTGATAGTCAAGAGAGAATTGTTCGCGCGCTTTCAGACCTTTCACAAAGTGGTGATCAAGTTGTTTTAACGACACATGTACCCGAATTAGCTGGTTTACTACCAGTGGATAGCATCAAGTTTGTTGATACTCATCCAGATACAATGCAAGTTAGAGTGCGTGACGGTTCTGACGATGTATTGTCGGTCGTTGCTAAATCACTTGGAGTTTTACCTGAAGCATCCAACTTAAAGACAGCTAAAGTTGCTGTGGCGGTTGAGGGGCCGACGGACGTGGATGCACTTATCGCTTTCGGCAACACGCTGTTATCTGATAATCACATTTCGAATTTCGACCCTTCTTTAGTTTTTTGGACAATAGGCGGCGGACAAACGCTGAAGGACTGGATTGAACGCAAATATCTCGATCGGATAGGTCTGCCTCAGATCTTCATTTTCGACTCAGATCAGACGTCTGGATCGCTTCCACTCTCAAAAGAAAAACAAGAATTGCAAAGGAATCTGAACGCGAAAGACAACTGCATAGCATTTGTGACACGTAAAAGGACAATTGAAAACTATGTGCATTGGGATGCTATAAACAGGACTTCTAACGGTATTATTATTTTGGATTCTTCTACAAATATGGACTTTGGAAGTGTTAGTAGAGCTTTCAAAGATGCATTCGAGGTGGCTAAAGAAAGTCAAGGAAGCGCGCTTGGCTTCACACCAGTAAACCTTAATGGTGAGAATCTAGGCTTGGGCACGAGCGAAACAAAATGCAAAAAAATCATCACTTCCTACATAATGGCTCAAATGACCTCACAAGAAATACTAGATAGAGGATCGTACAAAGATGATAATGGAGAGGAGCATAACGAAATCATGGAATGGCTAACCGCCATCACTGAACGTTCCGGACCTCACCCTCGCATACGGCAGACCTAGTGCCCACCCCATACAATACCTTGCATGTATTCGTTGTGATGTTAGCTTCTGCTGAGTAAATTTTTCTGATGCTTTTAACGATTTCAACTACTCACACGCCTGCGACGGACCTTGGGTTCCTTCTGCGGAAGAATCCGGCAAACTCTCATGCTATCGATCTTCCTTTTGGTAAGGCGGTTGTTTTCTATCCGGAGGCAACCGACGAGCGTTGCTCCGCCTCTTTGATGATTGATGTTGACCCGATTGCTCTTGTTCGAGGACGTAGAGGGTCACGCGGTGAAACGCTCCTTGATCACTACGTGAATGACAGACCCTATGCCGCGTCCTCCTTTTTAAGTGTGGCGATGGCGCGGACATTGCGTGACACAATGGCTGGTAAAGCTCCAGAGCGACAGGAATTGGCTGATACTGCTATTCCTCTAGAGTTGGTCGTGACCCCTCTGCCATGTCGAGGGGGTGATGAGATCGCTCGTAAGCTTTTCGAACCGCTTGGCTATCGGGTGGATATGGGGCATGTGCCGTTAGATCCGAACTTTCCAGACTGGGGGGATAGTCCGTACAGAACAATAAGACTGACTGGCCATCTGAAGCTTTCCGATGCGCTTACTCATCTCTATGTCCTCATCCCTGTTCTCGATAACGGCAAGCACTATTGGGTTGGAGACGATGAGATCGAGAAACTCATCGCAAAGGGTGGTGAATGGTTACAAGCCCATCCTGAGCGCGATCTCGTCGCCAACCGTTACCTTCGCCGTCGGCGATATGCTGTGCAAGCCCTTCAACTCTTAGACGAGAAATTCGGTCATATCGAAAATGACGATATTGAGGAGGAAGGCGACCAAGAAGAAATATTGGAACGCCCCATTCGGTTGAATGAACAACGATACGAAGCCGTGGCAGCTGCCCTTGTGCGTTCAGGAGTACAAACGGTCTGCGACCTAGGTTGCGGTGAAGGAAAGTTCTTATCTCGACTGATGCAAGAGAAGGCACTTTCGCGAATCGTCGGAATGGAAGTCTCTACCGTCGAGATCGAGAAAGCTGAAAGGCGTTTGAAACTTGACCGGATGCCGCCGACCCAGAGAGCGCGGATCGATTTACTTCGCGGTTCGCTGGTCTATGAAGATGACCGTTTGAGTGACTTTGACGCTATCACGCTAGTCGAAGTGATTGAGCATGTTGATGCAGAACGTTTGCACGCATTGGAACGAGTGGTTTTTCATGCTGCATCGCCAAATGTCGCCATCATCAGTACCCCTAATATCGAATACAATACTACCTTTGAGGGAATGGAATCAGGTCAGCTACGGCATCATGATCACCGCTTCGAGTGGACGCGCAAAGAGTTTCAGGATTGGGCACAAGGCGTTTGTGATCGGAACCGGTACATAGTGACCTTTGAGGGTGTTGGAGAAGAGCATCCTGAATTCGGTTGCCCGACGCAAATGGCTGTTTTCCAGCGAGGTGCAGAATGAATACGATTGCACCCGATCACATCATTGATCCAAAGACTAGCGCCCAGATTTTAGAGAAATTCAAAACCATTGAGTCCGACGAAAGCGTTCGCATTCTGTTTGCAGTAGAGTCCGGCAGTCGCGCTTGGGGTTTCCCATCCCCTGACAGTGACTATGATGCTCGGTTTGTGTACGCACGAACAGTTGATTGGTATTTATCGATTACGCCTGAACGGGATGTCATCGAACTTCCCATCGAAGGCGATCTCGATATTAACGGATGGGATATTCAAAAAGCTCTGGGGCTTATTCTAAAGCCCAACCCCGTCTTGCTGGAATGGCTATCCAGCCCCATCCGCTACATATGGAATGATGACGTTTGCGACCTTCTAACGACCTTCTCTAAGAGGATTGCGCATAACCGCGCCTGCCTCCACCATTATGTTGGTCTTGGCGAGGGCAATTATGCGCGTAGTATCGACGGGCGTGATCAAGTATCACTCAAAAAGTATTTCTATGTTCTGCGTCCGGCAATGGCAGTACGTTGGGTTCGTATGCACCCGGATACTATCCCGCCCATGAATTTTTCTGAGTTGATGAAGGGGGTTGATCTATCGACAGACCTCGTTGAACTCATTGAAGAGTTGTTGGAGAAGAAAGCAAGAACCAAAGAGATGGGCGAAGCATCGCGTATCTCCGCTCTTGATGACTTTGTCCTTGCGGAATTTGAACAGGGAAAAACTCTAGCCCCCACTGCAGCAAAGCCTGAATACGAGCTTGATGCAGAAGCAAACAAGCTGTTTAGAGGAATCATAAAGGGGGGGAAGTGGTGACTAATTCTACTCTATCCTTACCTGAATACTGCCTCGTTCTTCTCATCGGCCCCTCAGGGTGCGGAAAATCCACGTTTGCAGCTAAGCATTTTAAGCCAACTGAGATTGTATCATCTGATGTTTGCAGAGGCTTGGTTGCCGATGATGAAACAGATCAGTCAGCCACGGGCGATGCTTTCGCCTTAGTCGAGTATATCGCTGAAAAACGGTTGAAAGCACGACGGTTGACTGTGATTGACGCCACGAATGTGAAGCCCGAGGATCGTGCCCGGTTCATTAATCTGGCGAAGAAATATCACGCACTCCCAGTCGGCTTTGTATTCTTCGTAGACGAATCTATTTGCCAGGAGCGTAACAAGGCTCGGCCAAATCGTGACTTTGGCCCCCACGTCGTGCGGAAACATCTCCGTGCCCTTAAGCGCGGAATGAAGGGATTGCAAAAGCGTGAAGGCGTTAGGCAACTCCATGTCTTTGATACTCCAGAGGAAATGGACGCGTTAGAAAAAATTGAACGCACTCCCCTATGGCCGGACAAACGTCACGAGACCGGACCCTTCGACATCATCGGTGATATTCATGGATGCGCGGGTGAACTTGAAGGCTTACTCGACAAACTTGGCTACCGTGTCGAGCATGACGGCGATATTGGGCATCGCAATTACACCGTTACGCCGCCAGAGGGCAGACGTGCTATCTTCTTGGGAGACTTGGTCGACCGTGGCCCACGGTCACCCGACGTCCTGCGGCTCGTAAAAGCGATGGTCGAAGCAGAAGATGCGTTCTGTGTCATTGGGAACCACGAGAACAAGCTTATTCGTAAGCTGAATGGTCGTAATGTCCAGCTGACGCATGGCTTGGCTGAAACCGTCGAACAGTTTGAGGCACAGCCGGAAGGGTTCGATCAAGAAATGCTAACTTTCTTGGACGGCCTGATTAGCCATTACGTCTTCGACAAGGGTAAGCTTTGCGTTGCCCATGCGGGGTTAACCGTAGACATGCAAAATCGTGCATCCGGCAAAGTTAGAAGCTTTGCAATGTACGGTGATACAACAGGTGAGACAGATGAATTTGGACTGCCCGTTCGAGCGGATTGGGCTGCGAATTATCGTGGTGAGGCTAAAGTCGTTTATGGCCATACGCCAACGCCGGAAGCGGAATGGATTAACGGTACAATTTGTTTGGATACAGGATGTGTATTCGGCGGTAAGCTGACCGCTCTGAGATACCCCGAGTTAGAGCTTGTTGATGTCCCTGCGGAGCAAATATGGAGCGAGCCCGTTAAGCCGCTCATAAAGGAAGTCCCCAAGGCCGATCCAACAGCGATCCGACTGAGTGACGTTCAAGGAAAACGAACGATCGATACTGGCGGTGGTGGTTTGGTGACGATCTCCGAGGCGCAAGCCGCAGGAGCGTTAGAGACAATGAGCCGGTTCGCTATCGATCCGCGCTGGCTGATTTATCTACCGCCCACCATGTCCCCCGTTGAGACCAGCACAATGGACGGGTGGCTGGAACGTCCGGAGGAAGCTTTCGAGTATTATCGGAAGTCTGGCGTCACACACGTTGTATGCGAAGAGAAGCATATGGGTTCGCGTGCTGTTGCCATTGTCTGCAAAAACATGGAAACGGCGCAAAAGTGGTTCCATTCCAATGCCCGTGATGGTGTGATTTATACAAGAACGGGGCGTCCATTCTTCAAGCCAGAAATGGAATCAGAAGTTCTTGAACGCCTGCGCCGTGCGATTACCGAAGCAGGGTGGTGGGACAAATTATCGACGGATTGGGTATGCCTCGACATGGAAGTCATGCCGTGGTCAGCGAAAGCACAGAGCTTAATCGAAGAACAATATGCACGGGTCGGTAGTGCTGGCCGTATCGGGCTTCAAGCTACCGAGGCTGCGTTGACCGCGGCGGTCTCAAATGGCGCTGATTTAGCGGACCTGTTGGAGAAGACAAAGCAACGCTCAGAGGCAGTTGATAGGTTCTCCAATGCCTATAGACAATATATTTGGCCCGTATCGTCCGTTGACGATTTAAAGATAGCTCCATTTCACCTTCTCGCTTCGGAAGGTCGCGTCTACGCTGATGCTGACCACGCATGGCACATGAAGACGTTGGCAGAGCTAGCTGACAGCAATGAACACATTCTAATGACAACGAATTGGCGTGAAGTTGATCTTGCAGATCTAGGTTCATGCGCTGCGACGACCTCGTGGTGGGAAGCCCAGATCGCTTCAGGCGGTGAAGGCATGGTCGTAAAACCCAAGGACTTTGCTATTCGTGGAAAAAAAGGGCTGATCCAACCTGCCGTAAAAGTTCGTGGCAAAGAATATCTACGGATCATATATGGCCCAGACTACGATATGCCCCAATACCTAGAACGCCTGAAAGAGCGAGGACTAGGTCGCAAGAGGTCTCTCGCTATTCGGGAATTTAGCCTAGGACTGGAAGCACTCCAACGCTTTGCCCGACATGAGCCTTTAGCGCGCGTACATGAATGCGTGTTTGGTGTGCTGGCACTCGAAACGGAACCCGTCGATCCGCGCTTGTGAAAACGGATTTTGCTTCAAAGTCGCTCCGCATTTTAAATGGTGTCTGAATTTCACACTGTTGATGGTGGCTGCACATCAGCTCCTTCAAACGGGCCCAACCTTCTCATACAGGCTCAAAATCCGTCATAATTTCTCACTTCAAAAGGTGGCCTAGACGGTGGCCTCACTTCCTGAAAACAAAATTATTCAAAAAATACAAGGACATATGACGCCTATTCGTGTCGCCCCTGGGCACCACTTCGAAATCGGTTTGCCGCAGGCAGAAAAATTGATCCGGGGGATCAATTTTAGATTGAGAAGGCCCCGGCAGGGGCGAAGCCTTCCCAAAGCTCATTTTTGTTTTAAGCGCATGAACCAGCTTTCTCAAACCGAAGATCTCCATGAGTGCGCATGGGATGACAGTTCGAGGTTTCTCTCCTGATCCGCACCATTTTTGATCTCACGGCGCGAGGCGCCTCCGATGGGGCGGGCTGACCGCCCGGCGTCCAGTTGGACGCGTTGGAGTGACAGTTCAAGGTTTCTCTCCTGATCCGCACCATTGTAACAGGTTTTGTGCAGCAAAATTGAAAGTTCCGGTGGACCTTTCAAAAGTGCAGAATGCCCCGGCAGAGGCTTCTCTTGCTTCACGGCGCGAGGCACCTCCGATGGGGCAGCCTGAAGGCCTGGCGCATGGTTGGGCGGCGTTCATCATCACTGGTAAGGCACTCATCCCAGAACGGCCTGGAACATATCGAACGCCAGTTCGAACAGCCCCGCCGCAGGGCCAAGCTTATGGATCACACGTGCAAATCCATCCTCGATTTTCGATTTGGAGAGGGACTTGTTGTGACGACAAGCATCATACCCGCAATGCTTCGAGCCCCCTGCTTCATCTTGATGTCACTCGTATACTGACGATGAGTAGGTCACAAAGCCGTGTAAGGGAAAGTCGTGCGAGATGTTTTCTTTTGCTGGGACCAACGCTTTGGCATCAAGGCGCTGTATGCACCATTCGTAAAGTGGCCCTAGAGCGTCGCGCCAAAAGTGAGAATCGGCTTTGGCATTTCGCGACGCGACCAAACAAAGAATCTAGAGCGAAATGCTGATGCAAAGTTAAGGCAGTTTGCTCGAAGCCAGCCCTTCAAACACGTTGCGCACATAAGAGGCAATAAGACCATCTGCTAACAGAACATTACGGCCGATCAATCCCCTATTCTTCTTCGTCCGCGTCGGACTCAACAGCGCTATTTCGTAGGATAGCACTAGGCGGATAGCCGAAGCACCGTCTGAAGGCACGGGAGAAAGCGGCATTGCTCGCATAGCCGACTTTATACCCCACTTGCGCAACATTCATCCGCCCTTCTCGGAGTAGACGCTCAGCCTCCTCCATCCGGTCCATGTTCAACAACGCAAAAGCGGTGGTATTAAAGACAAACCGGAAGCCCTGTTTGAGTTTAAATTCATTGAGCCCAACCAAGCGCGATAATTGCGACAACGTTGGCGGCGAGCCCCGGTCGGCCAGCAATATATCGCGCGCCTGACGCACGCGATCCACATCGGACAGGCTGAGGAGCATGGCTTGCTTACTCGGCTCCTCCGTATGCAGATCCGAGAAACCAAGAGCCAACAGTTCTAGGGCTTTGCCATGATAAAATGTGTCAAGCAGTGGTCCCGACAAGGTGCAGCGCATAATCTGCTCCGCAATCACGCGAAGCGCAGGCTGCAACCGTCTTTGGTCGGTGTAATACCCTCCCTCCTCAGAGTTGAGGGCGGACAGCAAAAGCTCAGGGACGACACCGTTAGCAACAGCAAGGTGCTTTTTTATGTACTCGGGAGAAATAAGAAGCTGAACACAACGCAGCCGCGTGCCAGCGGGATAGGACAAATGAACAGGCTTCGTTCCAGTCCAAAAGAAAACCCTCAGCTGGCTGCTATCACCAACAAGATCCGGCAGGCCCTCGACGTAGCCCTCAAAGTACCCTTCTAGCACACAAGAGAGACCGACCCTGTCAATGGGCGCCTCAAGGGAGGCATCTTCGTCAAACTGCATGTCGAGAATCCGCAGCATCAGGCCGTCTTCGGTTTCAATATCCTCAAACCGATCTTCAGCGCAGTGCTCGGAATAGCCGCTGATAGTGATCTCTTCTGGTGTTTCCATGCCTCCGTCTAACATGGATTAAGTTCCCCTGCGATTTCAAGGGTTTTCAGTGCTAAACGCTCAGCGCGGGGCCCGCAGGAGGCCATGCCTTCCTGTGCCGCATGCCGTCGGTTCATCACATAAGCGTAGCTGATGCCCAACCGTGGGTTAGCAAATCCCATTGCCCCGCCATTGCCTGGATGCCCAAAGCCTCCCTCACCACATGGCAAGAGCCCCGAAGTGTTATGCATGAAGCCAAGCCCATATCGCCACTGACCATTGGTTGTCAGTTCAGTGTCATTCCAACACTCTTCTTGCATGCGGACGACTGTTGTCTCTGACATCAGTCGCTGACCATCCAAAGCGCCCCCCTCAGCAAGGATCGCATAGAGCCTCGCAAGTCCTTTGGCGCTTCCATGGCCAAAGGCCGCAGGATTCTCAAAACGCCGCCACGCATCGGAAGAAATATCAAAATATGGGAACAGCATATTGCTTATTTTGGGTCGCCAATCTTCGCTCTTAATCATCGCTTCAAAGACCGGGCCAAAAGCATGAATTTGATCAGGTGGCGGCATAAAGGAAGGGACGAGAGGCGACGTCCGTCCCTCAAAATGGTCTCGCCACCGCAGCTCATAATCGATGTCGAAGGGCTTCGCGATACTTTCGCTAAAAAAGTCGCCAGGCATTAAACCCGTCTGACGACGGATAATCTCCCCAGCCAGATAGCCAAATGTATGCGCATGATAGGCAGGAGATTTAGCCGGCTCCATCACAAGTTCATGATCCTCGATGGCCTTCACGATCACATCCCAATTATACCCGCACCCAAGCGGCGCGTTCGGGAGCGATGGGAGGCCTGCCTGGTGCGTCAGAACATTCCGTATAGTAATGGCACCTTTTCCGTGTTGAGCAAATTCAGGCCACAAATCCGCCACAGGTTGATCGAGTGCCAATTTACCCTGATCAATCAGAAGGTGAAGGCATATTGCCGTTGGTCCCTTCACAGCGGACATCGTGCAGGCGATGGACTTTTCTGTCCATGGCGTCACCTTTTGTTCATCAGCCCAGCCACCATGGAGGTCGGCGGCAAGTTTACCGTCTTTATAAACGACCACCGACGCGCCCAGTTCGTCATCCTCCTGAAAATTCTGCAGAAACGCATCTTTTAAAGGCTCAAATGCCGCAGTCGTAAAACCTGTAAAATTGTCAATTCGGTTCATTTTATTCCGCCAAGGTAGGAGTGATCGATATTTAGACACGATAGAAAAAGGCATGGCACCCCTTTTACTTACTCATTACACGAATATAGTGCTGGGTACCATCGATTATATGCAGGCAGGATTTCATCATAAAAGAAGCAAATCCTAAATAGTCGCCTTTTTGTCCGCCTCGGTAAAACGTGCATCTACTCCATATGCTAATTATACCCTGACGATAAGACATAAAACTATTGCAAATCATAGTCTTAACCAAAATCTACCAGTGTACTTCCTTACGATCTCGATCCAAAAACAAGTTAGGTCCCACTATGTTTTTTCCCGCGAAAGCCACTGTCGCCAAGGTCCTGGCTGTCGCTCTCAGCGTCAGTACACCCGCATGGGGGGCACAAGCGTCCAGTACATACATACATGCGGGTACCCTTATTGATGTTGACGCTAAGAAATCGCGATCGAACCAGACCATCATCGTCTCAAACGGGATGATCGAAGATATTGTTAATGGCTACGCCGAGGCGCCCGATGGCGCGCAAGCGGTCGACCTTAAAAACGCGACAGTGCTGCCGGGTCTTATTGACGCCCATGTCCATCTCTTAATGAACCTGGGCCCTGATACCCAAATGAAGGCTCTGACCCAAAACGATTCTGAAGCCACACTGGATGGCGTCGTCAATGCGCGTACGACCTTAATGGCTGGCTTTACCACCGTTCAGGACCTCGGCAGCCGAAATGAATCCATTTTCGCGCTCCGCGACGCGATTGCGAAAGGACAAGTGCCGGGGCCCCGCATTCTCGCATCCGGTGAAGCCATCTCCGCGAACGGCGAGGAAGGGTCCGTCGGGTGTAGTGGCGCGGATGAATGTCGGCGCGTTACCCGCGCTCATATCACTGCCGGCGCTGATGTTATCAAGACAGCGATTAGCGGCGGAACGTTGATCAGCATGGGCGCACCTCCGTCACGCTTCACCGCCGAAGAGTTACGCGCAATCGTCGAGACTGCCGAAAGTATGAACCGCAAGGTGGCGGTCCATGCTCATGGCATTGAAGCAATTAAGTTCGCTCTCAAACAAAATGTTCATTCTATCGAACACGGTACATACCTTGATGATGAGGCGGTCGCTCTATTCCGTAAGTCAGGCGCCGTCCTAGTGCCCACCATGATGGCAGGGCAAGTGATGGAGGCCTTTGCCGCGAATCCCATGGCGCCGCCAGCCTTTCGAGAAGAAGCATCGCAATTTACCGCCCGGCTTGTTGCCGCCGCGGCGCGTGCCAAGCGAGGTGGCGTGACGATTGCTCTTGGCACCGATGTGGGGGCTGCGGTCCATGGCGACAATGCGCAGGAACTTCCCCTTCTCGTGCGAGCCGGCCTCACACCGATGGAGGCATTGCGCGCCGGTACGATTATCGCAGCGACCCATTTGGGGGTGGACAAATTAACAGGCTCCCTCAAAAAGGGGAAAGCAGCTGATATCATCGCCGTAGACGGCGATCCATTGGCAGATATCTCCGTATTGTTGGACGTTGATTTCGTAATGAAGGGCGGTGTCGTCTATAAAGGTGGTCAGTGAAAACACGCGCTTTTAACTGTATACTGTCAACCATGTCTTCTTTGCTCCGAACGCCTTAAGAAAGAGACAGACCGGAAATGTCGATATGCTATTCTTAAAGATCATCGCTAGTGTGATTGCGGTACTGATCGGCATCGCCACTATCGCGGTATTGGCGTTCCGCCATGCGCTGTCGCAACTTAAACGCCCTCCCCTCCTAGGGCCCGCTGCAGACGCGAACACCTCTTATGACGGTGTTTTTAAAGACGGCAACGGTGAACTGACCTACCGCCTGCTCTACCCCACCTCGCAGGAGCGCCCCACCGCCCTTTTTGTTATGCTGCACGGCGCAGGTTTGAGTGGCCCCACGCAGGATTGGCTCTCCGACGGCAGCCTGCAAGCACTCGCGACACAGGAGAACATTCTCGTTCTTCTCCCCAGCGCTGGGGGTAAACAGAACAATTGGCTTGATTGGGAACATCCGCACCACCCTGACGTTCAAAAAATGACCGATCAGGCACCGATTCTATTCGCCTTGATTGATAAGGTGACCACCGATCATACGATCGATCGGAACAATGTCGCGATCGGCGGGTACTCTAACGGCGGGACAATGGCGATGCGCCTCGCATGCGAAGCCCCGTCTCCATTCTGCGCGGTTTGCACCTTCGGATCCCCAACGACACGATATCAAATTGACAAGGGGTGTAACTACCCAACTTCTATAATGATAGTACACGGAACAGAGGATTCCGCGAATCCATTTGATGGCGGATATCCTTCTCTTTTTGGGCTCACCTTCCCTCAAAAAGACTTAGAACCGGCACTCTCTTCCCCCGATACGGTCAATTTTTGGCGTCATGCGAACCAATGCAACGCGCAACCGGAAACAAAGCCCCTTAAGACCGCTAAAAAAGACGGCACCTCCACGCGCATTTCGACATATGCTTCGACGGCCAACAACGCGCCGGTGGTACACGTTGTCAT
>CALFRH010000558.1 GCA_937919225.1 uncultured Parvularcula sp.
GGTGAATTCCCCCGCCTGGTGCCCCATAACCACGAGGGAGACAGCCCGCCCTCGCTGGGCCGCGAACCATCGCCCAATTGCGGTGAGGGCGATATGCACCATCATCCCCTGGCCAAATAACCTCAGGAGATAGATTGCTGCCGTCAGCACCAGGACGGTGGGCGCAAAGGCCGCCATTAGGGTCGCAGCGGCGAGGATCGGCACCGACAAAGCGATCACGCGATGCTCCGGCATGACATCCACCAGCCGCCCCAGAAAAGGGAGGGTCAGCGCACTACCGAGGGTGGCCAGCATATAGATTTGGCCAAACTCACCATGGCTGAGGTCAAATAGCGCCCGCCACTCTGCCGCCGAGCCTGAGACAAAAAAAGTTTGCCCGAAGCTAGAGAAGTAAGTGAGGAGAAACCCTCCCCCAATCCAACGATAATTCTGGCGAATAAAATCCCACATGCCTGGCGCTTCAGCATGCGCGGCTCAAAAGCGCAAAGCGAAACTGTTTTGCGGTGAGGAGAGGGCGACGATGCCGATTTGGCTCACGCGCAAATGCGGTCCGCTAAAACGGCGCGACCAATATAGAATCTAGGGCAAACTGCCGATGTAAATTTAAGGCAGTTTGCCCTAGAAAAAGCACCAAACGCCATAACAACTGCCCAGCGCATATCGGAAAAAGAGGTATAAAACACCATCTAGCGCGCCCAAGACCGCCATCATCGGCAGGACGGCATAGAGCAACATCATGCGGAATCCGGCTTTCGTGATCCGCGGGCTCGACAGGGTATGCCCCATCACCGTTTGTGTTTCTTTGCGAAGCATCTCACTTTCAGTACATGGGTTCGCAAGATAAGACGAGCGAAATTGATATTCGCTGGGACCATATAAAGGGTACTGACTGGGAGGCGGCACTACGGGCTGTTCCCTATGCTGCCTATCAGCAAAATTTCACATATGGCAGTGTTATCGCTGAGATGGGAACCCAAATCCACCGTGCAGAGATTATGGTGGACGGCACACCCATTGGCCTCGCCCAAATGCAGGTGCGCCGATGGTTCGGGCTTTTTACCTTTTGCTTGATCATGCGAGGCCCCTTGTGGTTGCAAGAGGGACTTTCCCTCGAGGTGAAGGCGGCTGCCCTTAAAAAACTGAGCGACACCGTTCCGGTGAAGGGGCTGCACACCGTCTTCATCATGCCCGAAGGAAGTGATGATGGCGCCACTAAGGCCGCCGGTTTGTCGTGCATCATGAGCGGGTATCACACCGTCCTTCTCGATCTGACAGCCGATGAAGATACCCTCCGCAAACGGCTGAATGGGAAATGGCGGAACCGGTTAAAGGCATCGGAGAAAGAGGATCTCACCATCACCCCCATGGGCAAAACACCCGGGAAATATCAATGGCTGCTGGAGGCTGAAGAAAAGCACCAAGAACAGGCAGGCTATCGGGCGCTACCCACGGCCATGGTACCCGCCTATCACAAGGCCCTCGGGAAAAAGTCAGTGCTGGCCTATGAAGCCAAGCGCAGTGATGAGCGGGTGGGGGCGATGCTCTTCTTACGTCATGGAGAGAATGCCACCTACCACATTGGCTGGGCCAGTGATGCGGGTAAGGAGATGAACATCCACAACCGTCTTTTGTGGGAAAGCATGCTGACCCTCAAAAAAGCCGGGGTACGAATCATCGATCTCGGTGGTATCAATACGGATTATATTCCTGGGATTGCGCGGTTTAAGATTGGCACTGGCGGTGAGGTTCTTTCCATGAGTGGCACCTGGACAAAGGGCCCACGGTGGCGGTGAGTTCAGATTTACTCGATTTATCCTTTATCGTTCCCCACGGCTTGTCCGTGGGGTCTACAGCATTTCGCGTTCCTTTGGAATCGCGAACCTGCTGTAAGTCTTTGTTTTTGAGCGCTGACTCCGCCGATCTCTGACCATATTCGGTCGCGAAGCGCTCTAGGAAAAACAAGGTGTATACCGTCAGTGAACCCCACGGACGCTGCGCGCCGTGGGGAACGACGAAAGCTATGTCATTGTAAAGACCTAAAGAATTGCTTCTTGCGCCGCCTTCGTCCACCCCACAAACGTCTTTCCGCCCGCCTCAATTACGGGGCGTTTGATAAGGGTCGGGTTCGCTACGAGGAGATCCGTCGGATCACCTTCTTCCGCCTGCGCTTTTTCTTTGTCGCTTAGGCCGCGCCAGGTGGTGGATCGCTTGTTCACGAGAGTGTCGGCACCGACAGCCGCTAGCCATTCTGGAACCTTCGCGGAAAGATCCGCCTCCGCCCGAATATCAACAAAGGTGACGGAAACGCCCGCTGCGTCAAAGGCCTTCAGCGCCTTTTTGCAGGTGTCACAATTTTTGAGGCCGTAGAGGTCGAGGTCTTTAGTCATTGTAGTAATTCAGTTTTGGATCGAATACTTTTTGCCAACCAGATCGTAGCCAAGATGTTAAGACAGTAAAACAAAAAAATAATATAAAATACGCCACTACTATTATTGAAAATTGAATTGTACTATTTATGAGAAATGTTTCGGCTTCAATATTCTGTATAGTACCGGAAGAACCAAAAATGGGAACTACCAGGCCCCAAAGTAGCACGAAGAACAAACTCAACATCATAAGTAGTGTTATAATCCTTCCTGCTAGCGTGTGAGTAGAGAACTCCCAAATGCGTGAAGGTAAGGTGTGACTAAGTTGGCCCAAGCCTTTCACCCCGATGATTGAGCCTTTAAACGAGGTGTCGGATTTGAGCTCCAAGTGAATATCTGTCTCGGCACCAACTAAAAAAACTAATTCAAAGCCATCGCCGGGTTCCATTTGAGAGAAAGAGACTCTTCGCATATTTTCAGCACTCGTTACCGACGGTGCTACGTGTGTCTCCGTGCTTCTTAATCTATCATTTACGAGCAACTTGGCGGATGCAGGAATGGTCAATTCAAGTGGGTTATGCTCATTTACATCATTGCCGAGTATTGTATCTGTACCTGCGTTCCAACACTTAAGCGAAACTCGATATAGATAGTCGATATCCTTGTCTCTGAACTTGATTTTCAAACCGTCAACATCATGCTGTCTTTGAAGTACCAGTTCGGTATTTATAGTGTATCCAAACGATTTAAATCTTCGCGACCTTTGATAAAAAACGTATCCGAGAATTGAGCCGGCGATGCCGATAGAAAGTGAAACTAAGTTGAAAATTTCCGCGGCACTCATTCACTTTACTCCGCACTCGCGGCCTTTTTGGTTGCCTTCTTCGTCGTCTTTTTAGCCGCCTTCTTCGTGGTTTTCTTCGCGGCTTTTTTCTTCGTCGCCTTCTTTTTGGTCGCCTTTTTCTTCTTCTTGGCGGGGCCTTTGGCGTCGCGTTCGGCAATGAGGGTCACGGCAAGATCAAGCGTCACATCCTCGGGCTTCATATCCCGCGGAATGGTGGCGTTGGTCTTCATATGCTTCACATACGGACCATAGCGACCGTCAAACACGTTCACCGGTTCGCCGGTTTCTGGGTGGGCGCCCAACTCATGGATGGGTTTCGCCGCCTGGCCCCGGCCACGGCCAGGGTTGGCGATTTTGTCAGCGATAATCGAAACGGCACGGTTGATACCAATCTCAAATACGTCGTCAACTGAGGGGAGGGTGGCCGATGTCTTACCGTGCTTCACATATGGGCCAAACCGGCCAATGGTGGCGGTGATCGTCTCCCCATCGTCCGGGTGCGGCCCCACATCACGGGGCAGGCTTAACAACATCATCGCCTTGTCAAAGGTCAATTCATCAGCGACCCAACCCTTCGGGATGCCCGCGCGTTTAGGCTTCTCTTTTGACCCTTCTTCTTGTTCCCCCAGCTGAACATAGGGCCCAAACCGGCCGGACTTGAGTAATACCGGCAGACCCGCATCGGGATCGACCCCCAGCATTTTATCTTCAACTTGCTCGGGCTGGTTCGACTGGCCCAAGGGGCGCGTATGCTTACATTCGGGGTACCGTGAGCAGCCGATAAAGGCGCCATAACGGCCCACTTTTAGGGACAGTTCACCAACCTTACAGGTGGGGCACTCCCGCGCGGGGCGGCCATCTTCCCGCTCGGGGAAAATATGGGGCCCAAGGCTTTCGTTCAACGCATCAAGCACATTGGTGATGCGTAGCTCGCTCATCCCGTCGACGGTGGCGTAGAACTCATCCCAGAACTTCTGGAGAAATACCTTCCACTGAACGTCACCATTGGAGATTTCGTCGAGGGTCTCTTCCAAATTCGCGGTGAAGTCATACTCCACATAGCGCTGAAAGAAATTCTCAAGGAACGCTGTCACGATACGCCCCTTATCGTCTGGGATGAACCGGTTCTTGTCCATCTCCACGTAAGATCGATCTTGCAGTACCGAGATGATCGACGCATAGGTGGATGGACGACCGATGCCCAATTCCTCAAGCCGTTTCACAAGGCTGGCTTCTGTAAAGCGAGGCGGCGGCTGGGTGAAGTGTTGTTCCGGCGTTGGCTCAATGACGTTAGCATCGGCGCCCTGGCTCACCTTGGGCAGGCGTCCGCCTTCATCGTCCTTGCTGTCGTCGCGGCCCTCTTCGTAGAGCTTCAAAAAGCCGTCGAACACCACAACAGAGCCGGTGGCGCGCAGGCCCGTTTGCTTGTCTTGGGAAAGGACTTCAATCGTGGTCTGCTCCAGTCGCGCTGCCTCCATTTGGCAGGCCATGGACCGGTTCCAGATCAGCCGGTAAAGCTTATACTGATCATCATCGAGACCTTTTAGGTCCTTAGGGTGCCGTGAGAACGATGTGGGCCGGATACATTCGTGGGCCTCCTGCGCATTCTTATGCTTGGACTTATACATG
>CALFRH010000559.1 GCA_937919225.1 uncultured Parvularcula sp.
AACCTCAGCAATTTCTTCGTCCTTTGACGTGAGTAAGATCAGAGGCACCTCAGATTGCCGGCGCAGTTGGCGCAATAGCTCCATTCCGTCCATCCGCGGCATCTTGATGTCCGAAATGACGAGTTCGGGCCCGGATGCGACAATTCCCTCCAGGGCAGCGGCCCCATCCTCAAATATGTCGACCCGGTGACCGTCTGACTCAAGGGCCATGGACACCGAGGTGAGGATATTTTGGTCATCGTCAACAAGTACAATATGCGCCATGTCAGCCTTTCTTCTGCGCCGGTTGGCCCTCATCCTAAAGGGCCATAGGACCTTATTTAGGTTAGCACGCTGTTGATAAATGCGGCGAGGTCCACATCCCGCTGGGATAGTCCATCGGCGTCATGGGTGGTGAGGGTAATCTCTACGCGATTATAGACGTTAAACCATTCAGGGTGGTGGTCAGTTTGGTCGGCCTTCAGCGCCACACGGGTCATGAAGCCAAATGCCTCGTTAAAGTCTTTAAAGGTGAAGGTGGCTTTGGCGGCGTCACGCCCCTCCACCGAACTCCATTGGGGAAAGTCCTTAAAAAAACTCGTTCGTTCTGCTTCCGAAAGCTTTTTCATATTTCGTCCTTCTAGTGGAATTGAGGTAAGTTTAAGGCGTGTGCTTGCCTTTCCACCCAGTGCGGCACCGCCTCTGCCGCAGGGCCATAAAGGCTTTCGGTGAAAAGGGCAGCATTCTCTGAGGGCTCAAGATTGATTTCGATGGTGGGGATGTCCCGTTCCCGCGCGACCGCGACAAGACCGGCTGCGGGGTAGACCGAGCCGGAGGTGCCGATGGAGATGAAGTGGGTTGCCCCCATCATGGCCTCTTCGATTTCACTCATGAAACGCGGGGTTTCGCCAAACCACACCACATAGGGCCTAAGCCCCTGTTTTTGTTTGCATTGGGGGCAGGGTGTCGTGGTGCTGAGATCCTCTGACCAGGGGGTCACCAGCCCGCAATGGAGGCATTCCGCGCGATCAAGACGCCCATGCATGGGGAGCATCCTCCTGCTGCCCGCCCGTTCATGCAGGTCGTCCACGTTCTGGGTGATGAGGGTGAAGTCGTGGCCCGCGGCCGTCAGCGCTTCTTCAAACTGGGCAAGAGCGACATGGGCAGGGTTGGGGTCGGCCTCCGGCAGGGCGGCCCGACGCATATTATAGAATGCATGCACGGCCTCCGGCTGTTTGGCGAAGGCCTCGGGCGTGGCCACGTCGCGCCAGTCATATTGCGCCCAAATGCCCTTTGGGTCGCGAAAGGTGGCAACACCGCTATCGGCGCTGATCCCCGCCCCGGTGAGGAAAACGTAATGCATTATCCTAAGGGCCCGAAAAAGGGCGCAGGCGTCAAGGCTTGAAAGCCGCCTTGTGATCGGGGAGAACGGCGCTAGATCAACCTCGGCGGGCATCACCGCCGGTAACCAATATTGGGCTTCATGCGTTACCCGATTGCTGTTCCTGTTTGCCGGCTAAAGCCCCTTTTCGTGGCGCTGACCTTGATCTTTATCGGGGCCATGGCCTTCCCCGGGTCAGCTAAGGCGCAGTACACCTTCTGTAACAAGACCAGCTATGCGCTATCGGCGGCGGTCGGATATATTGACAGTGAAAGCCTTGTCACCCGCGGTTGGTGGCGCCTGAGGGCGGGCGAGTGTAAGCGGGTGCTGTCGGACCCTGTCCAACCTGGACGGTACTTTGTTTATGCAGAGGCGATCCCTGGCCATTTGGGGGATTTGCGCACCTGGTCCGGTAAGACGCCCCTCTGTGTCCAGAATGATAGTCTCTTCACCCTGCGTGACCAAGATGAATGTGGTGACGATCCACGGCGCCAGCGGCAGTTCCTCCCCGTCACTGTTCCCGATGGAGGCGACGGTACTTGGACCACGGAGTTTTCTGACGAAAGCAATTATACTGTGTTTGCCGCTGAGGTGGCTGGTGTCCAACGGCTTCTGAAAGACATCTCGGCCTTTAACGGCAAGATTGACGGCCAGATGGGTCGGGGGACCCGCGATGCCCTTCGCCGTTATCAGCGCACAAAGGGTATTACCACGTCAGGATCGATTACCGATGCGGTGATCGACGCGCTTATCAGTGATGCCAATAAGGCAGACGCCCAGCGGGGCTTTTTCTTCTGTAACGATACCATGCTGCCGGTGTGGGCCGCGTTTGCCCAGCCTTTGGGTGAGGATAAGGACTATCGCTCCTCCGGCTGGTGGCGGCTTGAAAGCCAGGATTGTGCTAAGGTGTTGCGCGGCTCGCTAGAGGCAGAAACGTCTTACTATATCTATGGGGTTATGGAGGCGGAATCCCGCTCTGTCCCTCTCGCCGGTGGCGATACGGAGTTCTGCGTATCCTCCGTACAGTTTGATGCCGAAGCGGATCTGCCGTGTACTGATGCAGGGTATGAGGCCGCAAATTTCCGCCGTGTTGATGTGGGCACTGACAAGGCGTGGACGTTCCAGTTTACGCCGGAGCTGTTTAACCCGGATTTGGCCGGACGGTAGGGATATCCATTTTCCTCATGCTGAGGGGGCCCGTAGGGCTGTCTCGACGCACGAGGAAAATGTCTCGCAATATACTCCTTCCTCGTCCTTCGAGACGCCGATATTATCGGCTCCTCAGGATGAGGAAGCGGATTGTGCCCTGGCTGGTGCAAAAGTGTGGCCCCCACGGGCTCTTGGAAGGATAATAGTGTGGCTGCGGACCGGTTTGCCCATATCACCACATGGGTGTTTGACTTAGATAATACGTTGTACCCGGCGGAGTGTCATCTGTTCCACCAGATTGACGCGCGGATGACGGCGTTCATTGAAGAGACATTATCCCTTTCTCACGCCGATGCGCGCAAGGTGCAAAAGGACTATTATGCGCGCTATGGCACCACGTTGAGTGGGCTCATGAAGGAGCATCATATTCCGCCTAAAGCCTTTATGGACTATGTCCATGATATCGACCTTGCGGTGATTAAAGCGGATCCCGCCCTTGGGGAGGCGATTAAGACGCTGCCCGGGCGGCGGGTGATCTACACCAATGGCTCCCAAACCCATGCGGAGAATGTGGCGGGAAAGCTTGGGATCCTCGATCTTTTTGATGCGATTTTTGATGTCGAGATGGCGGGTTTCACCCCTAAACCCCACCGCCCCGCCTATGAGGCTTTTTGGGCGCATCTCGACATTGACCCGAGGTCAGCAGCAATGTTCGAGGATATGCCGCAAAACCTAGAGGTGCCCTTCCATGAGGGGATGGAGACGGTTTTGGTACAGTCCGAGGCCCAATGGTTCGATGACGAACCCGAAGGCAAGCGTCCCGCGCGTCCTGGTGAAAAATATCCCCATGTGAAACATGTGACGTCGGACTTGACCCAGTTCCTTCTGGGACTCACAAGGGCGCCCCAGTCCGCCTCTGTTTCATTGTAAAGGTTCTTCCCATGTCCGCTGCCGACCTGTCGCAACTTGCTGCCACTATTGACGCTGCTTGGGAGAACCGGGACGGCCTGTCAGACCCAGCGGCGCGGACCCCTGAGTTGAAAGAGGCGGTGGGTGCAGCGCTAGAGGCCCTCGACAATGGTTCCTTACGCGTGGCCGAGCCCACGGCCGACGGGTGGCAGGTGAACCAGTGGGCGAAAAAGGCGGTTCTTCTGTCTTTCCGGCTCAATCCCAATGTGCCCATGGCGGGTGGCCCCGGCGGCGGCCATTGGTTCGATAAGGTGCCCTCCAAGTTCGAAGGCTGGGGGGAAGACGACTTTGAAAAGGCGGGTTTTCGCGCTGTCCCGCCCTGCGCGGTCCGGAAGGGGTCTTACATCGCGCCAGGGGCGGTTCTTATGCCATCCTACGTGAATATTGGGGCTTATGTCGGTGCCGGAACGATGGTTGACACCTGGGCCACCATCGGGTCTTGCGCCCAAATTGGTGCCAACTGTCACATCTCTGGCGGCACGGGGATTGGCGGTGTGCTGGAACCTCTTCAGGCGGATCCTGTCATCATCGAAGATAATTGCTTCATTGGGGCCCGGTCAGAGGTCGCCGAAGGCGTGCGCGTTGGCGAAGGCGCTGTCATTTCCATGGGGGTCTTCCTTGGCGCGTCCACCAAGATTGTGGATCGGCAGTCCGGTGAGGTGCATTTTGGTGCTGTTCCCCCCTATTCCGTCGTGGTCCCAGGGACTATGATGGGAGAGAATGGGGGACCGTCGCTGGCCTGTGCGGTGATTGTGAAGACGGTTGATGAGAGAACCCGCGCCAAGACGGGAATCAACGACCTTCTCCGGGAAGCCTAAGACCGCGACCGCGGCTTTTCGCCTTTCCTCCTTGTCAAGACTTGTACGGATGGTTTTGTTTCGCTAGCGAAACAAAAAAGAGGTTTTGTTCCCTTCGTGAAC
>CALFRH010000560.1 GCA_937919225.1 uncultured Parvularcula sp.
CGGCTCGATGACAAACACACTTTCACACCGCGCCCTATTTTGGAGCAGTCGGTCGGGAAATGCCTGGGTCACCCGAAAGACGCAAGCAAGGCGATAGATCTTGCTGTGGATGCGCTCGGCGCAATTCCCTTCGAACACGGGTATCAACCACCTGGTGCGGCCGCCATGGAAGCTTTCGTCGCGAAAGCCTTCCTGGGTCTTGCAAAGGAAGAAGCTCAAACGGATCTCGTCGCGCGCGACATCGGACCCGATGAGATAAGGGTCGCACTTGACAAGTTTGATGATAACCAGCCCTACCCTCTCACCGATAAACAACGTGAAGCCGTCGCCATGGCCGTCCGGAACCGGATCGGTTTCCTGGGTGGATACGCGGGTTCAGGCAAAACGACAGTCCTGAAGGCCATTGCCCAAACGGCAGAGCAATTTGGCAGGGTCGTCCATTTCATGGCACTCTCAGGTCGTGCAGCGAAACGGATCTCGGAAACCACCGGACGTCGAGCCTCGACGATCGCAAGTTTTCTTAAACGCGTCACAGAGCAAAAGGAATTCAACCTCGGACCTGAGGTTATGCTCGTCATCGACGAAGCCTCCATGATCGATCTGCCGACCCTCTACCGCATCATGCGTCACATTGGACAGGCACGTCTTTTGATGGTGGGGGATCCGGCGCAGCTTCCCCCGATCGGTTTCGGTCTTACATTTCATGCACTCATTGATCACCCTAAGATGCCGCACGTCATCCTAGACCGGGTGATGCGTCAGTCGGTAGCGTCAGGCATACCTGCGGTCGCAGACGCCATACGCCACGGACGAATGCCGATCGTTGAAAACTTCCAGGGGCTAAAGGAAGGCGTTTCGTTCATTTCCTGTCCAGGATCCCGTGCCTTCGAGACGATCGTCGAGATCGGCAAGCAATTCGCGATGGAAGGCATGAAGCGCGGTCAGGGCCAAATCATTGCCCCCGTAAGAGCCGGACCGGGTGGGATCGACGCGCTTAACTTGCGCTTCCACAATCTTCTGGCCGCAGGCCGCCCGCCCTACCCCGGCCGGGCTGGGATCGGCGAAGGCGATCCCATCATCTGGACTAAGAACGACTGGCAACGTGACCTTCAAAACGGGTCGATGGGGCGTTTGTTGAAGATCGGCTCGGATGGTATTCTCGCGGAACTTGACGGTCGGCAAATTCGGCTGGAAATTAACGACAACGAGATGATCGACCTCGCCTATGCGATTTCGGTCCACAAGGCTCAGGGCAGCCAATGGAACCGAGTGATCGTCCCGATTTCCCCGAACAGACTTCTCGACCGCACCCTGCTCTACACCGCGGTAACGCGGGCCGCTAACCAGGTCGTTTTCATTGGCGACCTAGAAGAGTTTGAAAGGTCGATCGTTGCAGCGCCGCAGGTCTACCGGCGGGAGACGACGTTGCCGATGCGCCTCAACAAGCCGATGGGAGAAATCTGATATGCCATTACTTGAGCGTCACTGGCAGGCTCGAAAGGCGGCCGAAGAAGCTAGAAAAAACGCCGCGATGACTGGTGAAGATAGATATGCCGAGTTCTTCTCGTTTTCGAATGAAGGATCCTCTGACCGCAATTCAGCTGAGGTTGCTCGCGGATACGAGGATGCCGTGGCTGCCGCAGCGAAACATCTCCGAGAGACGGGACAGAAAATGAGCGTAAAAGCCGTCGCTGAGGAGATAAATCTGTCGGTCGCCGTTCTCCAGTCACCTCGGTACGGATACCTCAAACGCATTATCAAGCATGTGGTTGTCCATGGCAGCTGGGAGCAGATGGAACCGGATTAATCAGGGTTCAGATGAATTCTATTTGCCCCGAAACCCCATCTGGTTCGTGCAGTAGCTTACCTAATATTTTCATCTTTGCTCGAGCTGATACATCGCCGGTTTCTTGGCGTAGACGAGTTTCGCATTCAAACGCAGAATGATTGGTTTCTGATATCGCCGTCGCGAAGCGATACGTTGCGACTTGGCATGATCTACCGATCTGCGTTGCGCGCCCTATTCAGTCATAGGTATGGACATTTCTGTTGCTTGAAAGCAGACAATGCATAAAGAAAAAGGGATCATAAAGATAAACACCAATGGTCCAAGCCGGGAAACGAGCGCGAGTTCAGTAAGGTTCCATAACTCCCAAACAGTCGAGTTGAGTAAACGCCGATGCAACAAGTTCTGCTGCCTCTTCGATATCTCTCTCTGTAGTAAAGCGACCTAAGCTGAAACGGATTGACGATCTAGCCTCTTCTTCGGTCAGGCCTACGCCGCGCAAAACATGGGAGTGCTCTGGTATTCCCGATGTGCAGGCTGAGCCCATCGAAGCCGCCAATTTTGGTTGAAGAGTTGCAAGCAAGTCTTCAGCCGAAATACCAGGAAACCTTACATTCAAATTACCAGGATGGCGATCTGGAGCGGTAGGGCCATTGAGAGCGATCCTTTCGTCGATCGAGTACAGTGCATTCAACAACTTTGCTGACTTTTCGCTAAGGCTACTCCATTCTTCGGCGCTACCGCTGAGCTCGGCCGCTTTTCCGAAGCCCACACACAGTGGAACAGGAAGAGTTCCTGAGCGCAAACCATTTTGCTGTCCGCCACCGAACACAATGGGTGCCAAATGCTGCTGTAAACTGCGATCCACATACAAACAGCCAATTCCCTTCGGTCCATACATTTTATGCCCAGAGAGGCTAACCATTGCCGCCCTCTGTGTCGCGATGTCGAGCTTCATAGCTGCCGGCATCTGCGCGCCATCCACGTGAACAAAGACGCCGTAACGGTCGGCAAGGTCACATATTTTCGCGATGTCTTGCACGGAACCGATCTCACCATTGACCCCACCAAATGTTAACAGCAGCACCTGATCGGACAGCAACTCCTGCATATGACCCAGGTCTAAACGCCCATTACCGTCAACGTCGCAATAGAGTAACTCAGCGCCAAATTCCTCGGCGCTTGCTCGGCAAGCCGAGATGACGCTTTTGTGTTCAATGCGCGTTGTAATAATCTTATTACGACCTCTACGTGATATCTGTTTACGCAAACCAAGTATTGCTAAGTTATTAGATTCCGTTGCTCCAGAAGTGAAAATGATTTCATCAGAATCACAGCGCATCAAATCAGAAAGTTTCTTTGCCGCCTCTTCAACTGCCCGTGCTGCCGCCCATCCCGCTGCATGATCCGCAGAGTGCGGATTAGCGAACGACTCACTGAGGTAGGGCGACATTTCCAATAAAACCAACGGATCAAGCGGTGTTGTTGCCTGATAGTCGAGATAAATTGTCCGTTCAGTTCGCATTATTTTTCAATTCGTTATGCCAAATTCGGCGAGTAACACGGATTTTTCGTAAAATCAGTTGAAACCTGGAGGGTGGCTCCAGCTTTCCATTTGACCTTACCACGGCAAGATGCTTAAGGTCGAGCTGGAGGGAGCATCCAGCGAGGGACAATGTCTAGAGGAACGCTTTTCGAAAAGAACTACAAGCCGTTATTTTCCGGACATGAGACATTTCCACTGCGTTATGGATGGCTCAAGAAGGTTTATGACGCTGTTATCAGTGACGGCAAAGACATCGCAAGTAAATCACTCTTTTCCGATGACAATTCGCTCGCCCGGTTCGGTGTCGGCAAGAACATGGTCGCTTCTATGCGCTATTGGGCGGCGGCGTGCGATGTCATTGGCGACGTTTCAACTAACCAAGTTGCCATCAGGCCGCGCGGTCACAAGCTCTTCGGAAACGGCGGTCTCGACCCCTACATGGAATCGCCGTCAACGCTCTGGATATTGCATTGGTCGCTTTGCGGCCGTGAGGACAGGACAACCTGGTATTGGGCGTTTAGCCACTTTTCACATCTGACCTTCGAGCGCGAGACGCTTGTGAAGGCGCTGCTTTCTATCGCCGAAGATCGCGGATGGCCTCGCGTTTCGCCCGCTACCGTCAAGAGGGACGTGGAGTGTTTTGTGAGGACTTACGCGGCCAAGGCGTCCTCGAGCCGGGTCTCGCACGAGGACGCCCTTGAGTCCCCGCTGACAGAGTTAGGTCTGATCCGCGCCACTGGCAAGAAAGACGGATTCCGGTTTGTCCGTGGTCCGAAATCGACACTTGGCGACGGTGTTTTCGCCTACGCACTGATCGACTTCTGGCGGCGTTACTCGAAATCCAAGACACTTTCGTTCGAGGCCATCGCCCATGGCCCCGGCTCTCCCGGCCGTGTGTTCGCGTTGGATGAAAGCGACCTCGCTGAGCGCCTGTCGGAAATCGAAGACGCAACCGAAGGCCTTTTGAGATGGTCTGAAACTGCTGGACTGAAACAGGTCATTCGCTCGTCAGACCTCAATGTCGAAGCAGCGCTTGCCCTTGTCGATGCAGACTTTCGCGTACGCGAGCGAAGAAAGGTAGCGTGATGGGCCTTGTTGACAAAGTTTATATCGCCCCCCGTTTCCAACGCGCTATCCGTATCGATGTCGATCTTGGCCAAGTGGAATCACTTGATGGCTTTCTATGCCCTCATTCGTCCGTCGATATTCTTTCTGAGATGGCCAGGCATATCGCCGATACCAAGCAAGGCGCATTTACATGGACCGGCCCGTACGGAAGCGGCAAATCAAGCCTTGTAGTCGCCTTGAGCGCGCTCCTCGACGCAGACAAGACGCTGCACAATCTTGCTGTGTCTTCGATCGGCGAAGCTGCAAGTGAAATCCGGTCCGGTTTTGGCGCTACGAATAAGGGCTGGCAAACCGTCGCAGCGGTAGGCCGTCGCGACGATGCCAGCCGCGTCATTGGAGAGGCGCTGATTGCGGCAGGGCTGACATCTTCACACCGCAAGAAGCCTTGGGACGGCGTTTCCATCATCGAGGCTTTGAACGAAGCTGCTGCCGACAAAACACGCGGTGGCGTCATCCTGTTTATCGACGAAATGGGCAAGCTCCTAGAAGGGGCTGCCCAAGGCGAAAGCGATGTTCATCTGTTCCAGCAGCTTGCCGAGGCCGCGTCCCGCAGCGAAGGGCGGCTAGTTGTCGTCGGCGTTCTGCATCAAGCCTTCGAGGAATATGCAAACCGCCTTTCACGCGATTTCCGGGATGAATGGTCGAAGGTTCAAGGTCGGTTTATCGATCTTGTTGTAAATGCAGCGGGTGAGGAACAGATCGACCTAATCTCGCGCGCTATCACGTCCGAAGTTGCACCTAAATCCCATACCAGACTAGCCGGTAGGATCGCTGGGGAAATCCGGGGCCGCAGACCCGGCACGTCAGATTTTCTCGACGCTGCGCTGGCCGATTGCTGGCCTCTTCATCCCGTTGTCGCAGCCCTCCTTGGTCCGATCTCAAGACGCCGATTCGGGCAAAACCAACGCAGCATCTTCGGTTTTCTCAACTCTGCGGAGCCGAAAGGCTTTCAGGACTTTTTGCGGCGCGCGAAAGATCGCGATCTCTATTCACCCGACCGCCTTTGGGACTACCTTCAGCTCAATCTAGAGCCGTCCATTCTCGCGTCACCGGACGGGCACCGATGGTCTATTGCGGTCGAGGCAATCGAGCGATGCGAGGCGATCGGGGGCGACGAAGCGCAAATCAAGCTCCTTAAGGTCATATCGCTTGTTGACCTGTTCAAAGAACGGTCGGGTCTTGTTGCAAGTGAAGAGCTTCTGTCAGCGGCATTTCCGGGCCTTTCGGACGCGGGGCTTCGTTCGATGTTGGAGCGCCTCGCGGAATGGTCGCTCATCGCCTACCGCAAGTTTCTTGGCGGGTATGCCGTCTATGCCGGCAGCGACTTCGACATTGAAGCCGCCACCGAGCGCGCGCTCGGGGACATCGAGGGTGTGGATTTTGAGCAGTTGCGGACGCTCGCGAGCCTCCAACCGGTCATGGCAAAGCGCCACTATCACGAAACCGGTGCCCTACGCTGGTTCGACGTCGAAATCGTGCCGCTGGCCGATGTCCTGCAATATGCGGCGGAGTTCGAGCCAGGGCCAAGCACGATCGGCCTTTTCCTGCTCGCTATACCAACCCTTGGCGAGAGCGAAGATGCCGCCAAGGAGCTTTGCAAGCGGGCGGCGCGCCTTTCGGGCAAGCATGACATCATCGTCGGTCTTTCCTCGCGCTCATGGTCGATCAACAATCTATCGCGCGAACTGCTCGCCCTCGAACACGTCAGAAATGGCCATGCCGAGTTGCAGGGCGATCCTGTCGCGCGGCGCGAAATCAACGCTCGGATCGTCAGCTTGCAAGCCCAGCTTGAGCATGAGCTTCAACGCGCTTTCGACGGTGCCCAATGGTTCCAGAAGCAGCACAGCCCCAAACAGCTCATGCAGGACGAGCTGAACGGCCTCGCGTCCGATCTTGCAGACAAGAGGTTCCCACTCAGTCCCGTACTGAACAACGAACTTTTGAACCGCATCAAACCCTCCAGCAATGCGGTCGCGGGACAGAACGCGCTGCTCCGTAGAATGGTCGATTACGAGGGCCAAGAACGACTCGCGATCACCGGCTATCCGGCTGAAGGCGGTATGTTTGAATCTGTCCTCAGTGATGCAGGCCTCTATGCCGAAACGAAGGACGGCTGGCGATTTGTGCAACCAGAGGGGGAAGCGGACAAGGCGCGACTTCGCCCTCTTTGGGAGGCGACTTCCGAATTCCTGCTGGAACGGGAGAACCGTCCGGTATCGCTTTCGGAAGTCTACGAACTGTGGCGCGACGCTCCGTTCGGTATCAAAGATGGCATGATGCCCGTTCTGGCGGTTTCTTACATTCTTTCGCGCACAAACGATGTCGCGCTCTACAGGCAAGGCGAGATTCAGGCGCGGT
>CALFRH010000561.1 GCA_937919225.1 uncultured Parvularcula sp.
GTGACGAGGCGGTCAATGAGGCCTTCTCTGCGCTTAATCAGCATCCTCAGCGAGCTCTACTGTTGTCTCAGTTCACGCAGACGCCTCACCCGTGGGGCCAGATGATGAACTGGCACAAACAGCAGAAGCTCGTGAATGAAATCGGTGACGATCCTGAGGCATACGAAGCGAAAATCAGGGAGAAGATCCTTGCTGAAATGGGCGGGCAACCGCAGCCAGGTCAGCAACCTGCTCCCACCCCCCAGAACGCACCAAACCTTCCCCCTCGTGTCGCGAACACGCCTTCAGCTATGTCTGGCGGCAATGCTCAGCACACGATGGAAGATGCGGAGGCAAACCTCTGGGGGCGTTAGAGCCTTAGAGGAAAACAATGGCCCTACAAGCAACGGCCGCAGACCTTCTTCTGCAAAAGTACCGTTCGAAGGATTACGAGCAGTACAATCGTCAACACCGTTACGCGAAGATGGTTGGCAAAGACCCGTTCTCCATGATCCAGCGGGAAGACTCGCTGATGGAGAGCGGTGAATTTGTGAACATTGCCTTCACCGATGCACTTGGACGCACTCGCAAGGGTGCCCAAGTCCTAGATGGCAACGAAGCCACGTTTGCGCAACGCAAGACGACCTTGAAGCCGATCTGGCATCGTGAAGCGGTGAAGATCAAGAAATCGGAGGCCAAAAAGGCCTTTACCAACCAGTACTCCATTCAGCGTCGTGAATTGCGCCGTTGGATGCAGAACAACGTCTATGCGGCCGTAGTGGACGCGTTTGACGTGGTTGCTGAGGATGCGACAGCCTTTAACGAAGGTGATGCAGACGACGCAACGGGTAACGCTCACATTCAGCAGCAGACCTATGCCGAAGCGTCCGCAACAGAGCGCAATACGTTCGTAACCAATAACACACGGCGTTTGCTCTTTGGTGGTGCGACTTCGAAGCTGGTCACTGGCAACATGGCGTCGTCCTTGGCGAACGTTGCGGCTGCGGATGTGCTGACACCGGCCTTTATCGACCGGATGAAGCGCATGGCGCGTTCTGATACGTGGAAAACTGACGGCAAGCTCCCAATGCGCCCCATCAGCACCACGAATGATGAGAACGGTCGCGAGTTCTTCAAGCTTTTTGTTGGCGAGCAATCCTTTGAGGAAATCTCCAACAATGAGGACATCAAATCGTACAACACAGATGCTCGCATCCGCGGTGTTGAGGACAATCCGATCTTCCAAGACGGTGACCTTCTCTATCACGGCGTGATGATCTGTGAGGAGCCAACCATCCAGCCTTATGCGGGTGTTGGTGCCTCTGCGATTGATGTTGAGCCCATGTACTTCTGCGGCGCTCAGGCGCTCGGTTGGGCGATGGGTCAGAAGTATCGCTACACCAAGTCCGATAACACGGACTACCAATTCTTGCGCGGCGTCGGCGTCGAAGAACAGTGGTCTGTTGAGATAGTGTTAGACGGCGGCGAGCTTCGCGGGATGTTCTCCGGCTTCGCAGCCGCAGTCCTATAAGGAGATATCATGCCAAGAGAGTTTATCTATATTGGCAAGGATGAGAGTTCCCCGGACGAGATTTCCGTCCGGGGGCTTGCATTCGTGCGCGATGGTGACCCTGTTGAGGTTCTAGACGAGGCCCTTGCTGAGGGTTTGTCAGGGAATCCGCAGTTTGAGGAATTTGGCGACGGGCCTGACTATGGCGATGTCGATTACGATCCAGACTTAGAGCAGGTAGTTGCACAGCAGGCTGCGCGCATCGAAGAGCTAGAAACAACGAATGAGTTGCTAGTTAGCGAGAACCGTGAACTGCGTGAGCAGTTGGGCCAGGGCGCCCCTGTCGTTGAGCCTGAGCCGCCAACTGTGCCTGCGGATTATTCTGAAGACGATGACGGCGAAAGCTCGCTTGAGGAAGTTTTTGCAGAAATTGATGCTGAGGAAGATTGGTCGACTGCGCATCATTCAACACGCAAGCGCTGGGCAAAAACGATTTTGCCTGAGGGTCAGTCAGAAGAGACCGCTGGCGAGGCAGACGAGATTATTCTCGGGGCTCTGGTGGATCGTGAGCAAGACCAAGACTGATCTTGCGACAGCAGTTCTTGAAGAATTGCAGGTCCGCATCGGCGAAGAGGCGGTCAGCGCCGACGATCAAGCTGTTGTGGTTCGCAAGATTGAGGAAGTGATGCCTGAGGTGGAGCGCAAAGGCTACATCACAGGTTATCGCTCCGATACGATTGATGAGATTTATATGGACCCGCTGGCCAAGCTGATTGCGGCCCGTGTGTGCGGTAAATTCGTCATGGAGGGCGAAGAGCGCATCTATGAGGCCAAAGAGGAGGGCGCCTGGACAAAGCTGTCACAGGTCACCTCTGAGCCTTACAGAGCGCGCCCAACGAAAGCGAGCCATATCTAATGGCCCGTGCGCAACTTGCGTCCAAACACTTCGAGCGGGAACAGGCCGGCATGTCCGAGCGGATCTTGCTCAACATGTACGTTGCGGAGACTGAGGGCGATCCTGCGCGCCCTGTGAAACTTGAGACCACGCCGGGGAGTGTTGATCGAGACCCGACCAACGTCATTACCGGAACAATTCGGGCCATAGGTCAGTCAGACAGCTTCGCAAATGGTCTGATCCTGATCCTTGATGGCACGACGCTGCGGACATGGAACCTGTCAACGGGAACGTTCGGAACGATAACGGGCACTGTAAGCGGCACGGACAGGGCGCAGATGGCCTTTACTCAGACTGAGCTAGCGATCTTGTCCGGAGGCTCAATCTACGTCTCTGACGGCTCTACAGTGGCTGTGGCGGGCGATGCAGACTTCCCGTCTAACATTACATCGATCGCAACGCTGAATCAGCGCATTCTGATGACGGCCGATGATGGCCAATGGCATTACACCGAGGTGCTGGATATTGATAATATCACGGGCCTCAATTTCTACACAGCAGAGGCCGCGCCGGACAATCTGAAAGCCGTGGTTGTTTTAGGGTCAATTGCATATCTCTGCGGAGATGAAACGATTGAGCCCTGGTATGCCGACAGCTCGAACACGAATGATCCTTTCAGTCGCAGCTCCACCGTTGTTCCTTATGGTGTGAGAGCCCGTGACGGGGTCGTAGTTCTGGAGGATGTCGTTGTCTTCGTGGATAATAAGAACAACGTCCGCACGCTGTCAGGAGTGAGTGCACCTAAGATTTCAGACGCCGGTGTGGTTCGTGCGCTGAAGGCTGCGAGTGCCGATGACATCATGGCGAGCACGTATTCCGACGATGATCATACGTTTTTTCTGCTGAACACACCTAATCGCTGCCTGACATATGATTTTGATGGCGCGAAAGACTGGCATCGCCGCAAAACGAATGGTGTTGAAGGATATGATTTTGCGCGGATCATCGAACAGGATGGCCGCATCTTTGGTGCAAAGCGCTCTGACAGCACTTTTGTTGAGCTGAGCAGAGATTATGCAACCGATGAACAGCCAGACGTCAGCACACTTGGCACGGACATAGAGCGGGAGTTCACCGCACATATTCCACACCAGAAAAGCCGGAAGCGCCTTGGCTGGATCTTCTGCGAAGGATCTAAAGGCGTCGGGCTTGCATCAGGCGACGGTTCTGATCCGCAGATTGGGCGCCGTATCAGCAACGATAATGGCAACACATGGTCAGCTTGGGATTACCGAGATGTTGGCGCTCAGGGCGTTTATGATGAGCGCACCAAGTGGACCCGGAACGGACGAGGCAAGAGGCCCCAATCGGTGATTCACTTCCGGGTGATTGAGCCGGTCAAGTTCGACATTACTGGCGTCCTCTGGGGGCAACGTAGCTAATGGCGCTGCAAGATCCGATTGACCCGGAAACCAATAATGAGCCGCTGCATGGAGAGGCCGCAGTTGATCAAGGCGGGCGTTTTCTTCCCTGGTTTCGAAACTGGCTTGAGCGGAAGCGCCTTCAAATCGGGGAGATTATCAGCGGGGTAAACCGAAACGCTGCGAACATTGTTCAGCTTGAGACGGATTATCAGGCAGCAGACGGGGCAATCTCGACGGCCTATATCGCAGCAGATGCGGTGGTTGCGGCAAATGCTGAGAGCGCGAATGCAACGCTTAGTACGACCCTGACAGCAGCTTACGTGGCTGCCGATAGCGCAGTTGAGAGCAATGCGAACCTTTACACCGATGCGCAAATCCTGACGGAGCAGGGCGTCCGCGCAAGTGCTGACTCAGCAATCGCCTCAGATGTCACAACGCTGACAGCGCGTGTGGGTGGATCTGAAGCCTCGCTCATCAAGAACGCGTTCTTTCAAGAGGAGTTTAGTGGAACCGCTGCTCCGCCAGAATGGCCATCCTGGCTGAATGGGCTCGGCACATGGACTGCTCGAACATTTGGCGACGGTTACGGTTACCAGATAACTGGCGCAGCAGGTGTCGAAACTGGGAACATCCAGAACGTCACGGTCTCGGCAGGGAAAAAATACTTAATCTCTGGTGAGATCAGGCGAACGGGCGGAACACTCGCAGGCGCAGGTGTATTCGTTGCGTGGAGAAATAGTGGCGGAAGCGCATTTGCGACCGATCAGATCGTTTTTGCGACCGAGGCTGATACGAGTGGCGTGATCTCCGCCTCACCAGATGGTCCTACCCGATGGGAAAAAGAGGTAACGGCGCCCACTGGAGCTGTCACTGCCTCGCTCTATCCGATGACGCATTATTCGTCGTTTGGATCGATTGCGGTCGAAAACTCGATGGTCTGGCGTGAGTGCAATTTAGCTCCACTGACCAATGCTCAAGCGCAAAGCACAGTCAATGCCGCGAGTATCGTCACAAATGCGACGGCGATTGCGACGGAAACGAGCGCAAGGGCGGCTGCGGACACCACGCTAACGGCGAGTGTAAATGGTGTATCTGCCACGGTCACCACTCAAGGCACAGCGATTGCTGACATTGAGGGGAACTTAAGCGCTGCTTATGCGGTAATTGTGGATGCAAATGGGCGCATTGCATCACTCCGATTGCTATCTGATGGAACCACTGCGACCGCGGAGCTGCTCGCGGATCTGATCTACATGGGCGATGACACTGTTTTTGAGGACACTCAGAACAGTTTTGTCACTGAAACCGGTGGAAATCGGTATCGCTATGGTGGACCGTTTGGCGCTTCTGATGACCTTCTTCAGTGGTTTGGTCCTGACAGCGTCGCACAAGGGAGCGAAACGCGCACAAATGGTTTCTTCGCCTTCGGGACGGACGGGAAAGTCTACTACGGAACGGCTGAGCTGACGACGGGCGATCCACTCACGGTCACCACAAGTCTGGACCAGTCGACCTATGTTGGCTCTGTCAGCCCGCAGGTCACCGCATCCGTCACGATCACCGCCTCAGGCGGAACCTCGCCTTACACCTATGCCTGGACAAAGGTTACAGGCGATACATTCACGGTCACGAGCCCGACAGCAGCCTCGACCACGTTTTCAACCAGTGCTGACAATCAGACCGATGGCGAGCAGGCGATATATCGCTGCACAGTCACGGACGATGACGGCAACAAGGCAAGCATCGATGTCGGCGTGCTCGCAATTTACATCGCGCCGCCGTGATCAAAGCCCTTCTGGCGCTTGTTATGGCTAGCACCTTTTCCGAAAACCAAGCAGCGCTCTTAAAGGAAGCTGGCACAGTTAGGGTGCTCTACGTTTCGGGAGATGATGATCTCCTTGAGAACAAGAAATCAGTCGCTGAGGCCAAGCGCACGATCGATGGCCAAAAGTGGATCGTCATAAATATCGACGCCGACCAATCGGACATGGACTGCTGGTTTCTACACGAGCTTGCTCATCACATTGCGTGGTCTCGCCATGGGGAAGACGTGGAGCTTCACGGACCGGAATTTCAATCAATCTGCAGGCAACTGGTGCCGAGGCGGAAAAACTATTTTTGCGGAGGCTAGAGTATGGCTGATCCTTTGACATGGGCCATTGCGGGTTCGTCCCTGCTTGGCGGCATTGGTTCCATCTTTGGGGCCTCAGAACAGTCCGATGCGGCCTCAGACGCCGCTCGCGCACAAACGCAGGCGGCAAACAGGTCAATTGATCTGCAAGAGCGGATCTATGACGATCAGAGGCAATTGCACCAACCATTTTACCAAGCAGGATTGCGGGGCTTGTATGGAGACTCAGGGGCCATGGCTCTGCTTGGCCACACTCAGCCTGGAGGCGGCGGCGGACAACCGCAGAATGCTTTCTCGGACTATGCGAGCGGCACCTACGGCACGACTACCCCGGCTCAGCAAGAGGAAAGCAAATGGGCTGGGTATTTGTCAGCAAACCCTGACATCATGCGGCACTATTCGAACAATAATATCGCCAACAGTCCGCATCTTCTCGGCGGCGGCGGAGCTGGAACAGACCTGAATCGTGATGGCACGATTTCTCCAGAAGAGTTCGCTCAGTATCACTACCAAAATTATGGGCAGGCCGAGGGTCGCAGCTTCGGTGAGACTCAGAACGCATTTGCAGGTGGCTCTAAACCACCTCCTAATATTTGCCCTCCCTCCCCGCTTAATCCACCAAAAAC
>CALFRH010000562.1 GCA_937919225.1 uncultured Parvularcula sp.
GGTTCGTGCTTAGAGCGCCATGGCTTTCCTGCGGTCTCGCAAAACGGATCGGAGCTTTAGGCCGAGAATCGTTGCAGCAAGCCCGAGCGTGATTGTGTTCGCGAACATAATGGGCAGGCTGTTCAGCATCACGCCATAAGCGAGCCAACAGGCCGCGCCGAGCGTGAACATGGCATACATAGTTGCTGAGATTCCCTCCGTTTTTCCCGTCCGAATGACCATTATCGTCTGTGGCAGAAAGGAAATCGTGGTGAGAATAGCGGCGAGAAGTCCAATCGAATCGATCATAGCAAAACTCCGAGAAGAGCGCTCGCCTTATCAGAAAGAGGCAAAGACTTCTGCGCATAACGCGATAGAGCACCGCTGCAAAAATGCATGACAGTCGCTGACCGTCGGGCAACCTTGCCGCGAGGCCATTCTTCCATCATGTTGCGCTGCAATAGCCTGATGGGAGGTCGCATTGGCGGATACAGAGTACCAACATACTCCCGACCGGCCGTGGATCTTTCGGACCTATGCGGGCCATTCGACGGCGCAAAAATCGAACGAACTCTACCGACGAAATCTATCAAAGGGACAAACTGGCCTATCGATCGCCTTCGATCTGCCAACCCAAACTGCCTATGATGCAGACCACATCTTGGCGCGTGGCGAGGTCGGCAAAGTCGGCGTCCCCGTGGGTCATCTTGGCGCCATGCGGGTTCTGTTCGACCAGTTGCCACTGGAAGAGATGAACACCTCGATGACGATCAATGCGCCGGCGGCTAGGCTGCTGTCGCTTTATATTGCGCTGGCTGACGAGCGCGGCGATGACCGGGGCAAACTGCGCGGGACGACGCAAAACGATATCATCAAGGAATATCTGTCGCGCGGCACCTATGTGTTTCCGCCGCAGCCCAGCATGCGCTTGATCAGCGACATGATCAGTTGGTGCTATACGGAGGTCCCGAAGTGGAACCCGCTCAATGTTTGTTCTTATCATTTGCAGGAGGCAGGTGCGACACCGGAACAGGAGCTTGCCTATGCGCTCGCGACAGCTTGCGCCGTATTGGATGCGGTGAAAGAGGGCGGACAGGTGCCGGAAGGAGATTTCCCAACCGTGTTTGGCCGGATCTCTTTTTTCGTGAATGCCGGCGTCCGCTTCGTCACAGAGCTTTGTAAAATGCGCGCCTTCGTGGACCTCTGGGAAGAGATTGGCCGCGAGCGCTATGGGGTGTCAGACGCAAAGGCGCTGCGCTTTCGCTATGGGGTTCAGGTGAATTCCCTGGGTCTGACCGAACCGCAGCCAGAAAACAATGTCTATCGCATTTTGATTGAGCGTTGGCGGTGACGCTATCCAAGCGGGCAAGGTGCCGGGCGCTGCAATTGCCCGCCTGGAACGAAGCACTCGGCTTGCCGCGCCCTTGGGATCAGCAATGGTCGCTCCGCATGCAGCAAATCCTCGCCTTCGAAACAGACCTCTTAGAATATGAAGACTTGTTCGATGGCAGCCATGTTGTCGAAGGCAAAACAGAAGAGCTGAAAACTGAAGCGCGCGCAGAGCTTGCCAATCTCGACGCGATGGGCGGCGCCGTCGATGCCGTGGGTTACATGAAAGAGAGCCTGGTCGGCGCTCACATTGACCGCGTGCGCGGCATTGAAAGTGGCAGCCTAAAAGTGATTGGCGTCAACGCTTTCACGCAGTCCGAAGAAAGCCCGCTTGGCGCTGGCAATGAGGCGATCCAGACGGTTGACCCGATGGTCGAGCGCCAACAAATCGAAGCGCTACGCAAATGGCGAAGCGACCGAGACGCTGTTTCAGTTGAAACAGCACTGGCCGAATTGGGCGCGGCAGCGACCTCAGGGGCGAACATCATGGGGCCGAGCATTCGCGCCGCCAAAGCGGGCGTCACATCTGGCGAGTGGGGTGCAACCCTGCGGGACGTGTTTGGCGAGTATCGTGGGCCCACCGGGGTTGCGTTGGTGATCGAGACCGGCGGTGATGAAGCGATTGAGGCGATAAAAACGCGCGTTGAAAACGTGTCTGATCGGCTCGGCCGGGATCTCACCTATGTGCTGGGAAAACCAGGACTGGATGGCCATTCAAACGGCGCTGAACAGATCGCTGCGCGCGCTCGCGCCTGTGGGATGCAGGTCGTGTATGAAGGCATCCGTTTCACGCCGTCAGAAATTGTCGCCCAAGCGAAAGCGGCAAATGCGCACGTAATTGGCCTGTCGATCCTATCTGGCAGCCATCTGGATCTTGTTCGCGAGACCCTAGCCGAGATGCAAAAAGCAGGGCTCGACAGCACCCCCCTTGTGGTCGGCGGAATTATTCCGTTCGAGGACGAGCAGGCGCTCCGACAAATGGGGGTGCGACGCGTCTATACGCCAAAAGACTTCCAAATCACCGAGATCATGGATGATGTGGGCGACGTGGTCGAGCAAGCCTGGCTTAGCTGAGCGCTGTTACCACTGGCCGAGCCGTCGGAAACGGATTTCTCTCAAGTCCAGCGATCGCTCTTTTTCAGGCACAACTGGGCGAATAGAGAGATAATCATAGGCGATTTCGTTTTCGATCAGCTTTCGCGGGACTTCGATTTCTGCCGTATAGGTGGTCCAATCAGATTGCATGTCGATGCGCGTCCAACCGGTATCGCCGGGCTTGCCGGTCGAGTAATTGAACTCAAATGCGCTGGCGCCGAACCCAGGCGAAGGCTTCACGGTGAAAGAGAGCCTCACGCGATGTCCCGCATAGGCCGTCTCAAGATCCGGTCCCAGTCTGAAATGCGCATTGTCCAGAACGTTCGCTTGCGCAGCGCCTTCCTCTGCGGTGATGGTGAGGACATCGCCCCGTAAGTCGAGTTCGTAGCCGAAATTGGCCTCCATCCGGCAGAGGTCACCGCCGTTCAGGATGATTAGACTATAGTCCTCCGGTCCATCGGCACCACCAAACGGTCCACACTTTGGTTGGCTCCAGCCTTCCACCAATGAGATCAACACCATGCCGATCGCAAGCGCGATGGCGAGAGGGTAGAAGATTTTGTCCTTCAAGACCGTGCTCCTGTGGCAATTTCTCAGGATCCGCCGGGTAGTAATCCCTGTTCTGCTCTGATAGCAACGCCGCCAGCGAAACGCGACCCTGGAAACTGCGGCAATCGCGATCTGAAGCAAATTTAACGGATGGACGCCAATGCCAAAGCTCATTCTCACCCGCCACGGACAAAGTCAGTGGAACCTGGAAAACCGCTTTACCGGCTGGTGGGATGCTGACCTAACAGAGAATGGCGAAGCCGAAGCCAGCAAAGGCGGGGCTTTGTTACATGCGGAAGGCTTGGCACCCGTCTATGCGTTCACGTCGCTACAGACCCGTGCCATTCGCACGCTGTGGCTGGGTCTTGCCGCCATGGATCGCGCTTGGATCCCGGTTGAGAAACATTGGCGGCTGAATGAGCGCCACTATGGCGGTCTGACAGGCCTCGACAAAGCCGAAACGGCAGAGAAACATGGCGCGGATCAAGTGCACATTTGGCGCCGCTCTTACGATATTCCGCCGCCGCCACTTGCCGCCGACAGCCCGTATCATCTCGCGAATGACCCGCGTTACGAAGGAGTGGCCGTGCCGGAAGCTGAGAGCCTAAAACTGACGCTGGAGCGAGTTCTGCCCTATTGGGAGAGCACAATCCGTCCGGTTCTGGCGGGTGGCAAAGACACGATTATCTCTGCGCATGGCAATTCCCTGCGCGCGCTGGTGAAGCATTTGTTTAAAGTTGCGGATGAAACCATTACCGGAGTTGAGATTCAAACGGGAAATCCGCGACCTCAATACGGATCTCGTCCCCGTCGCGCCAAAACATCTAGACATTGAGCGGGCCAAGGGTCTACCAGATCTACCATGAGCACTCATCGCCGCCATATGAACCGCGCAATCGAACTTGCGCAGATGCAGCACGGGCGTACCGGTGCCAATCCGAGTGTGGGCTGTGTGATCTTGGATCGCGACGCGCGTCTGATCGCGGAAGCCGCCACTGGAGATGGCGGACGGCCGCACGCCGAACAATTAGCGCTGGCAAACACACCGGTTGGCGCGGCTGCAGGTGGAACTGCCTATGTGACGCTCGAACCCTGCCGCGTGCGCTCCACTGTTGATGCCTCGTGTTCGCAACGGTTGATTGCTGCTGGGATCGCCAAAGTCGTGATCGCTACGCGTGATCCGCACCCGCAAGGTGCCGGCGGAGCGGACCGCCTTCGGGAAGCCGGAATCGAGGTTGAAATTGGCCTTCTGCAGAATATTGCCGATGCTCTTTATCGCGATTTCTTTGCCTCAGTGGCCAAAGAATAGGGCGTGGCCGCATGATCACAGCCAATGACCATGGGCTCTAAATCCTGAAAAACTGACTTGACCTTAACCTTTGTGGTGTCAGCTTCTATCTTGAAGTGTGAGCAATTGGAACGGTCCCATGATCGGAATCGTCGTCGTCAGCCACGGTAAACTTGCGCAGGAACTGGTGCGCGCGGCTGAGCACGTGGTTGGCCCACAGGACGCTTTCGAAGCGCTTTCGATTGAAGTCGAAGACGATATTGATCAGCGCCGCGACGAAATTCGCGACACGGTCAAAGCCTGCAATAAGGGCAAAGGCGTCATTATTCTTACCGACATGTTTGGCGGTACCCCGTCCAATTTAGCGCTGTCTAGCCTATCCGACGGCAAGATCGATGTGATCGGCGGGGTGAACCTGCCCATGCTGATCCACTTGGCGCAAATCCGCAGCGATCTAACATTAAACGAAGCCGTTCAAGCGGCCAGTGATGCAGGAAAGCGTTATATTCGCATTGGGTCCCAAGTGATGAGTCGAACAAAATGAATCGAAAGACCCGCAAGATTGAGATTGTGAACCGCAAAGGGCTACATGCCCGCGCGTCCGCAAAACTGGCTGAGCTCGCGCTCGGCTTGCCTGCAATTGTTACTGTCAGCTTCGAAGGCGAGGACGCTGATGCCCGATCCATCATGGATCTGCTTTGCCTTGGCGCCGGTATCGGAACCAAGGTTGAGTTAAGCGCCGGGGGCAAGGGCGCGGACACGGCCTTGGACGCGGTTGAAGCCTTGTTCAATGATGGCTTCGGTGAGCTTGCTGAGGATGCCGCCTGCGCCTGCAAGTAAGCGCTACAAGACCAGCGGCGCGAGCCAAAACCCAATGCCTGTAATGATGAGGATGCCGATCAAATTGACGCGCACGCCGCGCGCTATCATTTGCGAAATGGGCACTTTGTCGGTGGCGTAGATGATCGCATTTGGCGCCGTTGCGACGGGCAACATAAAGGCGCAACTCGCGGCGACAGCAGCCGGTGCAAGCAGGCTTGCTGGCGCGGCCCCAATCGCTGCCGCGAGAGCGCCGAGTATAGGCGCGAGCGTGGTCATGGTGGCAACGTTGCTGGTCAGTTCGGTCAGGAAAATCACCAAGGCGACGACGACGGCGATGAAGAATATGGGCGGCAGGACGGAAAGCGCGGTGAGTTGATCCCCAATCCAGGTCGATAGCCCCGTCCGCGTTACGGCTTGGCCGAGGCTGATGCCGCCGCCAAACAAGATCAAAACACCCCAAGGCAGCTTCACCGCTTCATTCCAGGTCAACAGAGCGCGCTTTTCGCTCTTTCCGGCGGGAACAAGAAACATGGCCACGGCACCGGCAGCGGCGATGCCCATATCCCCAACCGCCATCAACCACGGCATATCCCAGCCATTTGCGCGCGCTGTGAGTTGCGCGGGCACGCGGGCGACCCAGAGCAATGCGACGATCCCAAAAACCAACGCCGCGCGGGCCTCGGGTGCTGTAATCTGACCGAGCGCAGAGCGCTGGTTTTGGACTTCTGCCACGGCAGCAGTTCCATCCACCAATTTTGGCAAACCGCGCGTGACAACCCACCAGGCGACTGGAACGAGCAGCACCAAAGCAGGTACGCCAAAGCTCATCCATTGCGCATACCCGATGGTCGTGCCTTCGTTTTCCTCTAGCCATTGAATTGCAATCAGATTTGTCGGCGTTCCAATTGGTGTCGCGACTCCGCCAATCGAGGCGGCATAGCAGATGCCAAGCAGCAGCGCCGTAACAAAGCGCCCGGTATCATCTTTGAGGGCGGCAGCCGCGGAAATGGCGATTGGCACCATCATCAAAGTCGTTGCTGTGTTTGATATCCACATCGATAGAAGCGCGGTGGCCATCATGAAGCCGAGGATTAATGCGGCTGGATGCGAGCCGACGCGAGACACAATGTTAAGCGCGATACGCTTGTGTAGACCCCAGCGCTCAATCCCGAGCGCAAGGATAAAACCCCCCAGCAGTAGCATAACAATCGGGCTGGAATAGCCTCCCGACGCTTCGCGTGCTGAGCCTGCGCCAATCAGCGGAATGATGACGAGGGGCAAGAGTGACGTCACCGGGATCGGAATCGGTTCGGTCGCCCACCATACTGCCATCCAGGCCAATAACGCAGCCGTCGCCCATGCCGAAAAGGACAAGCCTTCGGGGGCGCCGATTAAGTGGATTAAATTGGCGGCGCCGGGCCCAAGTTAGAGTCCGATCCGTTT
>CALFRH010000563.1 GCA_937919225.1 uncultured Parvularcula sp.
GCAACGAAATAAGGCATTACCCGTGACGATGCTGATGCGTATGCGGTGGAATCCCACAAGCGCGCCCATGCGTCGTGGGAGCGGGGCGACTTCGACAATCAGGTGGTGCCGGTCAAAGATGTGATTGGTCTTGAGGTCCTGGCGAAAGATGAAACAATCCGTCCGGAAGCCAATATGCAAGCCATGGCGAGCCTCAACCCGGCGTTCCAGGGCCTTGGCGAAATGATGCCTGGCTTCGATAAGGTGGCGCTTCAGAAATACCCTGAGCTTGAGAAGATCGACCATGTTCACACCGCGGCCAACTCGTCGGGCATTGTGGATGGCTCAGCGGCCGTCCTCATTGGCTCGAAGGAAGCGGGCGAAAAATTGGGCTTAAAGCCTCGTGCCCGGATTAAGGCCATGACATCTGTGGGATCAGAGCCCACTATCATGCTGACCGACCCGGAGTTCGTGACGGAAAAGCTCCTTCAACGCAGCGGGATGACCAAGGGGGACATTGACCTTTGGGAACTCAACGAAGCGTTCGCCTCCGTTGTGCTACGCTATATGCAGGCGATGGATCTCGACCATAGTGAAATCAACGTGAACGGCGGCGCGATCGCCATGGGGCACCCGATGGGGGCCACTGGTGCCATGATCCTTGGCACTGCCCTTGGTGAATTGGAGCGTACCGGGAAAGAAACCGGCCTTGTCACCCTTTGCATCGGAGCGGGCATGGGTACCGCGACGATCATTGAGCGCGTTTAGTCCGAAACATCAGATTTGAGAGATAGAAGAATGTCCTACACAACTTTTTCTGTTGAAACCGATGCCGACGGCATCGCCCTCCTAACCATTGATCTACCGGGCGCATCCATGAATGTTTGGAACGCTGCGCTGATCCAAGAGTTCGACAAGTTCATCGATGCTTTCCTGGCTGATGATTCTATGAACGGCCTTGTGATTACATCGGGTAAGGACAGCGGCTTCCTTGCGGGTGCTGATCTCAACATGTTGAGCGCGGTACCGGCAGATGCAACGACGCAGCAAATATTTGATATGAATTATGGGCTGCAACGCTGTCTTCGTAAGATGGAAGGTGGCGGTCACACCGCGCGGGAGCTGCAGAAGGGCGCGACGACCAAGCCGGTTGCGGCGGCTCTCAATGGCCTCGCCCTTGGCGGCGGAATGGAGTTGGCGCTCGCATGCCACTATCGCGTGGCGACTGACGGTAAGTTTCAAATGGGCCAGCCTGAGGTACAGGTGGGTCTCATTCCCGGGGCCGGTGGCACCCAGCGCGTGATGCGCCTTGCCGGTGTTCAGCCTGCGATCCAAATCTGTACGCAGGGCAAGCCGATGGATGCGGCAAAAGCGAAGGCTCAAAACCTCATTCATGAGGTTGCTCCCCATGGGGAGATTGTGGCCAAGGCCAAAGAATGGGTCAAAGCCAATCCGAAGGTCACCCAGCCTTGGGATAAAAAAGGCTTTAAGATCCCCGGTGGCTCTGGGGCCATGGACCCGCGGGTTGTGCCTATCTTCGCTGGGGCCTCGGCCATGGCGCAAGGGGCGACCAATCACAATTACCCCGCGGTGCAGCGTATTCTCTCTGCTATCTATGAGGGTTCCATCGTGCCCATCGATGTGGCGCTTCGGATCGAGAGCAAATATTTCGTGCAGTGCCTCCTGGAACCCCAGGCAAAAAATATGATCCGTACCTTGTTTGTGAACAAGGGGGCCGCGGAGAAGGGGGCAGCCCGTCCTGAAGGTGTGCCGAAGGCGGAGCTGAAAAAAGTTGGTGTCCTTGGCGCAGGCATGATGGGGGCCGGTATCGCCTATGTCACCGCCAAGGCGGGGCTTGAAGTCGTGCTCCTCGATCGCGATCTGGAATATGCGGAGAAGGGCAAAGGCTATTCAGCGAAAATCAACGAAAAGGCCATCTCTCGCGGCAGGTTGACCCAGGAGAAATCCGACGCCCTGTTGGCGCGGATTACGCCCACCACAGACTATAATGATCTCGCCGATGTCGACCTCATCATCGAGGCGGTATTTGAGGATCCAGGCGTTAAAGCTGACGTCACGAAGAAGACCGAGGCGGTCATCCGCCCCGACGTTATCTTCGCATCCAACACCTCCACCATTCCGATTGCGGATTTGGCCAAAAACTCAGAACGGCCAGACCAGTTCATCGGCATCCACTTCTTTTCCCCCGTGGATAAGATGCCTTTGGTGGAGATCATTACGCCCGACAGCACAGGGGACAAGGCGCTGGCCGTGGCCCTCGACTATGTGGCGAAAATCAAAAAGACACCGATTGTGGTGGCTGACGCACGTGGCTTTTACTGTAACTCTGTCGTTGTTCCGTACCTTAACGAAGCAGCACTCATGGTGAAGGAGGGGATCAACCCCGCCCTTATCGACAATGCTTGCGTCCATATGGGCATGCCAGTCGGTCCCTTGGCGCTGATGGATGAGACCAGCCAGGAGCTTGGTTGGTCTATCGCCAAGTCCGCCATGGAAGGCGAGGGCGACAATTATAAGCCTACCGGCGTTGAGGATCTCCTCGAACTTTTCGTTGAGAAGCTTGGCCGTAAAGGCAAGAAAGTCGGGAAAGGCTTTTATGAGTATCCTGAGGACGGCTCGAAGAAGCATATCTGGCCTGGTTTGGAAGAGCACTATCCGCGTCTAGAGAACCAGCCGAGCGCCGATGAGGTGAAAGAGCGTCTCATGTATGTGCAGCTGGTGGCCGCTGCGGAGATGTATGCCCAAGACGTCGTTCATGATCCGCAGTCTGCGGACCTTGGCGCCATCTTCGGCTGGGGCTTTGCGCCTTGGACTGGAGGCCCCATGAGCCACATTGACACGATTGGTGTGCAAACCTTCGTTGAGCCCGCTGAACGTCTGGCGCAAAAGCATGGTGAGCGCTTCAACCCACCAGCGAAATTCCGCGAGTGGGCGCAAAAAGGTGACAAGCTCTACGGGGCTGCTGCTTAAGCGAGCGTATTCCCTGTCTATGAATAAAAAGGGCCCTTCTGGGGCCCTTTTTTCTGTCTGTCTCAAAATGAAGTTCGTGCAGTGAGAGTAAGTGGGGCATCAGTGTGCGGATGCCGAACCCTTAATTGCTCCGCATGTAAATAAAGACGCTGCGCGTCAGCGCTCCTTCCCCCATACCACGGGTCGCCAATGATTGAATGGCCGATGATCGCCATGTGCACGCGCAACTGGAGGGACCGTCCGGTGATGGGGGTCAGCATCAGCCGGGTTCCGTCAGCCTGCCGGTCAAGCACATGCCAATGGGTGAGGGCGCTTCGGCCTTTCGCATAACAGACGATTTGCCTGGGGCGATTTGGCCAGTCGCATCGTAAGGGGGCATCAATGGTCCCCGCATCTCGCTCCATACGTCCATGCACCACCGCAATGTACGTCTTCTGAGTTTCCCGTTTTTCGAACTGCTGTTGCAGATGAGCGAGGGCGCTTTTCCCGCGGGCCATGACCATGACGCCGGAGGTCGCCATATCAAGCCGGTGGACCGTCAGCGCATCGGGAAAGAGGGCTTGCGCCCTGGCCTCAAGGCAGTCGGGCTCCGTTCTGCCAGGAACGCTGAGGAGCCCTGCCGGTTTGTTCAGCGCAATAAGATGGTCGTCGAGGTGCAGGATGTCTAATGCATCGGTGGTCGCAGGGCGACTGTCCGATGCACTGGCCGTCATCAGCGTACCACCGTGAGCCGTTCTGCGGCGCGCGTCACCCCGGTATAGAGCCATTTCAGCCGATCCTCGCGGAAGGCATAGCTTTCGTCGAACAGGACCACGTCATCCCATTGGCTGCCTTGGGCTTTATGCACGGTGAGGGCGTAGCCAAAGTCAAATTCATCGGAGTTGCGCCGCTTTGGCCAGGGCAGATCGGCGGCGGTGCCCTCAAAAAACTCAGGCAGCACCCCAACCCGAGTGGTGCGGCCTCCATCCTCGGGGATAAGATCTAGACGGATTTTGCCACGCTTTTTGCCGTGCCGGGATTTAACGGTCCAAAGGCCGCCGTTCAGCAGGCCTTTCTGCTTATTATTGCGCAGGCAGACGAGGCGTTCCCCCACCCATGGTTCTTGGCCGTCGAACCCAAGGCGTTCGCGCAGGCGTTGGTTGTACCGCGCACGGGTACGGTTGGTGCCCACCAGCACCTGATCTGCATCCATGACAGTATCAGGGTCAAGCGCTTGCTTGGACACGATCTTTGCGGCGCCATAGTCCCCCGCTGGCGGGATCTCACCTTCGCGAATTTGCATCGATAGCTGAATAATTGGGTTATCGGCCGCCTGGCGATGCACTTCGGTGAGCATAACATCGGGTTCTGCATCGGTGAAGTAGCCGCCGCCTTTCACGGGAGGCAGCTGCGCCGGGTCACCGAGCACGAGGACCGGCGCGCCGAAGGATAAAAGGTCCCGGCCCAGCTCTTCATCCACCATAGAGCATTCATCAATGATAATAAGCGCTGCTTCCCCCGCCGGCGCATCCCGGCGGATGGTGAACTGCGGCCCTTCCTCGCCTGGCTCTTCATCATCGGTCGTGGCCGGACGATAAATGAGGGAGTGAATGGTCTGCGCGCCCTCGCACCCCTTTTGCCGCAAGACATAGGCGGCCTTCCCGGTGAAGGCGCCGAACACCACCTCGCCATCCACATGTTCGGCTAAGTGGCGGGCGAGGGTCGTTTTTCCCGTGCCCGCAAAACCAAATAGGCGGAAGACTTGGGACTCGCGACTGCCATTCAGCCATTTGGAGGCCGCGCTTAACGCGGCATCTTGCTCAGGGGACCATTTCATGGCTCCCGCGTAGACCGGTCAGCCCCAAAGGGGAAGCCAGATTTGTTCGTCCGCCTATTCCGTCCCGGCGGTGGCGGCGATCACCGTTGTCCGTGCTCGCTTCGGCTCGCGACCTTGCAGCGTGAAATAGTCGCCCCTGGCCCAGGGGTCCACCTGGTCGGCCCAGTGGGGGGACAGGGCATTGCCGGCCACACCGGGAACCACCATGAACTGCGAGTTCTTCAGGTCCGACATATCCGCCACCATCCGGTAGGTGGAACCCATGGTCTGGGTAAAGTCGAGACCAGCCAGGAGGTCATCCTTGGGCACGCCCGACCGGCCCATCGATCCAACATTGAGGGTTCCCGGCCCCCCACTGGTGCCGATATGGGTGGCGGTCATCTCATCAAGCACGGGGACATGGGCCCAGGAGAAGAAGGCGGGGAAGGAGGCCTGGTGGGCATCGCCCCAACGCCATTTGCTCATGTCAGGTCCGTAGGCCGCAGACAGACGATCCACCGCGCTTTCAAGGGCGGCGGTGACTGTATCCGTACAGCTCTCTTTAGGGGTCGTTCGCGTGTCGTCGCACCAGGCGTGATCAGCCTCCAGGATACGTCCCAGGCGCAGGACATCCGCATTGCTGCCTGCGACCGCGTCATACTGATCATTAACTAGCCGCTCTTGTAGGGCCAGTTCAAACGCGGAGTAGAGAAGAGGCTCCGGCAGGTCGGCATGCATTTTGTGGTCCCAATCCCGCAGTAGGCTGAGCGCGCCCTTTGCCTTATCCGAGGTGACAGGAAGGTCACGCACACGGGACAAAAGCCATTCAGATTGGCCTGAAAACACGTCAAGCTGCGCGTCGATGATTGTGTCCATCGTATGGTCGTCTCGGGCATCCATGAGGTCATAGGCGCGGCGTATGCGCCAGGCGGGGGAATAGGTGCTGGTGAGGCGATAGGCGAACTCTGTGTTCACCGCCCGGCTATTGGAGTCCGCAACCCACCCCTTTGGCGGGTTATAGACGTTGGGTAACTCATCAAAGGGAACGTAGCCGCGCCATTTTCCCTCCCCCAGCCAACCGCGGGCAGGTCGTTGACCGTTCCACCCGTTCTTCTGCTCACGGATGGGCAAGCGGGCGGACATTTGCACACCGATATTACCATCCACGTCGGCATAGACGAGATTATTGGTGTTCTCGAAGTCTCGCAGGGCGTCACGGAAACTGTTCCAATCGGTGGCGCGGCTGACCTTTACAATCGCTTGGATGGAGGTGAGGCCCACCTCTGTGTTCACTTGACGACGGGCGATCACGTGACCGGGGCCGTAAATTTTCTCGGCCAGATCATAAGGTGGTGGCACCACGCCATCCTCATACAAATGCTTATCACTGACGATGATGCCATTTTCAGAAGACCGCACCGTAACTGTTTTGCTGCTACCATCCTTGCCGTTGAGGACGACCTGCTGCTCTTTAAACCGCTTGGGTCCCTCCGGGGTGAGGTAATGGTCCGCCGAGTTGGGATCGATACGCTCAATAATGAAATCTTCCGCATCGGCATAAAGATGAGTCATCCCCCATGCGATCCGGCTATTGTGTCCAAAGGTCACGGCGGGGGTGCCGACCCAGGCGCCTCCAGCGATAAAGTCATCGGGTAGGGTGATGGACACGGGGTAAACCACCCCAGGTGCATAGGTCGGCAAGTGAGGATCCACCGCAAGGATGGGGGTGCCCTCAGCCGTTTTGTCTGGACCCACCACGAAGAAATTGGTCCCACCCCCAGTGCGCCGCACATCGGGATCA
>CALFRH010000564.1 GCA_937919225.1 uncultured Parvularcula sp.
GGATGGTTTTGTTTCGCTAGCGAAACAAAAAAGAGGTTTTGTTCCCTTCGTGAACCTGAACGACTTACTTCTCCCCTGGCGGGACGTCATGGTGGATACGGTGCGGTTGGACCGGCCGGATCTTTCTATGCGCCAGTGGGCCCTTTTGCTGACGGTGTATCTAACACCGGGGCCTCACACCGTGCGCCGCCTGTCCGAGGAGTTGCAGGTGCCGAAACCTGCTATCTCTCGGGCGCTTGATGCGCTGTCTATTCATGGTCTTGTAAAGCGCGCGCGTGATCCCGCTGATCGGCGCATTGTTCTTGTGCAAAAGACGCAGGACGGTTCTTTGTTTATCGATCAATTTGCGGCGATCGTTGAAGAACGGGACCGGCAGTCAGACTTAGGCCCTTATTATGGCTGAGGCGCGGCTCACCCCCGCCCGGCCTGATGTGGCGGCCGAACACCTTCGTGGGCAGGTGGAGGCGGGCCGGTATGACCCCGGTATGGCCTACCAGATTACAGCCTCTGTCTTGCCTATTCGGCGCACCCCCGCCCCTGATGGGCCGCAAGAAACCCAAAGCCTCTTTGGTGAGAGTTTCACCGTCTATGACGAGAAGGATGGCTGGGGTTGGGGGCAAGCGGCGTTCGACGACTATGTGGGTTATGTGGATATGGCGGGGCTATCGGCGCCGGTGCTTGAGCCCACCCATCGGGTCACCGCCCTTCGGTCATACCGGTACCCTGAGCCCAACCTCAAATCGGCACCCTTTGGCCTTCTCTCCATGAATGCCAAGCTGTCGGTGGTGGGCGAAGAGGGCGATTATCTGAAAGAAGCGCGCGGCGGGTATGTCTGGAAGGGTCATACCGCCCCCTTGGCCGAGATTGTCCAAGATCCTGTCGCTGTCGCTGAACAGTTTGTGGGCGGCCCCTATTTTTGGGGCGGGCGGGAAAGCCTGGGGCTGGATTGTTCGGCGCTGATCCAGAATGCTTATGAGCGCGCAGGGGTCGTGGTCCCCCGGGATGCGGACCTGCAAGAAAAATTCTTCTCCGACGCCGCCAATGGAAAGCCCGTCTACCAAGAGGGGGCGTCGACCCCTTGGCAGGACCTAACCTATGTCCGCGGTGATCTCTTCTTCTGGCCGGGCCATGTGGGGGTCATGGTGGATGCGACTCGAATGGTACACGCCACAGCCACCCATATGGCGGTGGCGGTGGATGATGTGCGCACCATTGCAAAGCGGTGGGAAGAGACCCAGGGGCTCAACGTCAGCTCTGTGGTGCGTCCGCTGGGCGCAATGCGATAATTTAGATTTTATCTGAAATTTTTTCGGTATTTGGCTTCATCGGCCGCTTGGATAAGCTACTGCCATCATAATTCCCGGACGGTGGGTGGTTTTCGATGAAGAATATCGTGTTGGGCGTGTCCCTCATGGCGAATCTGGTGATCGGGTTTTTTCTGGCCTGGGGGGTTCTCTTTCCCCTTCATTTTGCCTCGGTGGTTCTGGGGATGGGGATAAACGGGGTCTATTATGACCAGAAGACAACCCAATTCGAGATGATTGAAACAGCGCCCGGCGGTGTGGTGATGTTGGGGGATAGCATCACTGACGGGGGGCAGTGGTCGTTGTTGTTCCCGGATGAAAATATGATCAATTTCGGCATTGGCGGGGATACGACCACCGGGGTGCTCAACCGCATTGAGCAAGTGACGCGGGCTCAGCCTCGGCAGGTCTTTATCATGATTGGCACGAATGATTTGTCGATGAACACCTTACCGGAAGAGGTGGCCGCGAATGTCCGCCAAATGGTGACAACCATTGCCGACGGCTCACCGGGAACGGAAGTGATGATCCAATCTATTCTTCCGCGTGGTGAGAAATATGTTGAAAAAGTGAGGGCAACCAACGCGCTCCTCGTCGACGTTGCTGAAAAAACAGCGGCGAGCTATGTCGATCTTTCTCTTCTCTTTGCGGACGAGAACGGCGTCATTCTCAATCAGTACAGCAATGACTCCCTCCACCTTCTTGGTGAAGGCTATCGGGTTTGGGCCAAGGAAATAGCCCCGACGATTGGCAGTGAGCCAGCTCTTCGGCGCTGACGGCTTACGAAGCCTTGCGCGACGCAACGGTCGCGGGGGCGGGCGATGGGGCAACGGTACCCGCGGATGGCTCATTTTCCACCACCAGAACCGGTCCCCGCTGTGCGGCGCGGGCTTCGCGACGTTTGTCGAGAGCGATTAATAGGGGTGCGAAAAAGCCCCAGTCGGCGATCAGCGCCAGGCCCACCGTCATCGCCGTGAGGAGGCCCATGGCGCTGGTGATATGGAACCCGGACAAACCAAGGATCGCAAAGCCTGTGACCAGGACCAGTGTGCTGATCGCCATGGGAGGGCCTACAGTGTCAAAGACGTGGGTGATGCTGGAGGCGGCGCTATCGCCCCGCCGCCGTGCTTCACGGTACCGCCAAATCATGTGGACGGTATCATCCACAATAATGCCCAGTGTCAGGGCACCAACGGTGGCCACAGCGACGCCGACCTCACCGAAGAGATAGCCCCACAGGCCAAAGGCCGCTGCCCCGGGCAAAAGGTTGGGGATAAGGCTCAAAGCGCCATACCGTACACTGCGGAATGCGAGAACAAGGATCCCAGAGATAAGGATAAGGGCAAGGGCTGTGCCGCCGATCATCGCTTCAATATTGAGCGACGATAGGAAGGCGAACATCACGGCCAGGCCAGCCGCATTCCCCTGAAGCGCGGGGGTCCCCTCGTCGACCAACCACGCATCTGCGTTCGCCAGCAGCCGACGAATGTCCGCGGTCGTCGCTCCTTGCATAATGGCTGTTACGCGGGAGTGGGACTTGTCCATGCTAATGGCGTTGGTGAGATCCTGGCCCAGGGGGAGCGACATCTCATAGAGCAAGATATACTGCGCTAATGCCTCCCGATCTTCAGGAATCAGATGGTTCTCAGGCGCCCCATCGGTGAGATGTTGGTTGAGACGGCGATAGATTTCGAGGATAGAGCTGGTGAAGATCACTTTGGGTTGATCCGCCAGCCAACTTTCGAACGCTGCGAGGCGTTCAATATAGGCTTGGTCGTAAATGGCGTCGGGCCCTTCGCCCCCAACGTCAAACTCAATCACTTCCACGCCGGTGAGATGCTTCTCAATCAAATCTGTATGCTGTCTGAAGGCATAGTCCTCAGTAAAGTAGCTGGGGAAGCGATCATCGATCACGATCTTGGCGATCCCGGCGACCGCAACGATGAAGGCGATAGGTCCGATCAAGACCATGCGGTTGTGATGCCGTTGAATGAACTGGTTCGCGGCGCTCGTCATCTGACCCACCAAGGGTTGCGGCGCGTTCGCGGTCACCGGTAGCAAGCGAAGAAGGCAAGGTAGCATTGTCAGTCCAAAGACAAGGCACAAAAATGCACCAAAGGCGATGAGGGTGCCAAAATCGCGGAAGGGTTGGGCGTCCGCCATATTAAGGGTGAGAAACCCAAGGCAGGTCGTCCCAATGGTGAGCGCAATCGGCTTCGCATCGCTGCGCAGGGCGCCCGAAATCGCCGCTCGCTTTGTCTGTCCGTGCACTCGCTTGCGTTGGAAAGATAAAACGAGATGCGACAGGGCTGCTACTCCAAGGGCGATGATCACTGTGGGCACCTGGGCGGTGGCGGCATTGATCTGAAAACCAAACCATCCGGCTACCCCCATGGTGCTGATGGCAGCGAAAAGGGCGGTCAGGAACAGGGCGCTCGCCGCCCCGAAAGATCGCAAAAGGATGATAAGGCCGACATAAAGCGTTAGAAAACAAAGGGGGAGGAGGGTTTTAAGATCAGTTTTACTGGCGGTGGAGAAGGCATTACTGCTGGCCACTCGGCCACCATACCAAACGTCAAACCCCGCATCCTCGACCCCTGCTTCTGCGACAATGGTTTTGGCTGCGGTTAGGATTTCGTCTGTGATGGTGGAAGAGTTCATCGGGTACTGAACAACTACATTGATGGCGGTGGTTTTTTCGTCCGCCGCCACCAATCGGTTCACCAGCTGGTTGTCTGCCATGACCTGGGCTTGAAGAGCGCTGGCGTTGGGGGCGTCGGTCATCGGGGCGATGACTATCCCCTCTTCATCAGAGCTAATATGGGTGGCGTTCGCGATACTCTCCACCCGGATGGCATAGGGCAGTTGCCAGGCCGCCTCGGTGAGGCTGTCAATGATTGCTGGTCTGTCCCCGGCGAAGACATCGCCCTCTTCAGTGTGAAGGGCGATGAGCAAATTCACGTTCGATGCGAACCGCGCCTCAAAGGCGTCCAGCGCCTGGCGGTGAACATTGTCTTTTGAGAAAAAGACCCGCGTATCGCTATTGATGGACAGTCGCGGCAAGCCAGCGGCCATCACCACAAGTAAAAGCACACACGTCGCTAGTACCGCCCAGGGGCGGTGGTCGATGAGCCGAGTCATTTTTCTCTCCCCCGGCCGCCTCAAGGTTGAATAGGCGCTGAGATGACCGGTTCATCAAGCGTTGGTGACCCAAAGACGATGTTGCCCCGGGCCGCTGGTCTCTTCACCAGCTTGCCTAGGCCGTATGGTTAACGGATTGCAAGACTTTCCGTTTGAAAATGTGTTTTAGATCACATAATTAGCGGGGAATGGCGGAGTAGCGCCCGTTTAGCGTCCCTGTGCGTTGGCTTTTTGTTGGCCCGCTCATCCCCACGAAAGCGGGGATCTGATCTTTGTCAGAGAGTTCCGGATTCCCGCCTATGCGGGAATGAGCGGCTATAGAAACTTATCCGCACCGCCGTCCCCCACCCTACACTCCCCCCTACCCGCAACAGGACCGGGACGACTTGGTACCGTCGCTTTGTCGCCTGTTGCCCCATTTTGGTGTGCTGTGCGCGAGACAATCCGCACTGTGACGACGCAGGTCCGCGTGAGCTTCGCATAGGGCTCGACGGGAAGCGAAACAACGCACAGGTCG
>CALFRH010000565.1 GCA_937919225.1 uncultured Parvularcula sp.
TTTTTTTTTTTTTTTGTTTTTTTTTTTTTTGTTTTGTGCCTTCTGTTTTGTGCTGCCCCCTCCCCCAGAAGCTGCAACAAGAGGGAGGAGTATTGCTGCGGCTCGTACCAGCTGGCGAGACCTTCCTGCAACTCTCGGCCGAGGTCTTCGGGCGTTTCGTCACCCTTGATTGCGGCGACCGAGGCACCCCACGTCTCGTTTTCGAGATTTGGGGTCCCGCGTGACAGGATCTGATAGGTCGATCGGATGGTGCTTTCACATTCATTCCGCCAGCCGACAATTTCTCGGGCGAGAGGATCCTCGAGTTCCACTGGCGTTGATGAAAGCGGGAAGAAGCCCGGCAAGGCATTGCCAAAGATCTCGGCAAATTCTGGGCTCGCCACCCAAGCCAAGAAGGTTCGCGCGGCCTCTGGGTTTTCCGTCGCTGCGTTCATGCCAATGCCGATGTCAGTGTGATCCGAGATGAAACACTCGTCTCCCGCATTTCTCACCGGCGGTCTGAAAGCGCCCATCGCAAAGTCTGCCTGTGCGTTAAATCCTGCGATCTCCCACGATCCCGCCGGGTAAATGGCTGCTCGACCTAAGGTAAAAATGTTCTGACTGTCAGGATAAGTTTGAGCCTCAAAGCCGTTGCCCATATACTCGGCCCAACGCGCCAACGTGGCATATGGCGCAGTCCACTCTTCGTCGGTCAAACGCGCCTCACCAGCAATCAGTGCCTGGCGACCTTCTTCGCCGCGCCAGTAGTTCGGACCAATGTTCTGGTAGCCCATGGTTGCCGCTTCCCATTGGGCATTCGTGCCCATCGCCAATGGGATGTAGGTCCCATCTTCCCGGATTGCTTCAAGAACGGCAAAGAACTCCTCTTCGGTTTCGGGCTCTTCAAGCCCAAGCTCGGCAAAGGCATCGGCGTTATAGATGAATCCATGGAACACAGATGCCATCGGCACACAGAACGTCGCGGATCCGTCATCGGTTTGCCACGCAGACCTTGCGACATCCGAGAAATTCGACATTGCGGCGAGGTCGCTTAGATCGCTCAGATGACCTGCCTCGAACAGCGCAAGCGATGCATCGAACGGGCGGCACGTGATAAGCTCACCTGCCGAGCCTGCTTCAAGCTTTGAGTTTAGCACAGCATTGTACTCAGCAGGTGCTGAAGGCGTGAACTCCACATTGATGTTCGGGTGCTGCGCTTCGAACGCAGGAATAATCTCATCCTGCCATAGTCTGATGTCATCGTTGCGCCAACTTTCGATGGTCAGCGTGACCTCTTGTGCATGGATTGCTGTTGCCGTCAGTGCTGTCGTCAAAAGCGTGATCGTTTTGATAGTGAGCTTCATAGTCTTTCTCCCTTTTGGATTCTATTATCGACTGCCGATTAGAGCGGCCCGTAGCTTTCCGTCGTTCCTGCCAATCAAGTCCCTTGCTTCGTCGGCAGAAACACCATGTGACGCCATGACGACAGCAATCTTGACTTCGCCCTCTGCGTCCTGAAGAGCGCGCTCGGCCTCAGCCATGCCGACTTGTGCAATACGTTGAACAATTGCTATCGCGCGCGCTCGTAACTTCGCGTTGTCAGCCCGAAGGTTGACCATCATTCCGTCGTGGACGTGACCAAGCTCAATAGCCATCAGTGTCGAAAGCGTGTTCAGGGCGATCTTCTGCGATGTGCCTGCGCCAAGCCGAGTCGAGCCCGACACCACTTCCGGCGGGGTGCGCAGAACGATTGCATGATCCGCAACATCAATAAGCGGGCCATCTCCGTTATTCACAATGGCGACAACGATGGCACCACGTTGCTTTGCGGCATTCGCTCCAGCCACGGTATATGGCGTGTCACCACTTGCTGAGACCGCAATTACTAGGTCGCCAGTAGCGACGGCATCTAGAACAGCCGCTTCGGCTGCTGCCGCACCATCCTCGGCACTGCCAGGAAGTCCAACTCCAGTCGGAAGTCCGCCGGCCATATGAATCGCGATGGAATTGGGCTTGATGGAGAACGTACCTACAAGCTCAAGTGCGTCGGCCGCCGCCATGAGGCCAGACGAGCCGGCGGCAAGATAGTGAAGACACCCACCGTTTCGAAGTGTTTTGGCCATTGCCATAGCTCCGGCCGTGATGTCGGGAAGAGCGCTCCGCACAGCGTTTGCCGCCTCGATCTGTGACGAGACGAGGATCGACGCAGCTTCCCCGGGTGGTCGACTGTCCAGGCCCGATGCTTGGTCGTGTAGCGCTTCAGTTGTTCGTACAGTCATGTGTCCTCGTAAATTCGGGCTATGATACCTATGCAATACCTTTTGTCCAGCGTAATCT
>CALFRH010000566.1 GCA_937919225.1 uncultured Parvularcula sp.
TCACGGTCGTGAAAAACCCAAAAATTCCCAAAAATTTCGATTTCTTCCCATAATCTTAGTTACCGAATTTCGTGAGACACCCCCTCATTTTCTCAGAAGGGGTGACAAATTCTCATTCGTTTGATCAGGAATTGCCGATTTTGATGAGAATTCTCAACGAGTGTGAAAACTACCATTTAGTTAACCAGCGGAGCATATCGTTATTCGATAATCTACGTTATGGGAATTCATCCGCATACTGATTTTTTTGACGGAACCATTCGCATAAAGCGAAAAATTTTATGGTCAACATTCGCTTGGCTTTAGTGACTACCTGGCAATCTGATTCAATGTCCACCGATCGTCTTAAGCCAAAAACCAATCCCGCTGATATAAAGCATTCGCCGGTTATTACGGAGTATGACCGAGCGAATTTCGCTACTTATCTAATTGTCCATGATGCACGCAAAGACGGACTGACAGACGCCCAGATCGTGCAAATGCTATGGTGTTCACCTGGAATCCTGGATCCCGCCTGGATCGTAGAAGAGCACTTGAGGCGCGCCCAGTGGTTCATGACAACCGGATATCTGCACCTAATGGCCGAGTCCCCCGAAACGCGGGAGGAGTCCTTGGATGCTCTAACCGCTTCTGGCGCCATGGGCGACGCTGAACGTCGGTTCTTAGACACACCAGCCGGCGAAAAGTTTTGGCCCAAAGCAAAGCACTGAATGTATCGGCCGATATAAGCTGGGGACAGTGAGCTGATCGGCACTAATGGTCTTTCGATTGACAATACAAGAACCAGAGAACCATTTCTCCGTTACTTCTCAGCAGAGGTGCGGCGATTTCGTTCTAGTAACATCGCCCTCACGCTATCCTGATCTTTTGTAACTAGATTATGGCATGTAATACGCATACTTGCCCTTCTATGGTGGACATTGTCTCAAAATCTGACCTGCTTGATATGACGACGACTGTGGTATCGTCATTTGTAAGCAACAACCCGATCAACTCAAATGATCTGCCCGAGCTCATGCGTTCAGTACATTCAAAGTTGACCGAGCTTGGCGATAGCGGCCAGGTACAGGAACGCCCAGAACCAGCCGTTCCAATCAAAAAATCTGTGACGCGGAATTACATCATTTGCCTCGAAGATGGCGCAAAGCTAAAAATGCTAAAACGGTATCTTCGGACACGGTACAATTTGACCCCAGAAGAGTATCGTGAGCGGTGGGGCCTTCCGGGCGATTACCCAATGGTAGCACCAGAATATGCGGAGCGCCGATCTCAGTTCGCCAAAAACATTGGCCTCGGTAAAACACGCGCCTAGAGCAATTCGGGTTGTAATGTCAGCACGCCGTGTCTACCCCCGACGCCGGGGACAATTGAGCTGGGATAGCGTTTTGGAGAAACCGAACGGGCGGCGCAAAATGACCTGCGAGCAGCTTCGAGAGCATTATCTTGAGGTATTGAATGAACCTATTCCACCCCGCCTGAAAGCGCTTATCGAGGAGTTTCGAAAGCTTGAGGGCAGGAAGCCGCGAAACCAGTAAGCTAATTCCGAAAACGTAGGATCTTACGAGAGTCTAGAGATCGTTGATCTGTGTACATTGAAATCCGCAGCAATCGCATCCTGACTTTCCCCTGCTGCTAAACGCTCCAACGCGCGGGATCTTTGATGCTCCGTGAGCTTTGGCCTTCGACCAAACTTGGCTCCATTCGCTTTAGCGATTTCCCGACCTTCATTTGCACGCCGCAAAATGCGTTCTCGCTCATCCTCTGCCATCGCAGACAAGAGCGCTAAGATCCCCTTCCCCATAGGGGTTGTTAAATCTAGCCATGGCTTGTCCAAAACTTTAACGAGCGCTTCTCGTACGGCGACGCGGGAGATTATCGTAATACCGTCCATCATGGATCGAGTGGCGCGGTCCCACTCAGCAATGACCAGGACATCACCAGTGCCGAGCGCATCGATAGCTTTTTCGAGTTCTGGTCTTCCTCGAACAGACTTTCCTGACGCCTTCTCTCGATAGATCTTATCAACTTTCTCAGCCCGCAGAGCCGAGATCTGACGCTCTATCGATTGTCCAGTTGTCGAAACTCTCGCATATCCGATTTTCATGCAGGAATCTGTATCAGAATCCGATTATATATGCACTTGAAATATGCACGCCCGCAAATGCCCGTAGATATTATGTTCCCGATTAGTGTGCATATATCATAACTTCTGCACTCTCAAACCGGTGAAACGGGGGATTGATTCTGCGGTTACCTCGACTCCTCGCCTACTTTATTGAGTACGTTTTCCGTTTATACGTTGTCGCGCTATTGGGG
>CALFRH010000567.1 GCA_937919225.1 uncultured Parvularcula sp.
GTTCACTCTGACACGCCTAATACTTTTTGCCGCATGCAATGCTAGATCGGCGATTGTAGCAACAGTCGACTATTTTCATTGGGTCGATAGTCGCTGCGCTTTCCTAAAACTTCGCCTGCACGCCAAGTTGTACTGTCCGGCCGAGCGCGCTAACCGGGCGGAAGTTATCCTCGCCATTTCGCAGTTTGAACGGGTCGCGATCAAACAAATTGTTCACGCGCAAGCTCACCTGAAAGTCCTCATTGATTTGGTAAGCACCGCCGAGATAGTGGACGAAAGCGCTGCCAGTATTCGGTTGGTCTAGGAGGAAAGGATTTTCTTCCAGTTCTTCCCTACCAAAGCCGAACTGATTGCCGAAAACGACGCTAGAGGTGAAGTTAAAGCCGTAATCTGCGCTCCAAGGCCCCTTTGTCCATGAGAGCCCTGCATTGAGGAAGTGCTTGGGAAAACCGCTTTCGCCATCTAATCTATCGATTGTATCGGGAAACCCTGCTGCCAGTTGTTCCTCTCGCTTAATAAGATATGTGCCGCCTAGAGTGGCGACAAAGGCTCCAAAATCGCCTGATAAGAGATTGTCGAGATCAAAGTTGTAAGAGATTTGGTAGTCGATGCCTCGGCTGTTCGAGAAGGCGATATTGAGCGGCGTGGCTTGGATAGTTTGCACCAAGCCCGTTTCCGGGTCGCGTGTAACCGCGTCACAGAATACATTGTCAATTGTGTCCGCATCTGCGCAATTGCGGATGATGTTGCGGAAATTGGTCGTACCGATGGCGTCGTCGATCTGGATGTCATAGAAATCCGCGACAATGGCGAGCCCCGGCGCCGCTGACGGCGTAAAGGCAAAACCAATTGTGTAGGTATCGGCTGTTTCTTCGGTGATATCTGGATTTCCGCCAAAGATATTGAAAATGTCACCACTGTTAGATTGGTCGGGGTTAAAATTTGCGAGATCGGGAATCAACAACTCGCAATTAGCTCTTCGTGTTTCTGAGCCCTGTTCAAGACCAACGGGATCGCAAGGGTCTTCGCCCGGACGCAAAAGGCTAGGGCCAGCCGTCTGCGGAACGATGAGCTCACCGATGTTTGGTGCCCGAATAGCGCGGTTGAAAGAGGCTCGTATACGCAAATTATTGACGGGTTGCCAAACGCTGCCGTAGGCGAAAGACTTCGTGCCGCCGACGGTGCTGTAGTCCGCCAAGCGCACCGATGCATCGATTGTCAGCTTTTTTACAAATGGAAGATCCGCTAGCACCGGAACGCTGATCTCGGCGAAGCCTTCAACAACATCGAAACCACCATTCAGGATGGGCGGCTGATTGGCTTGGAAGCGGTCTAATTGGTTTAAATCAAGCGCATTCGGCACAACCTCGCTGCCCTCGTCGCGATATTCAAATCCAGCGGCATAAGAGACCGCCCCTCCTGGAAAGGTGAAGAATTCTTCACTATTACCAGAGAAGGTAGCATTGACCACAAACTGGTCAATTGAAGCAACATTTTCAGTTCTTTGAAAAACAAAAGCAACCGCCTCTGGATCGACGGTATTACGTTGCGCGAAGGGATTGAGTGGCACACAACTGCCATCGCCTGGAATGAAAGATCTATAGGTGGTTGAAACAGGAGCTGGAAAAACGGCGCCAGGAAAACTGTCTGGATCGATATCGGACCGACAGATTGGCTGTCCGGTGACGGGATCAGCAATCGCGTCGGTGGCTGCATAATACCGATCAAGAATCGGTGCCGCATTATTGACAAAGCTCGTTTCGGTTCGGCCAAAATTTGCTGATATGGAGTAAGTAAGCGCCTTAGATACTTCACCTTCAAACCCGCCAACAATTCTAAATGTTTCACGGGTCGTGTCTGAAGGCGGCGTGGTCAAGTTATCCTGCCAGGCTCGGGAAAGAGCTAATTGAGGTTCAAACCCTTGTGCAGTCAGATTCTCGAATTGGCTTTGAACAACTTGTGGAATGAAGACATTGTCGGGCGCGATCGGTTGGACAATTAACCTGAAGTTATCATTCAACACTGCGGAAGCTTCATTCCGCACGTACTTGGCTTCTATAAAGCCACTGATATTGTTCGAGAAATCATAGCTTCCAATAACGTTGACAAAGTATCGTTCAATATCGGGGACGCTTGGTGCTCGTGGATTAGAGAACACTTGTCCAAGTCCGTCGCCGCCAATAGTGAAATCCCCCACAACCAAACCAAAATCTCTGGGCCTGACCACTCCAGTCACGCGATCAACAGTATGCTCTAGCGGAAAACCACCAAAACTGGTATCGCCATCGGCAACTCTGAATCGATTGATAAGAGAGG
>CALFRH010000568.1 GCA_937919225.1 uncultured Parvularcula sp.
CAGAGCAACCGGACAGACGTTGGTACATCGACGCCACTGTTTCCCACGGAGATAGCGAACTCTGCGATTTGGGCGAAGTTATAGTCGATGGCTTGTCAGAGGCGCTGTCGGTAATTGGGGTATTCTCCGCAATTGATCGGCGTCTGGCTCCAGAAGCGCCACCGCCCCGAGCGTCAGACCTGGTCGTATATACAAGAGTTGTCCGAGTTGGAACCGGATGCTTGTTCTCTTTACAAGTTACGGATGGTCTTGGAACACTGCGGTGGCATGTACGTAGAGAGAGTGACAGGCACGTAAGGAGCTCTTTGCAATCAATCCAAAATGAGCTTGTTCAACTCTTTCAAGACTTTGCGATTAGGACCGAAGCAAATAGCCTGAAGGGTGCGCGTTGGAGCGCGCATTCCAACGGCTGTCAGGCACTTATGGGTATGCTCTTACCCGGCACGATACCCCTTAAGGAACTTGTTGATTGCAGCGTGAATGCTTTTGCAGCAGTTGTGCAGGGATTGTTCCACGCGCTGCTAGGTTACACTCGTTTGTTACGCTATGGGGAACGCGAAAGTTTTGGGTTACTCGACGCTGAATATGTCATGCAGAGTTTTCGCACCGCCTTACAGAAGTCCCCCAATAATGCGCTGGTTCAAGCATTGGCAGGCCATAGTTTTGGGTTCGTAAAAAGAGATTTAGGGAGGAATGCAGACCTTACCAAAGAAGCAGTTCGAGGACTTCCAGGTAATGCCATTTGTTGGACCTATTTCGCGATTTCTCAGATCTATAGCGGGCGGTTTAAAGAAGCTCTAAGTGCAGCCCAGAAGGCCATCTATTTGTCGAAGGGAACCATGGTTCAACCAATGGCTAGAGTGGCTCAACAATTTGCTCTACTTATGTCTGGAGAGTTTAAAAAGGCGATCTGTGTCGGGGAGGTTACCGTCGACGAAATTGCGTTTCGCCCGTCCATTATGAATCTTATGACCGCCTATTCGCTCGCTGGACGGATTGAGGACGGACGTTCAGCACTCAATTTGCTAATTGAACGAGAGCCGGATTTGAGCATCGAGCTAATCAGCTCTGAAGACTACCCAATCGTAAATATAACACATCGAGATATCACAGTACAAGCCTTAGGTCGGCTGGGTTTACACTGAAGTAAGAAATAAAGGGGGGACAGATGCCTTTAGCACCATATGGAGTACTGAAACTAGATCAACGCGATCCAACCAAGAACATTTTCACCCCAATGCCAAATTGGCCGACGGGCGCAGACTACCGTGGACTACTTGAAGGTTGGTTGGGCGACATCTCAGACTTTGTCTGGCCAAATTGGTCAAACGGAACTTGGAACGGCGCTGCTACGGCGACAATGGAGGCATCGACGAAGTTTGAACTCGAACTAGCCGTGCAAGAATACCAAGGGGGTGGAGATCAAGTAGGCATATTGAGTGAACTTCCAGATGTCCCACCAGCTCAAGATGGACAGGATCGTGATCAGCGCTGGCATTACAATGTCGAAGACTCGTTGATGATCCATCCTGTTTTCACCGAGGAGAATTTGAAAGAGGACGCGAAATCTAGTTTTGAGTTCGACGTCAGCCGTGGCTTCAATGCGAATTTCACGCTCTATGATCCAACCTTTGACAACGAAAAATTCACGAGACTTTTTCTAGGTCAGTTGTCAAATTTGGTTCCGTCAATCTTTGATATCAAGGCACATTTTCAGCGCCCACGTCCGTGGACGGCTTCGGTTGGCTTGAACGTTAGCGGCTTCAGATGGGTTACAGCCTATTGGCAAACGCATACGGGGCTGCACCCGTCTTTGCTAAGTGGCCATTGCATTCAGGGTATCTTGGGGGGATGCAGCGTTCTGGATGCCCTTTACTCAGAAGGTGCTACAATAAGTGATGATCGGAAGCGTGCGATACAAAAGTATATGGTTGACTGGGGCGACCGCCGTGTTTTTGCTGGGGTGCATTACATGTCAGACAATATTGGATCTTGGACGCTGGCACGGAGATTGATCCCGCACTTGTTCCAACATTCAGATGAGATCGATGCGTTGTTGATTGAGGCGCTGACCCAACACAGTAGAGTGTTCAAGGATATCGTGCGGTATTTTCCAGCGGAGAACACCGCGAAGATATTATTACTGCAAGATTTTCCTGAAGCGGTTGCAGGACTTTAGTCCCGGCACTTGGCCGGGGGACGGTTTCTAGAAGTTCAAATAGTGAACCAGGCGAATGGACCGCAGATCGAAATTGATCTGTGGATTTTTCGTCTGAAGTGAAAGACAATGGATGTCACTTGGCACTTAATTGCAAGTCTACGGCGGTTTTTTGGGGTGTAGCACTTAGTTTGAGACTACACGTGCCTCCAGTCTCAAATTAAGTGCATCTGGCGGGGGCTCGGTAGTCCGAACGTCAGATTGATTAGGTGTTCGGTTTCTTCGATGAACCGGTTTCTGTTGTGCCCTGTCTGTCGTCAGGGTTTTTGGGCCCAATGGCGGCCTGAACTAAGCGAGAGTTTGGCTCATCTCGTTGGTTTGATTATGCGGCGTGTTTCCGAGTCCCGCAAACGGCGTTTACGGGGTTTATTTCTTTTGTTGACGCTGAAGGCAGGCCGCGGCACACCTCGGAAATTAGAAAACAAGGCACCAGTATTCCAAGTTCAGGCCTTGCTTTGGTACATACTCCTATCGGGAAGGCTGGAGACCCTCTGGGGGTCGAAAGCGTGGCGGGCATGGCCATAGAACGAGGCGTTGCATCAAATTTGGTAGTTGGTCGCTATATGCGGTCTTTGCTGCCTTAGTTCCTTATTTAAAAAGATAGCTCGCATTTGACGGTCTTTTGGCGTTGCTTTCACGGAGCAATTACTCTGGTTTTGCGCGCGTGTTGCACGGTTTCGAGGTCAACACCAGAGGCTGCTCATGGACTTTCGTAACTTTCGCGTCCCGATGCTGAACTCACTACGTGTCGGGCCGTATGACTTTCCCTTTCAAACAAATGCGCCGACGCAGGAATGGCTGATCGCGTCCAGACTGGAAAATCAAAGCGCATATCTCACGATCTCAGACACTTCGGCCGCTGTTGAGCCATCGAACGGTGACGCTCCAGAGGGCTTGATGGAGCAGAACACCATTGTTGCCGTTCTCGCTGATGAAACTGATGTGCAATCACGGTTCCTGATGTTGCGCCATCTGCCACGTGGCGTGCGTATCTCTGGTCGGTTTTTTCCTGCAGACGGCGCAGCAACTCTGTCGCGAACACAAGGCAAATTACGGCTCGATGCGTTCGGGCGGCATGCGCACAGCCGTGGGACAGAAGGCGGTGCAAGCGTGCTGCATGACATCCCGAACCCTGCACCCAATACGGAGGGTGCGATCAACTGGCATTTCGCGGCGGAACAACGCCCGTGGACGCCCCAAATTCAAAGGACGAAAGACAATGAAGTTTAATGACCCTAACCGCAAGCCCCGCGACGTGCGACACAGAGCGGCGGACCTTTCCACAGAGACCCCCCTCGAAGACCACTGTCGCAATGATGATGAAAACACACCTTTTCTTTTCAGCTTCACCAAAGGGCTGGGCCATGGCCTGAATGGGCTTCTGACATCCACCTCGGACTTTGTGCAGTTTGCCGTTGGAACAGAAGTGCACGAGCCGAACAACTTTGCCGCAACAGTGCCTTATCGCGGGCCATTCCCCGAAGCGGTTCTGTCGGGGATCGATGACTATCTTAAGCAATTTCGTCGATGGGAAAGCCCCACTGCGGGCCATGCCTATGTGCTTGAGGGGCCTGACCCATACGCCGTGACAATGCCGCCGGCACCAGAAGTTGGATCGGCTGAGTTTGGGGCCGAGATGGCGGAAGTCTATCAGATGGCGCTCAGCCGCGATTGGGCAGTTGCGGCATTTATGGATCCCAGCCTCGTTCACAAACTGAAAAATGCAGATGATGGCACCGATGTGTCGAAAGCCTGCAAGGATCGCATCAAGAAAAATAATGGCCAGGTAGCGGACGCGGCAGCACGGCTCAGTCAGATGCGCTGGTTTCAGGGCGTGGCGGACGACAATCAACCGCAGCTTTTGAAAGACCGCCGCCGCCACGGCAAACGCCAGACGCCGGCAAACATCTTCCGGGGAGAGGGTGAAGATGACTGGAACACACCGTTCTTGTCACAGTTCATGGTGATGGGTTCTGGAGGTCCCTCTAGAGATCCCAAGAGACGTGCTTCTGGTCAGATTCAATATGGTGCTCAACGGATTCCGCAAGAGGTGCGTGTGGCAACACCCGAGCAGGATTACATGACAGGTTGGCAGGAGTGGCTGAACGTCCAGAACGGCATGAATGCACGCGATGCTGCGCCAAGGCCGGGAAGGGACCCGGAGTTTGTTGAAGGCGCGTACCGGCCGATGGCGCGTATGCGCGACCTTGCGACCTATGTGCATGATGATGCGCTCTATCAAGCTTATCTGAATGCAGCGCTGATCATGCTGGACGAGCGTTTTCCGCTGGATCCTGGCATTCCCTATCATGGTAATGCAAAGCGGAAGTTCCCTTTCCCGGGCGCAATGCCGGGTGACAACAATCGAACGCCATTTGCGCTGTTTGGCCCACCGCACTTGCTGACCCTTGTAACCGAGGTCTCCAGCCGCGCGCTTAAAGCGGTGCGCTTGCAGAAATTCTCAGTCCATCGGCGCTTGCGGCCAGAGGCAGCGGGCGCGCTGTTCCATACTGTCTATTCCGGGTACGAACCGCATTGGGACGACGCTGCCAGCAAACCTTATGGCGACAGCGGTGATATGGATGAGATGGCCGCCCGCGAGATGCTAGCGAAGACAGTTGCGGCCTATACTTTCCCGCAAAACCCGGCAGTCCAGGGCTCGGAACCGGTGCTCGAGGACATCTTGACCGAAGTTCGCAAACACAACGATGACCAGAATAATGGCAAGTTGAAAAACTCCTGGCTGCTGCCAATGGCTTTCCCTGAAGGGTCGCCCATGCACCCGGCCTATGGTGCTGGCCATGCGACGGTTGCTGGGGCATGCGTGACGCTTCTCAAAGCATTCTTTGCGATGAAAAAGAAGGACGGAACCCCCGTCTATGTTGTTGAGCCAGGTGAGGCGGCGCTTGTCCCCGATTGTGGGACAAAGCCCGAGGACCCGACTATCGATCTTCTTTCAGTTCAGATTGACAATGGGCTGACGTTGGAAGGCGAGCTGAACAAGTTGATGTGGAACATCTCAAACGGACGCAATATCGCGGGCGTGCACTACTACACAGACTATGTCGAAAGCGCGCTCCTCGGTGAAGCAATCACCATCGGGATCCTTCGCGAACAGATGCTTGCTTACCATCCTGATGAGCAAGTTGAGATGACTGTGCCATTGATTGTTCCCCGGACGCTCCCTGCTTCTCTTCTCAGCGGACAAACGTTGCTAACTGAAGCAGACATCGTCAGCGCTGTCAAAATCAACAGCGACGGCAGCCTTTCGGCGGCCTGATGCAGTGGCCGTCGAGCCAGACCCTCCCTTCTGGCTCGACGGCTTCGGGACCGAAGTCCCTCTGAAACAATGTCAAAATTGATTTTGGCGGAGTCTTTCGGGCTCCACATCGAAGCTCAACTTCGAAATGAAAGGAGATGAAGATGAAATTTCCAACGTCAGTTGCTT
>CALFRH010000569.1 GCA_937919225.1 uncultured Parvularcula sp.
AGGGGTTCAAGCGCGTCGTTCATGACATCAATTTCTGCCTCCAGACGCGCCACTTGGGCATCTGCGACACGTAGAGGTGGGTATTCTGATTCCGCATCTTTCTCCATGTCGGGCCGACACATATCTGCACCCAGGTCAAAGAGATCATTTTGAATCATCGCCAGTTGTGCGTCCAAGTCTTTCGCAGCATGGAGACGTGCGACACCAACGGTAGAATTGAGTTCATCCGATGTTCCATATGCCGTAACGCGCATCGCGTGCTTTGCGACCCGCGCGCCGTATCCAAGTGCTGTTTCGCCCGCATCGCCAGTCTTGGTGTATATTTTGTTAAGTACGACCAATGGTTAGCCTCCCATTCGGCTGACGGCGACATAGGCCAGGATCAAAAGCACGGCCACGAATTGCATCCCAATCCGCCACTGCATCACTTTGTTGGCTTTTTTTCCGTTGTCATCACCGCCCTTAGCGAAACCGCTGATGCCATATGCGAGGATGCCCAAAACTAGAAGGCATGCGATGGCTGCCAGAAAGAAAAGTGGATCTCTACTCATGCGTCTGATGTCCCTGTCTTTTTTTAACAACTAGGCGGCGCGCGGCCGTTGTCACCTGCTGTTCTAGGTGTTGAGCATAATTTTGAAGAGTGCGCGCGCTGGCAGCGCGCGTTTGAGAATGTATGCAAACTTGGTTGGCGGCGTAATGCGGTAGTACGGTTTTGGCTTAGGGTGCGACAGAGCGATCTTAATCGCATCGGTGACCAGACGCGGATGCCATTCGAACGCCCCCGGTTCGGTTTCGGTATAAAGGCGATCATACATGGCTTCATAGTCGCTTGCCCGTGCAGACTCCTTGGGCTTGATCCACCTTTCGAACTTAGGCACCGCATTTTTTCGAAACTTTGACGTAATTGGTCCGGGTTGTATGGAAATTACCTCTATCGGCTCATTCATCATTTCCAACCGGAGCACGTCAGTCAAACCTTCGAGCGCATATTTTGTTGAGACGTAGGCACCTCGCCATGGGGCAGGAACAAACCCCAGAACCGAAGAGCAGTTTAGGATACGACCGCGACCTTGAGCCCGCATGACCGGTATCACCCGCCGTGTAAGTTCGTGGTAACCAAAGACGTTGGTCTCAAAATTTTCACGTAGGGCGTCGGTGGGCAAATCTTCAAGCAAACCCGGGATCGCAAACGCGCCATTATTGTAAAGCGCGTCTAAAGTACCGCCCGTGGCGTTCAAGAGTTCATCCAATCCCGAAGTGATGCTACTCGTGTCGGCGAGGTCGATTCGCGGCGCATCAAAACCTTCGGATTTCAAGCGGTCGCAGTCCACTTGTTTTCTGCAAGACGCGAAAACGCGCCAACCTGCGTCGCGGAGGCCATGCGCTGCATCGTAACCAATGCCGCTAGAGGCGCCAGTAATCAGGATTGATTTTGTCATGCCGCCGAAGTGCCTCGCGTGTGCGGCGGATGCAAGGGGGTGTACTTAGCTGTCGCCTAGCAAGAAATCTGCCAGCCAGCCCACGGTACCATCCTGCGTCTCGTCGCGCACCCAGCCAGCTCCGTTGTCTTCTAATACGTAGGTCACGTCGCCTGAAACGAGTTTGCCTATAATTCCAAAATTAGTGCCGGGCCCGGCGCGGAAATTAACGCGTTCAGCAGTTACGCGGCGTATGTCATTTGAAAGGACAGTCGCAACGACCGCTTCGGCGGTGTCGTCAGTTTCTTTTTGCTCTTGCACGGTTGGCAAGGTTTCCACGACAAGAACAGCTGGTTTTTGTGGCTCTAGGCTTGCGCCGCCAGCCGGGAGGGTGTCACGCGTCGAAACAACTTCTCCGAGGGCTGCCGAAAGCGCTACGGGCTGAACACGGGGTGCTGTGGTGGGAGAGAGCGCTGTAACTTTGATCGTCGTGGCTGCATTTTCGGACGGTCTTTCGCTTACGTTTTGGGGCGTTTGCCTGACGGTCACCACTTTGTTGACTTCGAGTACAGTGCGAGCTGGAGGATGTGAATTTGCAGTATTTTTCGCAGGTACTGTAGCGGCAAGCACGGCACTGCGCACTTGGGGTTCGAACGCCGTACCACCTGACATTTGATAAAATGTCAGCCCCAGCACGAAAAAAGTCACGGACATGAATTTCCACATTGCACTCACCCCACCCACGCGATGCGCGAAAGATATCTGACAACGCCTTAAAGCAAGATGCCAGTGAAAGACTTATATCCAAAAAATAAGATGATTTGTGGCGGGGAATTCGAGAAAAATTTTGCCCCCGTGATTTCTTTACGCCACCCTTTGCAAGGGTTACACATCATCTATGGCCGAGATCACCGATGACCCCAATATGAACCCACCAAACACCAGCGAACCACTGCGGCGCGCGCTTGGGGATCGGTATCTGACGTATGCACTTTCGACCATTATGCACCGTGCATTGCCGGATGCGCGGGATGGTTTGAAGCCTGTGCATCGTAGGATTCTCTTCGCAATGAGTCGCTTGCGACTCGCGTCTAATGGCAAATTCCTGAAATCTGCCAAAATTTCCGGCGATACTATGGGCGACTTCCACCCGCATGGGGACGGCGCCATTTACGATGCAATGGCGCGTCTCGCGCAGGACTTTACGATACGCTACCCGCTGGTGAACGGGCAGGGAAACTTTGGCAACATTGATGGGGATAACCCGGCGGCTTCACGCTACACGGAAGCGCGGATGACCGCTGCGGCCGAGGCGCTGCTGGTGGGTCTGGACGAAAACGCCGTCGATTTTCGCGACAATTACGACGGTCGGTTACAAGAGCCTGTCGTGCTGCCCGCGACCTTTCCGAACTTGTTGGCGAATGGATCTTCGGGGATTGCCGTTGGGATGGCAACGAATATTCCGCCGCACAATCTCGACGAATTGATCTCTGCCTGTCTGCATATGATCAAAGCGCCAAACGCCCGGGATGATACACTATTGGATTATATACAAGGACCAGACTTTCCGACAGGTGGTGTGATTGTTGAGCCGAAAGAGAGTATGGCCGAAGCTTACCAGACAGGTCGTGGGGCGTTTCGCTTACGCGCTCGCTGGGAGGTTGAGAACCTTGATCGCGGCATGTGGCAGGTTGTGGTCACAGAGATCCCTTACCAGGTCCAAAAGTCGAAGCTGATCGAGAAGATTGCGGAGGTCATTCAAACGAAGAAGGTCCCAATCCTTGCCGATGTTCGTGACGAAAGCGCCGATGATGTGCGTGTTATCTTAGAACCACGCTCAAAGAACGTAGATCCTGATGTCCTGATGAACTCGCTTTTCCGTACAACAGAGTTGGAAATTCGGTTTTCGCTCAACATGAATGTTCTGATTGATGGCGTCACGCCAAAGGTCTGTTCGCTCAAAGAGGTCCTGCGCGCATTCCTAGATCACCGGCAAGACGTTTTGAGACGCCGCTCCGAGCATCGGATTGAGAAAATCGATCATCGTTTGGAGGTGCTTGAGGGACTGATCATTGCCTTTCTCAACCTTGACCGCGTCATTGATATTATTCGCTATGACCAAGACCCCAAAGCTGCGTTGATGCGGGAAAACTGGGGGCAGGACTTTATCCGCGCGACATCTGAAGCCGATTACCTCTCGCCTCAGGAAGGCTTTGACGCAGGACTTACCGAAGTGCAGGCAGAGGCGGTACTCAATATGCGCTTGCGGTCGTTGCGAAAACTCGAAGAGATCGAGTTGGTCAACGAGCGCGACGCGTTGATGGCAGAACGTGCCGAATTGGACGATCTTTTGCAGACAGACGAGCTGCAGTGGAAGACGATTGCCGATGAATTGCGCGAGACCCGCAAGCTTTTCGGTCGGTCCACTGATGGCGGTGAACGGCGCACGACCTTCGCCGATGCAGGCGAAATCGAAGATGTTCCGCTAGAAGCGATGATTGATCGCGAGCCGGTGACGATCGTGTGCTCAAAAATGGGTAGGATCCGCGCTATGTCCGGGCACATCGACCTCGGTCGTGAACTCAAATACAAAGATGGAGATGAAGCATCCATTGTGTTCCATGCTGAGACAACGGATCGGTTGCTCCTTCTTGGGACAAACGGGCGTTTTTATACTCTCTCGGTTGCCAACTTGCCCGGCGGGCGAGGCATGGGAGAGCCGGTCCGATTGATGGTCGATCTACCGCAAGACGAAGATATCCTAACGCTCTTTATTCGTGTGCCGGAGCGCAAACTATTGCTGGCATCCAATGCGGGTGATGGATTTGTGGTCACCGAAACTGAAGTTGTCGCCCAAACCCGGACAGGTAAACAGGTGCTCAACGTCAGGTCTCCTGCAAAAGCGAAGATATGCGTGCCCGTCGCGGGTGACCACGTGGCTGTAGTGGGTGAGAACCGGAAAGTCCTGGTTTTCTCTCTTGATGAGCTACCTGAAATGGGTCGCGGGAAAGGCGTGCGATTGCAACGCTACAAAGACGGGGGCCTAAGTGACGCAACCACCTTCAGCTACGCCGATGGGCTCTCTTGGAAGGACCCTGCAGGACGCACCAGGACCGAAACCGAGCTTGGCGAATGGCTTGGAAAACGCGCAAGCGCTGGACGCATGGCCCCTCGTGGCGTCCCAAGGGACAACACCTTCACCTGAGGAGGCAGCCCCTGAAGATCTTGCGCTA
>CALFRH010000570.1 GCA_937919225.1 uncultured Parvularcula sp.
GGGATCGATCCTCGAGACGCTTAGCCGGGTCGCGTCCTACTTTGTTGGAGCAAAGCTCGCTATGTTTGGTCTTGGCTTCTTGTCCAAGCATACCAGTGAACGGGGCTTATTGGTTGGCGTGGTGGCCGGCTTTCTAGGGCTTTTCGCGATTGTTGCTGGCATTCCCCTCATTGGTCTGGAGCCTGCGAATGTTGCATGGCCATGGTATGTGGTGATTGGCGGCGTGATCAACATCTTCGTCTCATGGACAGCGAGCGTCCTGTTGGATGGCTTCCAAAAAGACTGGCACGCCCAAACGGTCGTTGGTCAGCTCCGACGGTTCAAATCAGAAGGCTTGGCCGAGAAACAGGATGGCTGGTACGTGGTGCCGGGACGCATAGACAATATCGCTTGGTATCTGCTCGGATTCTTCGTGGTGATCGTTCTGTTCCTGACCTGGTTTGGCACGCTTGGCGGATAGGGATGCCCGCAAGGTTTATAGATTTGCATTCGAATGCAAAAATGCTAAGGAGCATGCCTGATCAAGGAGATTGTTATGGCGCGCTGGCTCAAAGAGGGAATTGACCCCGACATCAAACAAAAGGCGGATGCTCAAGTTCGAAAGACGGTTGAGGAAATCCTCGAAGATATCGATTCGCGTGGTGATGCCGCGGTTCGGGATCTGTCGGAAAAATTCGACGCGTGGAGCCCGGAAAGCTACCGGCTGACACGCGAAGAGATAGACGCTTGTTATCAAGAGCTCGACGAACAAGCGATTAGCGACATTCGCTTTGCGCAGGAGCAAGTCGGAAACTTTGCTCAGATCCTGAAGGACGCGCTGCAGGACGTTGAAGTAGAAACCCTTCCGGGTGTGACGCTTGGCCACAAGAACGTGCCGGTAAACTCTGTTGGATGCTATATCCCGGGCGGCAAATACCCATTGATCGCGTCAGCGCATATGAGCGTGGTCACAGCGAAAGTTGCCGGAGTCCCCAGGATTATTGCGACGGCACCTCCATTCGGAGGCCGCCCCCATCCGGCGATTGTTGTCGCGATGGATATGGCCGGCGCAGACGAGATTTACTCTTTGGGCGGCGTTCAAGGTATTGGAGCTATGGCAATCGGGACCGAAACGATTGCGCCAGTCGATATGATTGTCGGGCCAGGTAATGCCTATGTGGCTGAAGCCAAGCGGCAACTGTTTGGCCGTGTCGGAATCGATCTTTTTGCGGGTCCGACGGAAACTTTGATTATCGCAGACGAAAGTGTCGATGAAGACTTTTGTGCAGCAGACCTTCTCGGGCAGGCCGAGCATGGGCCCACGTCGCCCGCCGTGCTGTTGACCAATTCGGAAAGCCTCGCAAAGCGGACCATCGAAGCCGTCGACCGGCAATTAAAGTGGTTGCCAACCGCCGACGTCGCTGGCGAAGCTTGGCGCGAGTATGGACAGGTCATTGTCTGTGACAGCTATGAAGAAATGGTGGAGGTCGCTGATGAGATCGCTTCGGAGCACGTCCAGGTCATGACCAAAGATCCTGACTATTTCCTCGAAAACATGACCAACTATGGAGCCTTGTTCCTCGGACAAGAAACCAATGTGTCGTACGGCGACAAAGTTATCGGTACAAACCACACGCTCCCGACGATGAAGGCGGCGCGCTATACAGGGGGCCTATGGGTTGGTAAGTTCATCAAGACCTGCACATTCCAACGTGTGACGCGAGAAGCCTCAGTAATGGTTGGGGAATATTGTTCTCGACTTTGCGCTTTGGAAGGGTTTGCCGGTCATAAAGAACAGGCAGACATTCGTGTGAGACGCTATGGCCAACAACCCGCGCAAAAAGAACCCGCCTGAGGAGGACAGCAAGGTCATCCCCTTGATTAAGGGGCGGCGTGCGACGTCTTATGATGTCGCGCGGCTGGCTGGCGTTTCGCAATCGGCGGTTTCGCGCTGTTTCAAACCTGGTTCAAGCATCTCTGGAAAGATGCGCGAAAGGGTTATGAAGGCAGCTAAGGAGCTGGAATATCAACCGAATGCAATTGCGCGCGGGTTGATTACTCAGCGATCGAATTTGGTTGCCGTATTGGTGTCCGGTCGCTTGAACTTGTACTACCCTGAAGCCTTGTTCAAAATCACTGAAGAGTTATCTGCGGCTGGGCTGCGCGCGCTTTTGTTTACGGTAGAGAATGAGGAAGATGCCGAGGCGGTTATTGAACAAGCCTGGCAATTCCAAGTCGACGGTGTGATTTCGGCATCGCACATGTCGCAAGAGCAATATCAACTCTTGGAAAAACGCAAGATCCCGGTTGTCTTCTTTAATCGCTACTTCGCCGATCATCCCAACACAGTTGTCTATTGTGATCCAACTGAACAGGTCGAAGAACTCGCTGAGAAAGTCGCAGAACTTGGTCATGAACGCGCCGCCCTGATCAATGGGCCGATGGATAATATGGTGAGCCGAGAGCGCATGAAAATGAGCAAATCCGCGCTCGCCAAATCTGGACTGAAAGTCGTTGCTGAGGTGCAAGGCGATTTTTCTTACGAAAGCGGAGCAGCCGGGCTCCAAGAGCTTCAACAAGCGGCCGAACAACCATCCGTTATCATTTGTATCAACGACATGATGGCCATGGGGTGTGTCGATGAGGCGCGGTCAGTGCTCGGTTTGAACGTTCCTGAAGACCTATCCATAATTAGCTTTGATGGTATCGGTATGAGTCAATTCTCGAGCTACGAGCTGACGACTATCCGACAACCAATTGGTCGAATGTCTGAAGCTGCGGTTCGCATGATCACCGAGCGAGTCGAACGTCCGGATCAGTCTCATGAGAAACGAGTTTTCGAAGGCGCCGTAATTCAGGGCGGCTCTATTGCGCGGGCGCCATCTTAGACGTATGACTTCGAATGCATGTTTGGAGTGAAGCGTCATGAAAACCAGCCGAGATCGAGTTCTAACAACCCATGTCGGCAGCCTGCCGCGAACCCAAGAGGTCGTCGATTTCTTGTTCGCGCGTGAAAAAGGCGAAGACTACGATCAGACAGAGTTTGACGCGGTCATGGCCAAAGCCGTGAGCGAGTCTGTGGCACGTCAAAAGCGGGCTGGCGTTGATATCGTGAGTGATGGCGAGGCGTCGAAAATCTCCTACTCGACCTATGTGAAAGACCGCTACACCGGATTTTCAGGGGACAGTCCACGCAACGCACCCGCTGATCTCAAACTATTCCCGAGCTTCATGGAGCGCCTTTCAAAGACCGGCGGCACCGCGACCTATGCGCGGCCGCAGTGCACAGGCGAGATCAAACCCCTTGGGCAAGATGAGCTTAAAAGAGATATCTCCAATTTGAAGACTGCCATGCAAGAGCACGGCGTAGAGCGTGGGTTCATGAACGCGGCGTCGCCTGGGGTTGTAGCCCTGTTCTTGCCGAACCAACACTACTCCTCTCGAGAGGCGTATCTAGAGGCGCTCGGCGACGCCTTGAAAACAGAGTACGAAACCATCGTGGAATCTGGCTTGGACATTCAGTTGGATTGTCCAGACCTGGCATTGTCGCGGCAGATGTTATTCTCAGACCTATCAGATGATGAATTCATCAAGATCGCTGAGGTGAACGTCGAAGTGCTCAACCATGCATTGCGCGACGTCCCAAGCGATAAGGTCCGTGTGCATGCGTGTTGGGGAAATTATGAAGGGCCGCACGTGCTGGACATTGAGATGGACAAGGTCTTCAGCACGCTCATGTCTATCAATGCGCGATATCTCTCTTTTGAGAACGCCAACCCTCGCCACGCCCACGAATGGGC
>CALFRH010000571.1 GCA_937919225.1 uncultured Parvularcula sp.
TATCGCTAAGCGCGCCGAGTTCAATCTTAAGCAGGCCGTCATCCCATCCGGCGTGTTCAGCGAGCTTATTATCGGCGAGAATGAAAGCGCGTTTTAGCTCGTCACTCATGCCGGATAATGAGATAGTCGGTACTTCAGATAATCCGAGTTGCTTGGAGGCTAACCAGCGCCCATGACCGGCAATGATACCGTTCTGGTCATCAGTCAGAATGGGGTTAGTCCAGCCAAACGCCTTGATGCTCGCTGCGATTTGATCAATCTGTTTGCGCGAATGCGTTCGCGCATTGCCAGCATATGGATTCAGCGAGGTAGTGGGTACGTTTTGGACCTGAAGGTCACGGATCAAGTTGGTCATGGTTCTACTCCAAACAGAATTGTGGATTAAAATTTTTTCTGTCTTCGTAGAACCCTTTGTTCGAGTTCCGTTCTTTTTGATCGCACCGATTATTTCAGAAGTAAACCCCTATTGCCGGAGGAGGGGTGAAACGCTGAATTTCGAGCAAAAACAGTTGTTTGCCTCGAGAGCTAATAATGCTCACCTGACTGAAATTCCATCGAGCAGCATGGCGTGTGCTTGCTTTGCTTGTTTCTCATTCTCGAAAACATGGTGACAGCTTTGTACCAATAGACACCATTTGCCGACGTCGCTTGGCAATAGGCCGGTTTGCTGAACGTAGTCTTTGGTCAACAAGAAAGGAGAGGATTGGAGCATGCGACCTGTCTTACTTGAGTCGTTTTCTCAAAGGAATTGATCACATAACGAAACACGATAGACCGCTTCGTGACTTGGGCTGAGAGACTTAAATCGCCCTAAAAAGGACGTTGAGTAACAAGAGAATGTGGTCGGTTTTTACTGCAAATTGAAGTGCTCATCACGACAACGTTTGCCGATTCACCTATCCGATCGGAACTATACTTAAACACAGACGCAGCGTTTCATCCTCGGAGAATTGTGACACGTTTTGGACGCACGTTGATTTTGCTCAAATGGGTATTGGATGATACACGACCAATTTGGGGGAGCTAATTAAATGATTAAAAGAATACCAGGTTCAGTCCTATTGGCCTTAATCGCTTCGAGCGCGTGCGGCGGCGCAGCTGGAGGCCCAAACTTGATATTGAAAGAGCCCGAAAGCTCAATCTCGGAAGTGTGCGTCTCGAATTGTTCGGAAATCTATGGCAATTGCCGTGTTGGAACCACCCAGCTATTTCGTGACGCTACAGGCGAAAAATCGTGGAGTACAGAGCCCACGATCGCCGAATACGCACAATGGGTAGGCGCCAACTTAAAAGGCTACCAAGGTAGCGACAAGTTTATTTCCGCCAATGGATGGGAAAGCTACCTTGATCATCGCGTGCCACTGAATACAGAGTTCGCCATCTGCGCTCCGAATTTTGGCGGAAGTGACGCGCCCGATAGTTCTGCCTCCGACAATGAAGTGTTTGAAGAACTAAAGACCACGAAAGTCGACGCGGGCATACCCACAGCGCCGCGCCCATGCGCCAACGGTGAACAGTGCATCTCATCGCAGCGCGCAATGCAAACGTTCCGCGAAACGGCTGAGACTCTTGCTTTGTTCTATGATGATGTAACCGCTGAGCAGATCATTCAAAAAAGCGGATGGGAAGGTTACGAGAACGAACCGCTGGATGACGGAGTGAGCTACTATTTCAACTTCTAGCCAAACCGAATCCAATTGTCTTCAGTCTAATGTGCACCTACGTCCAAAAACGTTTAGAGCCGGGATTCCGTCCGACCAAAGACTGACATAAATCCAAATGAGCTGAGGTTGTCATCGATTTGAGAGACTATTGTCGATGGACGCTGCGGTTTACTCAGATTGAGTGTCTTATAATCGCCCCAAGTCAGTCGCTGCCTCAGAGGCTCAAATATCGATTTCGGCTACTAACAATCCGGGCTCATTTAATGGAAGTTGATGGATGACATCGCCGCTCGGAGCTATCAACGATGTAGGTCCCAAAGCTACGCATTCATTGCGATGGCCTGTAACGTCAGCGGACAGGAGCCACATTCCGGTCTCGCGACATCTTTCGCTTCGTATTGCATTGTGTTGATCTTTCCATTGCTCGGCGACATCGCTTGGTAACATGTTGTTCGCACAACAGACCAATAGTTCGGCGCCGCGTTCGCGAATTATTCGAGCGGCCTGAGGGAAGTTGGCATCGTTACAAATGTTCACCCCAAACCAAAGTCCATTCACCTCATAAACAGAATAGGCATCTCCAGCTTGGAACATGCTCTCCCGATTGAGCAAATGAGTCTTGCGATAGCATGCAGCAATTTCGCGGTTCTGAATGATGGCCGCGCTGTTGGCGTAATGGACTCCAAGAGCTTCGATAAATCCAAGTACGACTGTCGGGCTGTTCTCTGGAAGGCCGTTTAGTAAGGACCGGAATTCGCGAGATTCAGTTGATAGCGCCTCACGCTCAACGTGCGTTCTTTCGCAGACATAGCCCTGCAAGAAAGCTTCAGGAAAGCAGATCAGGCTGGCCCCTGCCTCTTTAGACTGATTGACCAAATCAATCACGACCGACGAAGCTTCGGAAACATCGCCGATAATCTCGCATGTTTGAGCTGCCGCAACTCGAATCGTTCTCGTCATCATTTGAATCTATAACGGTACGAGCGAAAACCTAGAGGCTTAAACTCGCCCCAGAACAGCCGCTCCTAGTTTCTGAGATGCGAGCAAAAGCGGTCATCAGCTAAGTGTTGTATGATTGTGGATTGCGACGCCCAGTAAACCGTACCTCCATCCGGTTCGAAGGCCTGACCAATGGCAGATACTCGAGTTCTACATCGGGTCCATCGGATGACGATAGTCTCCGTTGTAATAGCGTTTGATAGAGAACGGCTTTGACCTCCATGTGCGCAAAGTGCATGCCGAGGCACATGTGGCTGCCCCGCCCGAAAGGAATGAAAGCATAAGGGTCAAACTCGCGATACAAATCGCTCTCAGGATTGAACCTCTCAGGGCGAAAACGATCTGGGTCCGAAAAGTAACGCGTATCGAAATGCGTGGCTTGTGGAACGAGCATCACCCACGTGTTCTTTGGGATTTGGTATCCAAGATGATCGATCTCTCGCACCGTGCGGCGCGGAATAATTTGGATTGGCGAATAGAGCCTGAGCGTTTCTTTGAGAACCCAATCGACTTTCGGCAACTTGTCCAGGTCCTCATATGCCAGATGAAATGACCCCGATTTGCGATACAAAGTTTCGACTTCATCGCGCAGGTCGGTTTGCCAGTCTGGATGCTCAGCCAGCAACCAAAAAATCATGGCGAGCGATGAGGCTGTCGTATCATGCGCAGCGAACAGCATGCCGAGCATATGGTCGATGACGTCTTGTCCGTCCAGCGGTGCACCTTGGGCGTCAGACACGTTTGCTAGGTGACTGATCAGGTCAGTCCCAATCCTGCCGCGCCGATGTTTTAGCTGCTCTCTGAGACGCTCGGACAGCCGATGCTTGGCTTTGAGTCCCTTCCGAAAACGCGTTCCTGGAAGATTGATGCGATGTGCCATCGCATTGCTGAGGATCGTATTCAGGTCATGATTATATGCGCGGCTCTCTTCCCCTGGCTGCAGACCCGCAAACACACTCACCGCAATATCCAAGGCTAACTGCTTTGTTTGCCAATAAACGTCGACATCACCTTGGTACGCGTCCAAGGAGGCCGCAATCAGTGGGTTCATCTGTGCGAGGTAGTTTGCGAGCGTCGCTGGCTTGAATAGATGATTCATCAATCGCCTGTGCTGACG
>CALFRH010000572.1 GCA_937919225.1 uncultured Parvularcula sp.
CCGAGAGCTGAAGCAGCATGTCGAAAACCCTAGAGAAGACATTTTTATCGACGTCGACAACATCCCATACGGCGTCGACTTCGTTGAGCATTTGGAGAGCAAAGTCAGCCAGTGTGAAATGCTCCTGGCAGTCATAGGTAAAGGCTGGCTTAGCCACAAAAGCGCAAAAACCGGCGGACGAAGTCTCGACGATCCTTCAGACTTTGTGCGGATTGAAATAGAGACAGCATTGTCAAGAGGTATCCCAGTCGTACCTGTGATGTTGGACGGCACACCCGTCCCTTGGCCCGAAAGCCTTCCTGATAGCCTCAAGTCGCTTGCCAGACGAAATGCAAAATTTGTCAATCGGATGAGCTTTGACGCCGATGTGAAGTCGTTGGTCCAGGGACTTCCTATCGCCTTGCCTCCCCGGAGTTCCCAATCGCCCCACCATCCACGCGCGCCTCAGGCCGATGATGGAGGTGGTGCGAAAATGTGGTTGAGCATCGAACACAGCTTAGACAGTCGAGACTACGAAGAATTTAAAGAGCATTTCTCAAATAGTAAGTGGACCTTCGAAGCCGGTCGTAGGATCCGACAACTGGGAGAATGGAAGAGAGTAGACAGCGCCGATCTCAAGCAGGTTGAAAAATTTCATTCAAACTCTGCTCTTTACAGCGCGCTAAGCGATCACATCGGGACGGTCTTAGACGAACTGAAAAAACGTAAAGAAGAAGAGACTGAAAACTACACTCGCGAGAAAAATAGCGAACACCTGAGAGCCGAAGCGCGCGCTCAATCACCTCGCAGCGATCATGCCAATCAGACCAAAACCGCGTCGCAAGCCATACCACCGGGAATGGCTTCATTGCTCCATGGTAAGACCTCTGGCCCTCGCCCCAATCGCGCACCGGACTTAGATGAAAGAATCGCATCATCACGGCGGAGAGCCGCTCGGCGAAAGCTCTTCATAGCGGCGACGCTGACAACTGTAGTTTTTTCGGCGGGTGCTATCATTTTTGTACTGGACCCAATGAACTGGCGTACGCCATTGATCAGCGAACCCCCGGTATCTGAACCCTTCGCAATGATTGATGAAGAACTCGGACTACCTAGCGAGCCAGCCGCGGCAGCACCTACCGAGCAGTTCACCACATCACCAAATTCCGATACCAATGAAACCGGAGCAACAATACCAGACCCTCGCCCAGAAGCAGTGAGAAAACTGCAATCTTCGTTGCGCGATCTCGGATATTATTCATCAACAATTGATGGCGAAATTGGGCTGGGCACGCGGTCGGCGGTCTCGACGTTTTCATCACAATTTGGGGGTCCCGCTATTGATCTTGATTCTGCAGCCGCATCTGAAATTGAAAATTTCACATCTCGCGTCGAAGCGGCAATTTGGGGGGAAGAGAAAGTTTGGCAAATTGCTCAAAGCACCAACACGCTCGAGTCTTTTCGAGAGTATTATCTTGCATATCCTAAAGGCCAATACATCGTTTCCGCACGAGAGAGAATATCAGCACTGTCAGCGCCCAACTATCGTCCAGGCCAAACTTTCCAAGACCGCATGTCGGGAGGTGCTCTGGGTCCCGAGATGGTCGTTATTCCATCAGGTTCGTTCACCATGGGCTCGCCAGAAAATGAACCTAACCGTCAAGACCACGAAAGCCCGCTGCGCTCAATTCGAATCGATTATCAATTTGCAGTAGGCAAATTCGAAGTGACATGGGCGGAATGGGACGCCTGTGTGGCTGGCGGAGGTTGTTCCAACAAGGGAGCGAACCAAGATGATGGAGATGAGGCTTGGGGTAAGAATAGGCGCCCCGTAATCAATGTAGACTATTATGACGCGCGCTCCTTCGTCCTATGGTTAAGCTCTGAGACTGGAGAGGAATATCGTTTGCTGTCCGAAGCAGAGTGGGAATATGTCGCGCGAGCCGGGACTCAAGAAGCTTATTGGTGGGGAGCAGAACCGAGTCGAGATCATGCGAATTATGGCAAAGATACCTGCTGTGGCGGAGCCGCAGAGGGAAGCGACATATGGGAATACACATCGCCCGTCGGTTCATTCCCAGCGAACAACTTCAATGTGCATGATATGACTGGGAATGTAGCTGAATGGGTGGCCGATTGCTTCACAAACTATACCAACTCGCCACGCGACGGAGCGGCCTACACGCCAAATGAGTGCGAGATGTATACTGGCAGAGGCGGTTCCTGGCTTGTCTCCGGCGGTCACTCTCGACCGGCGAACCGCTTTGGCATGCCACCGGCTTGGCCC
>CALFRH010000573.1 GCA_937919225.1 uncultured Parvularcula sp.
ACAGTAGTAGAGCCAAACATTGCTGCACGGGCAAACAAGGTGAAAACGGCTGAGAGGCCAGAACAGCCAGGGATTGAGTTCAGGCCTTCGTTTCCGTCAAAGAGTTGACCCATGTGCGCCTATGCTGCCGCTTTAAGGCGTGGGCAGGTAGAATCTACGCCAGATTGGTGACCCCGTATTAGGCGCTTGGTATTGCCTTTGATGCTATTTATGGGTCACTCTGACTTTATTGGGCCGTCAAATGCTGTGGCCTAGGGAGACGCAAATGATGATCATCAGCGCGCCGCTATGCCGTGAATAGGCTGGCGCTAAACAGCTATGGCGGCCCAGCACGTTCAGCCATTTCTCCTCGTAGAGAGTTAGGCGCATATGACGCCTTATTCATGCAACAAGGCGCTACTTTCAAGACGTTGGCGGAGAAGTTTGCTGCCGACAAAACGGCTTTGCCTTCGGATTTTGTGTCGCCTACGGAGGCCGATGAGGCGGCGACTGCGGTGATAGAAAAACTGCACAAATCTGGTGTCTATCAGTCTGGAGTGCGCATCAACAAAGCTGGTGACTATCCGGCAAAATTACGCGATGCAAAGCATCCCGTGGAGCTTTTGTACTATCAGGGGACGTGGGAGTTAAGCGAAATGCGGGGCCTCGCGGTGGTGGGAAGCAGGAAGCCATCAGGTGAAGGGGCTAAGCGGGCGGGACGGCTTGCAAGGGAGCTCGTAGCTCGTGGTTTCTCAGTTGTGTCCGGGCTAGCGGCGGGGATTGATAAAGCTGCGCATACAGCCGCCCTAGAGGCTGGAGGCCGTACTATTGCTGTCATAGGCACGCCTTTGGGGGAGAACTACCCGAAAGAAAATGTTGATTTGCAAGCTCATATCGCCAAAGAGCATTTGCTTGTTTCGCAGGTGCCAGTCTTGCGATACGCGGTCCAGCCTTTCCAGCATAAGCGGTACTATTTCCCCGAACGCAATGCCACGATGAGTGCGCTGACTGAGGGCACTATCATCGTCGAAGCTGGGGAGACGTCTGGAACGCTAACTCAGGCCCGTGCAGCGCTCTATCAAGGCCGTAAACTATTCATCTTGGAGAGTTGTTTCAACAATCCTGCGATCACGTGGCCTGCCCGCTTTGAGAAGGAAGGGGCGATCCGAGTCCGAGACCCTGAAGACATCTGGCAGGCTCTGCGACCAGAATGAGTTTCACAGAAGTTGACGATTTAATCAGGGTTGATCACAATGCACTCGAAGCGGGGGATAACTGCTTGTTCCTCCGGGAGTACAAGGCAAACGCGGGGTATGAAGGCGAAACAAATAGCCTGATCTGGAACCTCAAAAAGAAGCCTAGCGAGCGCACCACAAAAGGTGGTTGGCATCACAAGGGCCGCGCCATAAACCAAGTTTCACGTGAATTAGCCGGGGCATTAAACCCCGAATGGTTGGATCACGCAACGCTTGTTCCCATTCCTGGTTCCAAAGCTGTCGACCATCCTGATTATGACGACCGCATGGAGCAAATCTGCCGGGGCATAAGGCCAAATCTCGACGTTCGCGGTCTCGTCAAGCAAACGTCATCCACTGAAGCGTCACATGCAGCGGGCGATGGCAACCGCGCATCTGTTGAAGAATTGTTGGCCAATTATCAGTTGGATGAAACACTCACCGATCCGGCCCCATCGGGCATCGGCATCTTCGATGACGTTTTAACTGTTGGACGGCATTTTCGTGCGATGCATACCATTCTGTCACAGAGGTTTCCTGGTGTTCCGATCACAGGAATTTTTATTGCCCGGACAATTCACCCAAATCCATTTGAAGACATAGACCTACCTGACTGGACCTGATGCAGGGTAAACCGGAAACAAGTTTAAGATGACGCCGCAAGGCGATTTTCATGAGGCAGATTGACCATGGCAGAAGCGCACTACAGAGTTCAGGTCGAACGTGATCATCTCAAGAATCTTGCAACGGCCAAACCAATTCAGGCGCTTTCCGAGCTGATCTGGAATGCCCTGGATGCTGATGCCACTCGCGTTGATGTAGAGATCGAGAGCGACGATATTGCGATGAAATCTGTCACGGTGAAAGATAACGGGCACGGTATTGCGCACGGTGAGGTTGAGGCACTATTCGGGCAGCTCGGCGGCTCATGGAAGCGCGGCGGCAGAACTTCAAAAGGAAAAGGCCGCATACTTCATGGGAAGGAGGGCAAAGGTCGCCTGCAAGCCCTAGCACTTGGGCGATCCGCTGTTTGGACCGTTCGCTATCGTGATGGAAAGAAACTGCTTGGTTATCGCATTTCACTATTGAAAGACGATCTTGTTGACGTGCGTGTCACCAACCCCGAAGAGGTGGAGGCTGCTCTCGGCCCCGGCGTCGAAGTGAAAGTTTCAGAATTGGACCGAACCTATCGGTCACTGGAGCCAACAAAATCCGTGCAATCACTGTCGGAAGTGTTTGCACTTTATTTAACTGATTATAGTGATGTGTCAGTTTTCGTTGAGACCGAGAAATTGGACCCCAGCAAGGCCATTGTCGAAAGGACGAGTTTCGAGCTGGAACCAATTGTTATAGCCGAGGGGGAGACAGTTACTAAATACCCTGCGGCAGTTGACTTGATCGAATGGAAATCGGCCTCGGATCGTTGGTTCTTCTTATGCGGTTCGCATGGCTTTCCATTCGTTCGGATGCAGCCAGGATTTAATACGCCTGGCTACAAGTTCTCGGCCTACCTGAAATCTACGTACATCGACGCGTTGCAGGAACGCGGTGATTTGGCATTGCCAGAAATGAACGAGGCGCTTGAAGACGCCCGCGATGCAGCGGCGGAACTCATAAAAGCTCATTTCAGTTCGAAAGATGTCGAAGTTGCAAAGACAGAGATCGACCAATGGAAGGAAGAGGAGATATACCCTTTCAGGGCCGAACCTCGCACATCTGTAGAAGAGGCGGAGCGGAAGGTCTTTGATATTGTTGCGTTAAATGTCAACAAGCATCTTCCCGATTTTAAAGTGCAAAGTTCGAAGAGCCGAGCCTTCCAGATGCGCATGCTGCGTCAAGCGATTGAACGCGGCCCCGATGAGTTACAGCACATCTTAACGGAAGTTTTGGATCTCCCCGAGCGCACTCAGCGTGAGATGTCAAAGTTGCTTGAAGAAGCAGATTTGGCGAATGTTATCAGTGCATCTCGGCTCGTGGCTGATCGCCTGAAGTTCGTTAATGGGTTGGAGGCCCTGCTCTTTGACAAGGACAGTAAGAAATTGTTGAAGGAGCGTAGCCAGCTTCACCGGATGATCGCCGAGAATAACACTTGGATATTTGGGGAGGAGTTCAACCTAACGGTCGATGATCAGTCGCTGACTGAGGTTCTCCGCAAACATCAAAAGAAAATCGGTAAAACCACAGTGATCGACCGGCCTGTTAAGCGGATAGATGGCAAAACAGGAATTGTTGATCTGATGCTCTCGCGTGCCGTTCCACAAAGTCGGGCGGACGAGAAGGAGCATTTGGTCGTAGAACTGAAAAGGCCCAAGTGCACTATCGGATCGGATGAGATCAGTCAGGTCGAAAAATATGCGTTTACTATCGCTGATGATGAACGGTTTCGGCATGTTAAGACCCGCTGGAGCTTTTGGGTTATCTCGAATGAACTGGATGGTTACGCCAAAACAAAGACTCGGCAAAAAGATAGCCCGCCCGGACGGATATTTTTATCGGAAGACGGCAATGTCGAGGTTTGGGTAAAAAGCTGGGCGGAAGTTCTGACGGCCTGCAAGGCGAGGCTGCACTTTGTACAAGAGAAACTGCAAGCGAATGTCGATAAAGAGGCTTCGTTGAAGTATCTCAAAAAAACATACGATAAGTACCTTGTGGGTGTTGCCGAGGAGCACGATGACGAGGCCGAGCCTACTACGGCCGAAAGTTAGAATGGTTTTTTCGCCGCAGTAAAAGTTATCGGAGGGCGTCAATGAGCGCTTGTGCAAGCAGCATTGGGCAGATCAAATCCGTCCTGGTCCAAGCCTACCAGTAGAATGCTGCCTAGGACTGATCAAAACATCAGCCATGATCCAAATACTCCATCGATACGGTATTCATCGTCCGGCAATATAAATCCGATAGGCGTTTCAGGGATGCCGTCTCTGTTTGAAACGGTCAATGCTTGGGTCTGCCACTCTCCGCCCGCCACTCTACTCGTAAACAAAACCGAAGCATTAGAGATCAGCGTTGTGCTCAGAAAGAGCCCAGTTCCGTTCTCATACTTCCGTTCGCACAAAGTGTATTGTTGACCCTCCGTAAGGCGGCCCTCTGCAAATTCCTCCTTCACGCCGACGACGCCAGCGGTGGATATATCAGTTCCATTAACCTCTGAAACACCGTAAATGAAACTTGGTGATGTCTCGTCCAAATGCACGAGGAAGTCGCGAATGTCAGGCGCTTGTCCGACTGCGAGCACAGTCCCAACACGGATTATTGCCTCCTTGCGGTTCCCATCCGTAGATTCGATGCGGACTGTGTTCGGTCTTCCATCATTAAATATGACTTGGACCGCCACATTGGCTCGAGTTTGTGAAATTGACAGCATTCTCAATACCCTTGTTCTAAATTCTGATCACCGCCTTAAACGTAGGCCGTATCTTCATCCTTCCAAATTTAGTCCCAGATTACGCAGCCTATCGGTGCTTCGGAAAGTGATTGATAGCGTACAATCTATTAAGGTTGCTAGCTAGCTTCCTAGCTATCATCTAGCTAGCGAATGTTGAAGATTTCGAGGGCACTTCCGACCCTACGTGTCAGTCTTAGTCTCAAAGTCTTGCTCCACGATGTCCTGCCATGCTTGCATATCCAGTACGTACCCGCCTGGATCGTCATGATAGTCCTCAAAGAAGGGGGGTGCAGGTAAATCTTCAGGAAAGTACCGATAACGGGTAAACTTAAAAATCGCAGCGTCGATGACGTCCGGATGCATACGTGGCCATTCGTCCCAGTCAGTTGTCACTACATAACTGGCAATCTTAGCGCGTGTCTCGGCAGCCATGTCAGGGTAATTTTCCCGGAGTTTCTTCGATATGAGCTGTGCATCGATCATTGCGGCGAGTACGACGCTAGCATCCTGACGGATTCGGCGTCCCACGAGTAGATGATGGAGATCGACATTGGTCTTGGTCGCCAGGTTAATAAGTGCATCGGAGGGGACCGCTCGTGTACCTTTTTCATATGCATAGTACGTACGGGTTGTGACCCCCATAAATTCAGCCATTTGCTGCTTCTTAAATTTTCGATTCAAACGAAACTCGCGCAAATTGTTGTGCATGGGCGACTGAGGTATGTTTGCCAAGTCTGATTGTTGGGCTTCGAAGTCAGCATCGCGTTCGTGGTCAAATTTTGCCTGCTCAGTGCCCGATCTTTTTTCGAATTTGAAGTCGCTCATAAGACAAAATCCAATTTTACGGAACGTATGTTCCGATAAATAGCTGAAAATGCCGCTTTAAACAAGAACGTATCGACTTAAAGCTAGAAAGCTGCAACTCTTTGCAAGAAATTGCTTAGGAGGCAAAGTAGTGATGCCAGATTTGCTCGATCAAGGCCAAACGCCCGAAGCGTGGAGCGAAAAATTGAAAAGGCATGGCGTCCACGTCTCGCCTCGCTTGATCCGCTCGAAAGCCCACAAAACAGGCCAATTCTACAAAATTGGTAGGCTAATGCTCCTAACACCTCTTCAGCTTGAAACCTTGATTAAAACATCAGCTGGCCGCGAAGGAAGTATCGATGGCTGACATCCTACCGACACGCACCACACCGAG